>JAJQCF010000022.1:119196-318989 GCA_021202845.1 Oscillospiraceae bacterium
GCGGGACAACCGAGGACAGCGGGACAACCGAGGACGGCGGGACAACCGAGGACAGCGGGACAACCGAAGACGGCGGAACAACCGAGGGCAGCGGAACAAGCGAGGACAGCGGAACAACCGACGACGGCACAGGCAGCGAGGGAACGGAAAACGACTCGGGCGCTGAAGTTGCCGCGGCGGGCGCGCAGGAAGCTGTTGTCAGCTATTCATATATAATTGCCGAGGAAAACAACACGAATACCGGCACGGAGGCAGGCAGCACCGAATATTCAGACGGCTCTTGGACGCCTATCGGCAGTCTCGACTACCCCTTCCGCGGCACGTTCGACGGCTGCGGCTATGCCGTCACGGGGCTTTACATTGACACAGAAGACGACTGCGCGGGGCTTTTCGGCTATACTGAGGGCGCGGCTATCGCCAATCTCAGCGTTGAGGGCGAAATAAGCGGCGGCAGCTATGTCGGCGGCATCGTCGGCTATGCCGTAAGAACGACATTCGCCTCCTGCGCGTTCCTCTCCGAGCAGGGCGAGCTTTACCAGACGAACCTTGCCACCTCCACCGTCAGCGGCGCGGAGTGCGTCGGCGGCCTTGTCGGACTGGCCGAGGACTGCACGTTCTCCGTCTGCCTCAATACGGGCGAGATTAGCGGCTCCGGCTGCGTCGGCGGCCTCGTCGGCTCCGTGTCCGGCGCAAGCGGCATAGACAGCGCTTTGCAGCTGGGCGCGGTGTACACCGCGGCGGAGCCCTGCGGGGCAATCGCGGCCGTCGGTTTCGAGTGCGTCACGAACGCATATTATCTGGAAAACTGCTGTTATCTGAACAGCGAGGCAACCGAGCCTGCCGACAGCGCATACGCCGCGGCCATAAGCTCCGCCGCCGCTTCCGCCGACGAGCTTGTCTGGATTCTTAACACCTCCAACGGCACGACGGAGAGCACCGGCCTTTGGAGCCGCGGGACTGCGTTCCCCGTACCCTCTGTGTTCTTGGAGGCGGACGGCGGGACGGCGACCGAGATGTACAAAATCACCATAGACGAGCTGCCGAGCGGCCTGACGCTCACGAGCAGCGCCGAGTACGCGGCGGAGGGCGAGACGGTGACGCTCACGGTCACGACCGACGAGGGCGTGGCGCTCACCTCCGTTGCCGCAACCTACACCGACACGGACGGCGAGACGCAAAAGCTCGTTCTCAGCTGGACTGACGAGCAGCGCACCTTCACCATGCCCGCCGCCGACGTAACCGTCACCGCCACGGCGGAGGAGACGGACGTCACGGCGACATACACCATAACGCTCGGCGGCGGCACGTCGGGGGACGAGTACGGTTATTTCGCCGACGGCGCGGCAAGCCAGACCGTTTCCGGCCTCGGCGCTTCAACGGAGGTCACCGAGAGCACGCTTTCCGGCATGAGCGGCCTCACGCTTGCCGAGGCGCTGGACGCGGCGTCGGAGGAGCTGACATACAGCGGCACGACGGAGGAGCGGACATACGTTTTCACCGGCTGGTACTACGCCGACGGCACGGAGTTTGAATACTTTGCCGACGCTGTGTTTTATAAGGACATCGAGCTTTATGCGCACTGGGCTTATCAGGCCACGCTGACGTTTGACATCTCCGAGCGCACCGAGGGCGCGGAGGGCAGCAGCGCGCCGGAGGCACAGACACGCACAGCGGGCGAGAAGTTTGACGACCCGGGCGAGGCCGAGTGGACGACCGACACCACCGGCAACATATACATAGTCCACGAGTTTCAGGGCTGGTACACCTCGGCCGACGACGACGGGGAGTTATGGGACTTCGACACCGTTATCAGCGAGGAGAGCGTCCCCGCCTCCGACTTCACCCTCTACGCCGTCTGGGAGACGAGCTACACGGACAAAACGGGCGCGGAGATAGAGACTGTGGACAACACGGTGGCCGACAAGGACGCTTTGATTGCCCTTATCGGGGACATAGCGTCAACCCGCGCCACGGACGAGACAAATTACTATTACATTATAAATATCGAAGAGGACTTGGAGCTTAGTGTTGCAGACCGCGAGACTATAAATATCTGGAACAGCGCGAGCGATGAGTTCTACGGCATAATCTACGGCCAAGGCCACACGATAACGCTGGAGGCGGATAATGACGCTTCAACATTCGACTGGAGCGACACGGGCTTCCTCCACACTATAAACGCCAGCTCCGGCGTCTATGACCTAACAATCGAAGCCGACTGGAGCCTGCCGTCGGGGCAGATTGACAACCACAATAACCAGCCCGAATGGGGTGTGCTGTGCGTATATAACTACGGTGAGATTGATAACTGCTCCGCGCTGGTGAACATAAGCGCCAAGGAGGAAGACTCCGTGGAGAGCGGCGGCAACGCCTATGCCAACGACTACGGCGTGGGCGGACTTGTCTCCATAAACTGCGGCACAATGTCAGGCTGCACGCTGCTTAGCGGCAGCAGCGTGGCATCGGAATATTCAAAGAGCGTTGTCGGCGGCATTGCGGGCTACAACTACGGCGTTATGACCGACTGCACAACCGAGGAGGACACAAGCGTCAGCGGCTGCCAGTACGTCGGCGGCATTGCGGGCTATGTCGAGTACAATACAACCAACGGCTTGGTGGCGGAGCTGACGGGCTGTGTCAACAATGCGGATGTCACCAAGGTTGGCGGAGATTCTACACTGACTGACGGCATTATTGCTGTCGGCGGCATTGCCGGTTCCTCCTACAGCAACAGCAGTTCTTCCTCCAATAATGTCCAAATAACGGACTGCGCCAATAACGGCTCCATCAGCGGCAGCACAGAGGTGAGCAAGTCCGCATACGTGGGCGGCATTGTGGGATACATTCACCGTTCTACGGTCATAAGCGAGTGCTGGAACACCGGAGATATAGAAGTAGGCGGCTTCACGCACGCCGGCGGCATACTGGGCTGTATAATGCTCAGCAGCGGTACGGGCGAAGATGTCAGCCGGTGCTACAGCACAGGCAGCATAAGCGGCGACCCTGCGGCGTCCGGCAGTACATACTTCGGCGGCATTGCGGGGCTGGTTTACTCCCTTGAGGTGGTTATTGAGCACTGCTATTCCACCGGCGATATAAATGTTCCCGACGGGGGCTGTGTCGGCGGTATTGCGGGCGGCGACCGCGGCACTTATAAAGACTGCTTCTGGTACGGCGAGGTACTGTCAGGCGAGCAGTGGGGCGCAGTTGTGGCCACGGAGAGCTCATCAAGCAACGTTTCCATAACAGCCTGCTACTACGGCTTCAGCAGCGAAAGCGGCTCTGCGAGCGGCACGGAGTATACAGCGGCCAACCAGAGCGACAGCTGCCTCGTCGCGCGTGACGACTTCACAAACGGCTACCTGACATGGCTGCTGGAGACCGACGGCGGCGCCAACACGGCGCACAACAATGTCTGGACAATGTACACGGCGGGCGATACGGCTGAGGACATAACCGAGCAGGTGGAAACCCACCCCGTACTCGGCAGCGGCAGCATATATCTTGTCACCGGCAGCTTCAAGGTGCAGGGCAGCGGCGGCGCGGACGACTTCATGTATATCCGTCCATACTCCACGGCGGGCAAGTACACCCAGACGTGGGAGGACAACGACGACAGCAGCAGCGCCTACATAGCCGGCGGCAGCGGCAACGTGGTCGGCTTCTACTGCAACGACCTTATAAACGACCTCTGGGCTGACTCCGAGGACGACACGCAGGTTGTCTATGTGGACTGGACTTTCAGCATCGAATACGCCAACAACAGCGGCTCAAACGTCGAGTACGGCGACGTGAGCGAAGTCAGCGGCGGCGAGGGCTTTTCCGTCGGGCCGTACTTCATAACGCAGGACGACGACGTCACCCTGACCGCCACGGTCAGCGCGGAGCTGAGCGAGGCGGAGGAAAAGGAGCCGGTTGAGGAAACGGGCGACGGCGGCGGCAGCGGAGACGGCGAGGGCGACGGCGACGGCTCCGGCAGCGGCACTGTCGGCGACGGCACCGGCAGCAGCGGCGAGGGCACAGGCACCGGCTACGGCGGCGAGGGCGACGGCACAGGCACCGGCGACAGCGAGGGCAGCGAGGGCACCGGCGAGGCCGCGCCCACGACCGAGCAGACCGACGTGGAGATAGTCCCGACAGACCTCTCCGAGCAGTCGGACGAAATGCCGGAGCAGGAGCCGGTCGAGGAACCCGAAGAGCCGGAGAGCGGCGGCGAGCCGGAGCCTGAACCGGAGGCTGAGGAAGAGCCGGAAGAGGTAGTCGAGGAGGAGCCGGAGCCGGAACCCGAGCCCGAGCTGACGATTTTTGAGATAGTTATGGACACGGTTGTGGAAAATCCCATACCGACGATAGTCGTGTCCGTCTGCGTCGTGGCGGCCATTGCCGCGGGCGCCGTGACGCGCGTAAGGCGCTCCAAGAGCGAGGCAAAATAATAAGCAGTGGAGGCAACCGAATGAGAGTAAGACGCTGCGCTGCCGCGCTGCTGGCGCTGAGCATGGTGCTGCTGTGCGCCTGCCGCGCCAGTCCCGCGCTGGAGCAGGTGGTTTTTAACCAAAAATTTGACGATGTTTCCGACGTGGACACGCTGAAGGACAACAATATAGAGTATGACCGCGAGGACGAGGACATATTTTCTGTGACGGAAGTGGAGGAGTCTTCCTCCGAGCGCGGCTTCGAGGACGACATGGCGCAGTACGGCGAGGAGGAAAACCCCGAGCAGCAGTCCGCCAACACGGACTACGACGTGAGCGCCTCCGACGCCTACACCACCCCCGAGGGCGTGGGCGAGCAGACGGAGCAGGACTCCGCCGGCGGCGACGAGGGCGCGCTGCGCAGCGACGACGGAACCTCCGCGGCTGACGGCGAGGGCGTCACAGCCGTCACCGAGACGACCGCGGGCAGCGGCGAAGCCGAGTACAAGCAGGTCGTGCTCTCCGACGGCACCTACATAGAGGTTCCCGCCGGTCTCGGCACTGCCGCGGCGGTGGGCGAGGCGGCAATTTTGGTGCAGATGCTGGGCGGCAGCGGCGCGCTCGCCGCCGCGTCGGAGGACTTCCTTGCCAACACTTGGGCGCAGACGGTCTTTGCCGACGAGGGCGCGGCGAGCACGCCCGCCCTCTGGAGCGGCGACGGCTCCGAGCCCCTTAGCGACGAGGCGTTTGCGCAGCTTTTAGAAATTGCTCCCGCCGTATGCTTTGAGCTGAGCGGACAAATGACGTTCACGGACGAGCAGATAGCGCAGCTTGAGGCCGCGGGCATCGAGTACGTCGTACTGCCCTCGCTCGCCTCGGCAAGCGGCATACGCAGCGCGGTGTCCATAGTCGGCACAGTGCTGGGCGACCGCACGGAGCAGGGCGGACAGAACGCGGAAGAGCTGGCATCAAGCTATCTCGCTTGGCAGGACGAGCTTATAGCCGACCTCGCGGGCCGCGTTGACCGCTTCACCGTCGGCAGCATCGACTACGACAATGTGCAGGGCGAGGACGTGAAATATCTCTCCGGCGAGACGGACGCCAGCGCGGGCAAGTATACGCTCTACATCTCCGGCTGGGACAGCGACGTGCTCTACCGCATTTCCACCGCCTCATATGTCGAGTTCGAGGAGTACGGCCTGCCGGTGACGGAAAAGGGCTATGCCTCCCGCCCGCTGAACTACTACATGAGCATCGCGGGCGTTGTCAACATGGGCGCGGCGGCTCTGGCCAGCACGAACGTCGCGCGCTGGTACGTCCACCCCATACGCTCCGTGGCGCACATAAAGAGCATAATTAACGGCGCGGAGGGCGTGCAGTTCAACAACACAAACGGTTCGCAGACAAAGTTTTTGACAACCGGCCTCGGCGGGGAGGACTATCCCGCGGTCGTTGTCGCCAGCCAAAGCATAAAGACGGCGCTCCAGAGCTGCACGGTCTGGAACCGCTTGAGCTGGGATGACCAGCGCGGCATAGAGGTCAAGAGCACCATAGAGGGCAGCTATGAAATCTATGTCAACCCCTGCGGCGTCGGCAGCTGGGCGGACGGCTCGGCGGAGAGCGTGCTGGAGGCGGTGTGGACGGCGTGGCTTTTCCACGGCGCTTACACGCAGGACGAGGTGCGCGGCTATATACGCGAGTTTTACAGCCAATTTTACAGATATGACCTCGGCAAGACTGAGATAACCGCAATCTTGGCCGGAAAGGAATAAACGGGAGCTTACGCAATGTCCGATTTGAAGGATTATCAAGACAAGCAAAAAAAGAAGAACCTTGACGCCAAAATTCAGCTGCGCATGGAGATGGAGGGGCGGAACATATTTCAGGATGAAACGCTCCGCCGCCACCGCATGAGCCACGGCGGGCGCGTTATCGTCGCGCTGGCAATCGCCATATTCGTGCTGTTTATACTCTCCATGTGCTTTGTGCCCTACGGCCTGCTCGGCTTCACGATGACGGATATACACTTTGACTACTCCCTCGCAACGTACCGCGACGTGACGATAACGCGCATATCGGGACTGCTGGACTACATCACCACCGGCGGCAGCTCCACGGTGCAGTTTGTCATTTATACCCACATCGTCGTCATACTCGCCGGCATGGCGCTCTCGGCCTCCGGCGCGGCGTATCAGGGCGTTTTCCGCAACCCCATGTCCTCGCCGACAACGCTGGGCGTGCAGTCGGGCGGACTTATCGGCGGGCTGATTTTCATCTGCTTTTTCGCCGACAGCGACTTATTTTGGTATAACTCCAACATGATAATCTCCGCCTCCGAGCTGATAGAGCAGATGAACAGCCAGAGCATTTTCCAGCTCTGCGCCCAGCAGCTGTGTACTTTAGCGGGCTGCTTTGCCGGCGTTATGCTCATCGTGGGCATAGCCTTCGCCGCGGGGCGGGGCAAGATAAACACCGTGGCGCTCATGCTGGCAGGCAGCGTTTTCTCCACCGTGATAAACCAAATCGGCCAGTTCATCCAGTACGTCGTCTCTCTCAGCGAGGACGAGAACAAGGCGACAATGGTGAATAACCTGCTGGGCGGGCGCTTTGCCGCGGAGGACTTTACGTGGTACGAAGCGCTGCTCATGGGCATACCTGTGGTGATATGTCTGGTGATAATTTTCGCCCTCGGCAGCAAGATAAACATCATGGTCTTCGGTGAGGACGAGGCCAAGAGCATGGGGCTGAACGTGACGGTTTTCCGCAATATTCTCATTGCCGTCTGCACAATTTTGACGGCGGTTATCATGTCGTTCTGCGGGCAGCTTAGTATGCTGGGCTTTATGATGCCGCACTTCGCGCGCTATTTGGTCGGCCCCGACTTCAGGGTGCTGACGCCTGTCTCGGCGCTGCTGGGCGGGCTGACGACGCTCATTGTCTACGACGTGTGCTACATGGTCGGCACGACGGAGCGGTTTAATATGTTCACCGGCGTCGTCTGCGGCGTTATGTCAATATTTTTCATCATTTTCTACAGGAGGAACCGCCATGCCGACTGGGCTTGAGGAAATACGCGCCCTGCGGCGTGAGGATAAGCGCGAGCACCGCCGTCTCTGGCTCGTGCTATGGGCGCTCGTGGCCGCCGCGCTGGCATTCGACGTCTGCTTCCGCGGCTGGGGCTACGGCTTTGTCTCTCCCCTTGAGGCGGCCAAGAGCCTTATAGCGCTCGTGCGCGTTGAGTTTGCCGCTATAACGCAGGGATATGTCTACACAAGCTCCTCGGAGCTGACGACGGGGCTTAAATACTACGCGGAGACGGTCATGCGCTTCCGCACGGCGCTGCTGCTGATGGCGGGCGGCGCGGTTCTGGCGCTCTCGGGCACGGTTTACCAAGCCTCCATGCGCAACCCCATGGCCGTGCCGACCATGCTGGGCGTCTCCTCGGGCGTCAACCTCGCCCAGCTGCTGCTGGTGCTCATCTACGGCACGTCGGTTTACAGCTTGACGACAACGCGCTATCTCTATAACTACGGCATCGCGGCGGCCATTTTGCTCATTGTCCTGCTGGGCGGCAAGTTAGCGGGCGGCAAGCACGCCTCGGTCGCCGATATGCTGATAGTCGGCACGGTCATAAACCGCATGATAAACACGGTTGTCAACTACGTGCGCACGGAAATGGACACCGAGACGCTGGTGCTGTTTCAGGAGTACTCCGAGAACTCCTACAACATCTACAACCAGTTTTCCAACCTCGCTATAATGTGCGCCGTGTCGCTCGCGCTGCTGCTGCCGGTCTACCTGATGCGTTTCAGCTACAACGCAATCAGCTTTGAGGACGGTGACGCGAGCGCAATGGGCGTGCGTCCGGGGGCTATGCGCGTTTACGGCCTTGTGGCGGGCGCGCTGCTGACGACCACGGCCATGATACACTGCGGCAACGTGGGTATGCTGGCGCTGATGGTGCCGCACCTGTGCCGCTATCTGTTCGGCGCGGATTTCCGCAAGCTGTTCTGGTCGAGCGCCGTCTGCGGGGCGCTGCTTATGCTGCTCTCGGAGATAATTCAGCGCATGATAGTTTTTGAGGAGTACGAGGTACCAATCGGCAGTATCATCAGTCTGCTCACTGTGCCGGTTCTGATTTGGGCAATGCTGAGACAGCGGAGGGGCTGGGAATGAAATTAGAGGTAAAAAATGTAGAATGCGGCTACACCGCGGGCGCGCCCGTGCTGCGGGATGTGAATTTTTCCGTCGAGGCGGGGGAGATATGCTGCCTGCTGGGTCCCAACGGCGTGGGCAAGACAACGCTGTTCAAGACCGTGCTGGGCTTATTGAAGCCCCTGAGCGGCACGGTGCGCATGAACGGCGAGGACATCTCCCACTGGTCGTCGCGGCGCTTGGCGCACAGCATGGCCTACGTCTCGCAGTTCCATAACCCGCCGTTTCCCTACCGCGTGAAGGACGTGGTGCTGCTGGGGCGGATAAACACCGTCGGCTACTTCGGCCAGCCCTCGGAAATGGACTTCGAGATAGCGGAGGCAGCGATGGCGGATATGGGCATAACCCACCTGCGCGACACGGTTTATACGGACATCTCCGGCGGCGAGAGGCAGCTTGTTATGATAGCCCGCGCGCTGGCGCAGGAGCCTGAGCTGCTGGTTATGGACGAGCCCACCGCCAGCCTTGACTACGGCAACATGGTGCGCGTTATGAGCAAAATACGCTCCCTGCGCGACAAGGGCTTCGGCATTATCATGACAACCCACTCGCCCGACCAAGCGTTCATGTGCGAATCCACCGTGGCGCTGCTGCGGCGGGGCGCGCCGCTGGTGTACGGCTTTGCCGCCGAGGTCATAACGCAGGAGAATATGCGCTCGGCCTACGGCGTGGACGTGAAGATAATAGAGTTTTTCGACACGCATAACCGTCTGGTGCGCATGTGCTCGCCGCTTTTGGACTGACAGGAAAAACGAACGGCTCACCGCCGCTTAAATAAATCGCACAGACCCACAACAAGCAAAAGGAGACAAAAATCTATGACAGGAACAATCATTCGCATCGCCATAGCCGTGATTATTATAGCCCTTGTGATAATCGCCCTGCGCATTGTGCCGCAGGCCAGCGCCTATGTCATCGAGCGCTTCGGCAAGTACCGCACAACGTGGCTCGCGGGGCTGCATGTACGCATACCCTACATTGACCGCATTGCGCACAAGGTCTCGCTCAAGGAGCAGGTTGCGGACTTCCCGCCCCAGCCGGTCATCACCAAGGACAACGTCACCATGCGTATCGACACCGTTGTGTTCTTTCAGGTCTTTGACCCGCGCCAGTACGCCTACGGCGTGGAAAACCCCATGATGGCCATTGAAAACCTCACCGCCACCACGCTGAGAAACGTCATCGGCGAGCTGGAGCTGGACGAGACGCTGACCTCGCGCGAGACGATAAACAGCCAGATTCAGGCAGCGCTCGACCACGCCGCCGCCTCTTGGGGCATAAAGGTCAACCGCGTGGAGCTGAAGAACATAACCCCGCCCGCCGCCATTCAGGACGCTATGGAAAAGCAGATGAAGGCCGAGCGTGAACGCCGCGAGGCCATACTCATTGCCGAGGGCGAAAAGAAGTCCACCATACTTGTGGCCGAGGGCAAAAAGCAGTCCGCTATACTTCAGGCCGAGGCGGAAAAGCAGTCGGCAATACTGCGCGCCGAGGCGGAAAAGGAGGCGGCCATACTGCGCGCCGACGCCGCGCGCGAGGCGTCCATACGCGAGGCCGAGGGTCACGCCAAGGCCATACGCACCATTCAGCAGGCCAACGCCGACGGCATTGAGTTCCT
This sequence comes from Oscillospiraceae bacterium, assembly GCA_021202845.1. GTDB lineage: Bacteria > Bacillota > Clostridia > Oscillospirales > Oscillospiraceae > JAJQCF01. The sequence goes on from JAJQCF010000022.1 coordinate 129,442, forward strand.
GAACGAGAAAAAGCCCGGCCCCGAGGTGCTGCAGCTCAAGGGCTTGGAGGCCTTCGCCAAGGCCGCGGACGGCAAGGCGACAAAGATTATCATTCCGTCGGAGATTCAGAGCCTTGCGGGGCTGGCGACCTCCATTGCGGAGCTGGGAGCGAGAGACAATGTCAAGTGCGAGCAGTGAACGCCTGACCGAAGCCGAGGCCAAGGCCGCGGGTGAAAAGTTAGGCGCGGTAATAGAAAACGTCGAGAGCGTGATAATAGGCAAGCGCGAGGCCGTGGAGCTTGTTTTAACGGCGCTCGTGGCGGGCGGCCATGTGCTGATTGAGGACGTGCCGGGCGTGGGCAAGACCAGTCTTGTCTCCGCCGTAGCCAAGAGCGTGGACTGCGAGTTCAAGCGCATACAGTTCACGCCCGACCTCATGCCATCCGACGTAACGGGCTTTTCTATCTACAACCAGAAGAGCGGCGAGTTCGAGTTCCGCGCCGGCGGCGTGATGAGCAACCTCGTGCTGGCCGACGAGATTAACCGCGCCTCCGCCAAGACGCAGGCCAGCCTTTTGGAGGCCATGGAGGAGCGGCAGGTCACCGTGGACTCGCACACCTACGAGTTAGAGCAGCCGTTTCTGGTGCTGGCGACGCAGAACCCTGTCGAGTCCTTCGGCACCTACCCGCTGCCCGAGGCGCAGCTTGACCGCTTTATGCTCAAGCTCTCTATGGGCTATCCCACGCTGGACGAGGAGGCGCAGGTGCTCGTCATGCCCCGCCGCAGAAAGCACAACCTCTCGCCGGTCATCAGCCGCGCGGAGGTGCTGGAGCTAACTGACAGCGCCGAGCGCGTCTACGTCGCCCCCGCGCTGGCGCGCTACATTGCGGAGATTGTGCAGTCCACGCGCAGCAGCGCGGACACCGTGCTCGGCAGCTCGCCGCGCGGCGGCATCGCCCTGCATAACGCCGCCCGCGCCTACGCGCTGCTGCACGGCAGAGCCTACGTGCTGCCCGACGACATCAAGTATCTGGCGCCGCACGTTTTGGCGCACCGCCTCACGCTGAGCCACGAGGCCAAGCTGGCGAAGAAAACCGCCGTCGGCGTCGTGCGCTTTGTGCTGGACAGCGTGCTCGTTCCGGCAGGGGAGAGCTGGGCTTGAGGGCGAAGCTGCGCGCGGCGGCGGCAGCCGTAAAGCGCTTTTGCAAAGCCTCGCGCCGCGCCGCGCTTTGGCTGCTGGCGTTTTTGTTCACGCTGCTGCCCGCCGTGTATATGAATAACATCTACGGCTATCTGCCGATTCTGACGCTGCTCATAGTCTCGCTTCTCTCGCTCGGCTATCTCGCCGTGCTGGGGCGCAGCGTGGGCGCGCAGGATAAGTCGCTGCTCTCAAGCTGTATGCGCGGGACGGCAATGGAGTTTCGCGTGGAGGTGGAAAACCGCTGTCTGCTGGCCTGCCCGCGCGTGGAACTGAGCTTTTTTATGACCGACCTCTACGGCGGGCGCGACGGCGGCACATCCACCGTTATAACGCTTGCGCCGCGGGAAAAGCGCGTTTTCACCTTCGACGCGCGCTTCGACCATCTCGGACGCTACAGCGTGGGACTGGACAAGGTAACGGTTTTCGGTCCCCTCGGCGTTTTAAGCCGCACGCTGCCCGGCGGCGCGGAGCATATTGTTGAGGTCACGCCGCGCATCTGGGAGCTGGAGTCGCTCAATCTCTCGCAGCAGGTGACAACCGAGGACAGCCGCGCGCGCACCAGCTCCACGCTGGACGGTGCGGACTACACGGGAGTGCGCGAGTACGCCGTCGGCGACCCGATAAAGAACATCCACTGGAAGCTCTCCGCGCACACAGAAGGCTTTTTGACGCGCCAAATGGAGACGTTCGGCAGCACAGGCGTCACGGTCATACTCGACTTGTGCGCCCCCGACTGCACCGGCGAGACGGGAATGTGCCTGTATGACGCGCTGGTGGAGACGGCGGCGGCGGTCTGCAATAGGGCGATAAGCCGCGGACTGGAAAATGACCTCAACTTCTTCGACCGCCGCGGCGCGGAGCAGCGGCTGGAGGTGCGCGACAGCGCTCTGTTTGACTCTCTGCCCTCGCTGCTGCCGCCGCTGGTGAGGCGCGCGGAGGACTACCCCGTGGAGCAGCTGCTGATACGCAGCGGCCGCGCGCTCTACGCCCGCAGCAACGTGGTGCTCTGCACCTCGCGCGTCTCGGAGAGCACGGTCAAGCTGCTGGGCGACATCAAGCTCGGCAGGCGCACTCCGGCGCTCTTCTTCGTGCTGCCGCGCGACGCCTACGGACGCGAGCGCGATGCTCTCCTGCAGCCGCTGCACCTGCTGGACGAGCTGGGAATCAGTTACTTCGTCCTCACCTCGGCCGAGGAGCTGCAATAATGGAGGCGGGCAATGGAATTTAAAAACTACGCAAAGCACAGCCTGCCGGACTATATCCTCTGCCTTGCGATAACGGCGGGGCTGATGATAAACGTCTATCAGGGCTTTTACCTGCCCGCCGCGCTCTCGGCGGACTGGCTGCGGCTCGTGGCCGTGACCGCGGCGCTGGATTTAGGCCTCATGCTCGCCGCCTACAGCCGCCGCGCCGCCGTGACGGGCGTGCTTGTCGGCGTGCTCATTGTGGCGCTCAGCATCGTGGCGCTGCAAATGACGGGGCTGCTGTCGCTGGCGGGGGAGGACGCCGAGGCCAACGGCGGCTGGTGGTACTTCGCCACGCTGCTGGGCGCTCTTGCGGTGTTCCTGCTGACGCGCACGCTCTGGGGCAGCGCGGTGCTGTTCGTGCTGGGCGCGCTCATACTGGCAATGCTCTCGCTGCTGCAATACGTCTGCTACCCCGTGGGGCTGGTTGTGTTCCTCTGGAGCAGCGGCACGATGTACCTCTACAAGCGTTACCGCGTGAGCGTGCTGCGCACCAGCACGGTGAAGAATGCCTTCACCTCCGTCTTGGCCTGCTCAATGGCATTGATGACGCTGGCAATGGCCACGGCGGGCGGCATTTGGTGGGGCATAGTGCGCCCGCTCGACCCGCCGACCCGCGAGGCACACCTCATAACGCGCATCATGTCCCTTGAGGTGCTGGAAACGCTCGGCATATCCCAGACAGTCCACGTTATGGACTTTGACGCCTACTCGAATGAGGAGGATGAGGACTTCCAGCGCCTCACCAGCCAGACCGGCGACGACGAAACGCTCCCCGACGAGAGCGAGAACCGCCGCAGCGAGGGCGGGGACGCCGCCGACGACTCGGAGAGCTCGGCCTATCTTGAAGCCGACGAGAGGGAGCAGGGCACGGCGGTCACTTACGACAGGCCGACGACGCTCGGCGTGACGCTGACGGCTGTGGGCTTTCTGGCGGTTATAATAGCCGCAGCGGCGCTCGTATACTACCGGCGCAAAAACTGGTTCCGCCGCTTGGAAAAGTTAGGCGCGGAGGGGCGAGCCGTGTACCTCTACGGCTGGTTCACGAAAAAGTTCCCGCTGCTGGGCGTTCCGGCGCGCGGCACGGACACTCCTTACGAGTACGCCGAGCGCGTGAGCGAGCAGACGCGGTTCCTGACTGCCGAGGGCGCCGACTGGAACGGTGTGACGGAGATATTTGTCCGCACCTGCTACGGCGGTCTGCCCCTGACGACGGAGGACAACAGCGCGCTGGAGAGCTTTTGCAGCCGCTTCCACGCCAACTGCCGCCGCAGGCTGGGTGTGAAATATATTGTCAAGTGGTTCAGATTATAATTTTATGATTTTTTCAACATACCGGAATATCAAAGAAAGGACTGATAATTTATGCCCGGAGGAATGGGAGGAATGGGCGGCTTAGGCCAGCTTATGAATATGTTCGGCGGCCGCGGCGGCATGGGCGGCGGCGGAATGGGCATGGGCGGCATGGGTGGAATGAACCGCGGCCAGAGCGCCCAGCAGACGGAGCAGACGCAGACCGCCGACGAGTACGACGTTGACCGCTGGCAGCGCGCCGACGGGCTGGACAACACCAGCGCCATAGAGCAGGTGCGCGCCGACTGGGATAAGTACGAGCAGAGCAAAAAGGCGCGTCTGCCGTCAATCTTCAAGCGCCGCAGGACCGGCGAGAACAAGATGCCCCACGGGGAGACCGCGCAGCCCGCCGCCCAGCCGAGCAGGCCCGCGCCCAAGCCGACGGAGCGCGCTGCCGCACCGTCAGCACCCGCGCCCGCGTCCACTGTGCCGAGCGCCGCGCCGACGCAGGCAGCGGCAGCGGCGGCAGAGGATTGGCACAGCTGCATCGGCCTGTCCACCCCCGCGTCCATAGACGGCTTCTTTCTGCAAAATCCGCTCAATTCGACATATTTGGCGGTGGACACGCTGGCGCTGGGGTCAATAACGCTGAATCAGGTTGTCCCGCCCCGCGCCCCGCAGCCGCAGTCCCGCCCCGCCGAGAGCGAGGAGGGCAGCTACATGGCCGGAGTGCGTCAGGGCAACGAGCAGCGCAAGTATGACGTGCATATTGTGGATTAAACAGAATTGGCAGAATAGATTAGAAATTAAATTTTGCAGTGAGTGTTGGGTATGGAATGTGTAATAATTGAGCAGAGCGAGGAACTTATGCGGGAGACAAGCCGTCTCTGCCGCGAGAGCGGTCTGCCTGTGGCGGCGGAGTTCACCGACGCGCTGGAGGGCTTGGAGTACCTGCAGTCGCACAGCGTGGATTTAGCGCTCATCTCGTGGTGCATGACAGGCATAGACGGCCCCATGCTGGGCAAGTTAGTGAAAAAATTAGTGCCGCAGACGCGGGTTATCTATCTCTCCGACGAGGCGGTGGAGGCGGAGGAGGTCTACGAAACCGAGGCCTTCGGCTATCTGCGCCGCCCCGCGGACACGAAGAAGCTGCGCCACTATGTCTCTCTTGCCGAGCGTGCCTCGCGCCGTGGCTCGCCGTCCGCGTCCAATCCGGAGCCGCCGATTATAGAGCGCAAGGAGACGGAGCGCGAGGTTGTAATACGCACATTCGGCCACTTCGACGTTTATGTGGACAGCAAGCCCCTGTTTTTCCCCAACCGCAGGGCCAAGGAGATGCTGGCAATGCTGGTGGACTGTCAGGGCGCGGTGATGACGCGCGAGCATTTTTTGGAGCGCTTCTGGCCGGATTCGCCGGTGACGGAGCAGCGCAAGTCCATTTACCGCAAGGCGTCCTCCGTGCTCCAGCAGACCCTCGCGCGCAGCGGCGTGAGCTATATCCTGTTCTCCAACCGCCGCCAGAAGGCGCTGAACACCGCCGCGGTCTGGTGCGACTACTACGAGTTCCTAAACGGCGCCGCCGCCGCGCTGGACTCCTACCGCGGCGAGTACATGATAGACTACACATGGGCCGAAGCCACCAACGGCCGCCTCTGGCAGATGTCGGGGTACTGGGAGGAAGAGGAAAGCGCAACAAAGTGGGAGTAAACTAAGCACCGATTTAAGTCGGAGCGCGTAGTTTTATTCGAGTGATTTATTTACTTATAGCCATAGCTTTAGTTTTATTTATAGTTTTAGCTTTATCTATAGTTATAGTCTTAGCTTTATTTTTATAAGGTTAGACTTAGGTTTTTGTGCGGCGTTTTTTGCGTCAGGCAATTTCTTGCTTGGGAATCGGCGCGGTTTGAGAGAGCGGGAGAGCGGCAGGTAATCGCTGAAACGCCTGCGGCGGGCGGCGTTTTCGGATTTGGGCGTGTAATGCGCGGCTGCCATATGCTGAGCTGTTGAAAAGCGTATGATTGCTGTAAACTGCTGCCATGCTGCCGTGCGGAAAGATTTTAGTTTCCTGCGGTTTTCCCGCGCTTTCCGCCGAAATATTTTAATAATCATTTGTTTTCTCCTCGTTTTCCGCCGTTCGCGTTTATTTTCGCGGGCGGCATTTTTATCTGTACTTACGATTACGTGAAAACGCGCGAATTGTCAAGGGGTTTTCAGCGCAAAATTTCAAGAAAATCGGCCTGTAAAATGTCGGTAAATTATTATCAACAGCTTTTCAACAGATTATCCACATACTTTCCACAGAGTTTTCAACAAACAAAGAGCGGGGTAAAGCGGGGGTTAATGAAAATCCCGTACTGCGCTAATCCGAAGTTTAAAAATCAGGACGGGCTGCGGCGGAATATAATGAAAGAGAACGATTTTTCGGAGGTAAAAATATGCTTAGCACAGCGTTCATGCTCTTTCTTGCGCACGCCTTTTTCACGCTGCGGCTGGGGAACGGGCAGTCGGGTTCTTTTCCGCGGCCGCTCTCCGCGGCGGAGGAGCGGGAGTATGTTAGCCGGTGGGTGGACGGCGGCGACATGGAAGCGCGGAACAAGCTCATCGAGCACAATCTGCGGCTTGTGGCGCACATAATGAAAAAATATTACACCTCGGCCTCAGAGCAGGAGGATTTGATATCCATAGGCACAATCGGCCTCATAAAGGGAGTTTCTACATATCGCCCCGACAAAAACGTCCACCTTGCCACGTATGCGAGCAGGTGCATTGAAAATGAAATCCTCATGCACTTCCGCAGCCAGAAAAAGTCTGCCGGAGACGTCAGCCTGTCGGAGGCGCTGGACACCGACGCGGACGGCAGCAGCCTTTCAATTATGGACGTTCTTGCCGACGACGAGGATATGCTTGAGCAGCTCAGCGTACAGGAGGCGGCGGAGCGGGTGCGGCGGTGTGTGGACAGTGTGCTGGAGCCGCGCGAGGCGGAGATAATAAAGCTGCGCTACGGCCTTGTCGGAGGCAGCCCGCTTACCCAGCGCGAGACCGCCCAGCGCTGCGGAATAAGCCGCAGCTATGTTTCACGTATCGAGAAAAAAGCGCTGGATAAGCTCAGACAGGCGCTGGGGGATTGAATGTACTTGACGCAAAAGCACGCCCGAGAGGTGTGTTTTTTTCATAAAACCGCACCATCGGGCGTGCCGATATTTACATACAAAATTTTTGGGAAGCGCAAAGCCTCAGAACCGATATTCCTCCTGAACGCTTATCCAGTGGTCGGTGGTGAACTTGTCTATGACCCACTTGCCGTTGAAGCGGCCTATGCCGGACTGCTTCACGCCGCCGAACATCACGTTTGGTTCGTCATTTATCGACTGGTCGTTGACGTGTACCATGCCGGTGTCGATGCGCTTGGCGACCTGTATGCCGTGGTAGAGGTCGCGCGTGAAAACGCTGCCGGAAAGGCCGTAGTCCGTGTCGTTGGCTATGGCTATGGCGTCGTCCTCGTCCTTGGCGCGTATCACGCTGACAACGGGGCCGAAGACCTCGCAGTTTGCTGTCGGCATATCCATTGTCACATCGGAGAGTATCCACGGATAGATGCAGTTGCCCACCGTCTTGCCCTCCAGCGCCACGGTGCAGCCCGCCGCTATGGAGCCGGCTATGCAGTCCTCAACGTGGCGGCGCTGAATATCGTCAATAATGGGGCCAACGAACACTTCCGGGTCGCGCGGGTCGCCGACCTTTACGTCCTTCAGCTCCGCTTTCAGCGCCTCGATGAAGTCGGCGTAAACCTCCTTGACGCAAATGACGCGGTTTATGCCCATGCAGACCTGCCCTTGGTTGAAGTAGCCTCCGAACTTGGCTGCCGCCGCCGCACGCTTGATGTCAGCGTCGGCGAGCACGAGCATGACGTTGTTGCCGCCGAGCTCCAGCGAAACGTCCTTCAGGTGACCGCAGGCCAGCTCGCCTATGCGCCGGCCAACCTCGGTGGAGCCGGTGAAGGAGATGAGCCGCGGAATGGGGTGAGTTACGAAGTAGTCGCCAATCTCGCTGCCGCGCCCCGCAATGACGTTGAAAAGTCCGGCGGGGAGTCCGGCGCGCTCAAATATTTCCGCAAGGAGAAAGGCCGAGCCGGGGGTGTTGGATGCCGGCTTGAGCACAACGGCGTTGCCGGTGGCTATCGCGGGCAGCACGCTGCGTATTGCCAGCACGAGCGGTACGTTCCACGGCGCGATAACGCCAATCACGCCCTTGGGCATTTTGAATACGTAATTGGCCTTGCCGGGGGTGACGGACGGCTGTATTTTGCCTTCCATCATATGGGGAAAGGACATGACCTCCTTGACAAAGTCCTTGCAGGTTGCGTACTCATAGGCGCACTTGGCGACTGTGCAGCCGGCTTCGGTGGAGAGTACGTCGAAGATGTCGTCTTTGTAGTAATCGAAGGCCTCCAGCAGGCGCTCGAGCACGGCCTGCTGCTCGTCGGGACGGAGCTTGCCCCACTGCTTCTGGGCGGCCTCCGCGGCCTCGTAAGCGGCGTCAACGTCCGCGGGGGAGGCGCTGCGGTAGCTGTAGAGCGCTTCGCCGGTGTAGGCGTTGTAGTTTGTCAGCACCGACTCGCCGGAGCCTTCGACCCACTGACCGTTTATGTATTGTTTGGTGTATGCCCTCATAAAAACCTCCATGCCTGTCGGCGTCTGAATTTTCGCGTGACCCCGCCCCGAGAGTGATAGGCGGGACGGGGTCAAAGTAGGGGGATATAATATGTTTATATTATATTTTAATATTTTAATAGTGAATTGAGCCGCCGTCAACATTTATGTTCTGGCCGCTGATGAAGCTGCTGGCGTCGGTGACGAGGAAGGCAATCGCGCCCACAACGTCGTCCGCCATCATGCCGCGGCGAATGGCGCGGTCATTGATGTTGCGCTCGGAGTTCTGCTTCAAGTCCTCCGGAGAGCCCGCTAACTGCTTTGAAGCGTCGGTGAGAGCATAGCCCGGCGTGACAGAGTTTACGCGGATATTATAAGCTCCCAGCTCGTTTGCCATCGTGCGCGTCATCGCCCACACTGCGCCCTTGGAGGCGACATAGTGGCACAGCCCCGGGACACCCTGCAAAATGGAGCAGGAGGAGATGTTGACGATAGAGCCGCTCTGCTGGGCAATCATCTGCGGCACAACGCCCTTTGTCATCTGCCATGTGCCCTTGACGTTCACGCTGAACACCTTGTCCCACTCGTCGGGGTCAAGGTCTTGGAACGGGCCCATTGTCAGCCCGCCGTAGAGACCGGCGTTGTTGACAAGTCCGTCTATTCTGCCGAAAGCCGCCAGAACCTTGTCCACCGCGGCGGTGACCTCGTCCATGCTGCATATGTTGCACACGGCGGGGATACAGCGCACGCCGTACTGCGCCTCGATGTCCGCGCAGTAAGCAGGCTCTCTCATATCGAGCGCCGCCACGTCGGCGCCGTGCTCGGCAAGAATTTTAACAAGCTCAGTGCCAAAGCCTCCGGCCGCGCCGGTGACTATAATTGCTTTTCCTGTAAGGTCAAAACGCTTCATTTTTTACCTCCGTGTTTGGTGATGGTTTCGTCCTTAATTTCGCCGCGTTCCACCTGCCGTTTGTAGGCAATAATGGACAGTACGCACAAAACTACTATAACGCCTAAAAGATAGACCGCAAGAAAAATATCAATACCCATGAACTATTCCTCCTATTCGTCGTCTTCTTCGTTGTGTGTCAGCTTGAATATTGCAAAAACAATAAGGTTCAGCACAAAGGAAATTACAAGGATTTCAATTAACGTAATAGTTACCCATGACATAGCTTATTCCTCCTTCATACGCACAGGGCAATCAGCCTGCCGATGCTGCCTTGGCGGCCTTTTCGGCTTGCTTTTGCAGCTTTATTTGCTTGAGCATACCGGTCTCGCCCGGCATTGCCAGATTGAGAATTATGCCAAGTCCTATTGTCACGACGGCAACGGGATAGAACGGGCTGGTGAAGTAGTCGGGGCACCAAGCGGGGCAGGCGAACGTCCACCAGAAGTTCACAACAGTTGTGGCAATGAGGTTAATCCACGCCGCCTTGCGGTTTATTTTCCAGCACATTCCGATGAGATAGTTGACGAATATCGGCATACTCAGCGAGAAGCACCAGAAGAACATGGCCATAATGTTGGTGACCTGCAGCGCGCCGAACGTGGCCATGACGGTGACGACTATAACGACAATGCGTCCGAGCCAGATGTTATATTTCTCTGTGTGCTGCTTGCCGGACAGGGGCTTTATGATGTCGTCGGTGAGGACGTGGGCGACGGCCAGAATCATGCCGGAGCCGGTGGAGATGAGCGCGCAGAGCAGTGCGACCATTGTTACGCCTATCATCCAAGAGGGCATCATTTGCAGACAGAGCTCCGCAACGGAAAGGCGGCTGTTTTCGGCAATGGCCTCGACAACGCTGGGGATGGCGAGAGCGGTGACGCCGAGTATGACCCACGGGAACGCCGCGACGGTGTTGAACAGACCGCCGACGAAGGCGCCTCTGCGGATATCCTTGTCGCTCTTGGCCGCCAGCATGGGCTGGTACATGGCGTGCTCGCTGGCGACGGAGAGAACGTGCAGCACAACGACGGGAATCGCCACGCCGAAAACTATGCTGGGGGAGAAGCTGAAGAGGTTGGTGGCGGCGGTGTTGCCCGCGGCCTCGTACACGGCCTGAATACTTGCGTATCCGCCGTCAAGATGGTTGCCTACATAAATAACGGCGACGAACGAGCCGACTATCAGGACGACGGCGTTTATAATGTTCATCAGCGCCGCTTGCAGCATACCGGCCAGAAGTATGTATATAACCATTATAAGACCGGCCAGAAGTATGCAGTAGGGAGCATAGGGCAGGTTGCCTCCGCTGAGGCAGTAGATGACGGTTGAAGTGCCGAGCAGCTCGCTCATGGCGATGCCGAGCCAGCCTGCGGGAGCCAGAGAGGTGTTGACAATCTTTATCTTCGGTCCGAACACCTTGCCCAGAGCCTGCGGGAACGTGTCCACCTTGAGCTTTCTGAACCAAGGGCCGAACCAGTAGAGGAACACGGGGACGAACACGCCGCCCGCAAGTATGCTCCACCAGAGAACGCCGACGCCCATGCCGGCCTGCTCGATGAGCGAGGTGGTGTGGCCGCCGCCCAAGGGCGCGAGAACGAAGGTACACATAACGGCGAACCAGCCGAGCTGTCCTTTGGCGACAAAGAAGTCTTCTCCTGTTTTCATTCTCTTTTTGGCGATAAAGCCGAAGAGAATACTGAAAAATGCGAAATAAGCAACGCAGATTAGTATTGCTACCATTTGTACTCCTCCTGTTTAAGAGATATAGTGGGGATAAAGCGAAATGGATGCCGAATTGAAATTTCCTATAAGCCACGCCTCCCAAGTCAAATGTTTTGCCTGTGCTTATCCGTCTCGTTTTCATCAGTACCACTGCGCAATATGGAACGGAAAGATACGGATACAACATTGTATACAATCGACGCCGAAAAAATTTGCGAGTTCGCTCGCCAACCTATCAACAATTCTTAATGCAACTATACTCCGCGAATCGGCGCTTGTCAAGAGATTGTATACCAAAATGTATTATTTCAGCGATACGCGCAAAAACGGTTGATGATTTTTGTGGGAAGTGATGATACGGGCGAGGGAAGGGGCGGATTTTATTGTACTTACATTTTACAAAGTGCTGATAACAATTTTTACACCCGAAAATTAAACTTAAAACGTATGGCGGCGGCCGAGCTGCGTTAGGCCGTGCCATATAGATTATTTTTTGAAAGGGAAAAACAGATGAACGCAAAAAGAAGAGGAATTGCAATGCTTCTGGCAATCCTGATGTGCTTCTCGATGCTGCCTACCTCGCTGGCGGCTGACGAAACGCAGACGGATAGTGAGACCGCGGAGAACCTCGTCGTTACATTTGAAACCGACGAGCATACCACGGTTGACCTCTACTACTCGAAAGACAATTATGAAACAGCAGACGAAACAGATGTGACCTCCGCGTATGTGCGCGGCAAGGGTTCAACCGAAATTGACAACTCCGGCGACGGACAGGTCAACTTCAAGGTGAACGCGGACGAGGGCTACACCTATACAATCGAAGTTGACCCTGAGACCGGTTACAACAACTGCAAGGGCGAGGACGAAACAGGCGCCGCCGACATCTGGCGCATCACCAAGATTTCTTCCGACCTGACGGTGACAATCACCTCCGCCGCTGAGAGCAGTGAGGGCGAGGACACGGAAAGCGGCGAGGCTTCCGCGACAGCTGCCACTATTTTGTACACAAACGACGTACATACCTATATTGACGAGGACATTACCTACTCCCTCGCAGCCGGTTATCGTGACACGCTGGAAAATGTTCTGCTGGTTGACGCAGGCGACCATGTGCAGGGCACAGCATACGGCGGAATGGATAACGGTCAAACTATAATAGAGCTGATGAACGCCGCGGGCTATGACCTTGCCACGCTGGGCAACCATGAGTTTGACTACGGCATGGACGGCGCAATGAACGCCATTGAGTGGGCGGACTTCCCCTATGTCTCCTGCAACTTCTACCATGAATCAAACGGAGTTGCCGGTGATTTGGTGCTGGACGCTTACAAGGTTTTTGAAGTGAACGGCATTTCGATTGCCTTCGTGGGCATTACAACGCCGGAGAGCTTTACGAAATCCACACCGAAATATTTTCAGGATAATGACGGAAACTACATTTACGGTATCGCGGGCGGCGAGGACGGCGAAGAGCTTTACGAGTATGTTCAAAAAGCCATAGACGCCGCCTCCGAAGAGGCCGACTATGTTATCGCGCTTGGCCACCTTGGCGACGCGGCAAGCTCCTCTCCTTGGACAAGCGAGGAGGTCATTGCCAACACCACCGGCCTTGACGCCTTTATCGACGGCCATTCCCACAGCACCGTTGAAATGAAAACCATAGCGGACAAGGACGGCAACGCTGTTGTCCTGACGCAGACCGGTTCTTACTTCAAAGCTCTCGGTCAAATGACTATCTCCGAGGACGGAACAATCACTACCGAGCTGCTCGATGCCGATGACCTTGCAGACGTTGAAAAGAACGCGGAGGTCGAGGCCATTGAAGAGGCTTGGATTGCCGATGTTGACGAACAGCTCGGCGAGAAGATTGCCGAGACCGACATTGACTTCACGGTGTATTACGAAGACACCGGCAGCCGCGCAGTACGCAAGAGCGAGACCAATATGGGCGACTTGAACGCAGACGCTTATTATTGGTACATCAACGAAAAAGAGGGCTTGGACTGCGACTTGGCCGTTATGAACGGCGGCGGTGTCCGCGCCAGCATAGATGCGGGCGATTGGACATACCTCAGCTGCAAGACGGTGAATACCTTCGGCAACGTGCTGTGCGTCGTCGAGGTCAGCGGACAGTCCATTCTGGACGCGCTGGAGTTCGGCGCGCGCTTCACGCCCGACGCCGAGTGCGGCGGGTTCCTGCAGATTGCCGGAGCCAGCTATGAAATAGATACCAGCATAGCCAATACCGTGCAGGTAGACGACAAGAGCGTCTGGACAGGCGCTCCCACCGGCGACTACCGCGTTACTAATGTTAAGATTTACAACAAGGAAACAGGCGAGTATGAGGCGCTGGAGCTTGACAAGACCTACACAATCGCGGGCACAAACTACACGCTCCGCGACTGCGGCGACGGCTTTGATATGTTTGGCGACAGCGTGCTTGTTAAGGACTATATTACCGAGGATTACCTCGCGCTGGCTGCCTACCTCCAGTCCTTCGCGGACAGCGACGGCAACGGCTATGCCGACGTTTCCACCGAAAACAGCCCCCTCGCTGCCTATGAGGGCTATCTGTTGGATTATGAGAGCAGCACCGGCGCCGGACGCATTACCAATATAACCGGCGCAGATAAATGGGCTCCGACCGACCTCGTTGTGAACATCGGCGCGACAGAGGACAGCATCAGCGTGGTTTGGTATGACACCAGCGCCAATGCCGGAACGCTGACATTCGGCGGAACCGATTACACGGCAAGCGTTTCCGCGGCGCAGCGCGAGGGCTATTACGTCAACCGCGTGACGCTCTCCGGCCTCACCGCGGAGACAGACTACAGATACACCATTACCTCCGGCGACGGCGAGAATTCCGAGACTTATACTTACACAACCGCCGCTTTCGGCGACGGCGAGGAATTCAGCTTTGCCATCGTCGGCGACCCGCAGATTGGCGCGAGCGGCAATGCCGACAGCGACACCGAGGGCTGGGCAGCGGCTGTCGAGGCCATGCTCTCTGACGGCACGAGCTACAGCTTCCTGTTCTCAATGGGCGACCAAGTCAACTCCTACTACAAGGCCGACGCCAGCAACAGCGCGGCGGTTGAGAGCGAGTATGACGGTTATCTGAGCGCCGCAGGTCTCAGCGGCATAGCAATGGCGACTATAGTCGGCAACCACGACGCGGGCGGCAACACCACGGCTTATTCCGACCACTTCGCAATGCCGAATGTCTCCGATTACGGCAAGGCGCTCAACGACAACTACAGCGCGGGTTATCTCGGCGATGCTGCGGCCACAGTCGATTCCGACGGCGCGGCTGACTACTACTTCACCTACAACGGCGTGCTGTTCATGGTCCTGAACTCCAGCAACGAGTCCATTGCCGAGCACAAGGAGTTCATGGAAAAGACAATAGAGGCTAACCCCGACGTCAACTGGACGGTGGTTGCCTTCCATAAGTCCATTTACTCGGTAGCGAGCCACGTCACGGAGAGCGACATAGAAACTCTGCGCAACGGACTTTCCCCGATATTCGCAGACCTCGGCATAGACCTTGTGCTGCAAGGCCACGACCACGTTTACGCCCGCAGCTACGTTATGGGCGGCACGACCGGCATGGAAGCACAGGTAACTGACGAGGCGGAAACCGACATCTACAACGCCGACGGCGTAGTGTACGTGACCTTCAACTCCGCCTCCGGCAGCAAGTTCTACAACATCACAAACGAAGCGTTCACCTACACCGCTGTGCAGAATCAGGAAAAGGTTGCCAACTACTCTACCGCCACCGTGACGGAGGACAGCTTCACCGTGACGACCTACCGCGTGACCGACGGCTCTGTTGTGGACACCTTCACTCTGCACAAGGGCGCTGAAGCCGAGTGGGCTCCGACCGACCTCGTTGTGAACATCGGCGCAACTGAGGACAGCATCAGCGTGGTTTGGTACGACACCAGCGCCAATGCCGGAACGCTGACGTTCGGCGGCAAAGAGTACACCGCTGATATATCCGCGGCCTCTCGTGAGGGCTATTACATCAACCGCGTGAGCGTGACCGACCTCCAGCCCTCCACTGATTATACTTATACCATTACCTCCGGAGATGGACTGGTATCCCAGACCTACACCTACACTACCACCGCTTTCGGTGAGGGCAAGACGTTCAGCTTCGCCATTGTCGGCGACCCGCAGATAGGCGCGAGCGGCAATGCCGACAGCGACATTGTGGGCTGGAACACCGCGGTTAATACCATTCTCTCCAACGGCACGGCCTATAGCTTTCTGTTCTCAATGGGCGACCAAGTCAACGCATACTACGGCGAAAGCTCGGAGTACGCAGGCTACAGCGCCGCTCTGACCGCCGCTATAGAAGCCTATGATGAGAGCACGGACGGCGAGTATATCGCCTATCTCGTCACCGCGCTGGGCATGAGCGGAACGGGATATGAGGAGTACATTACAAATGCGCTCCAGAGCGTCGAGCTTGCCAAAGACACCACGGATGTAGCGCTCATTTTAAAAACCATGGGCATCTCCGGCAACAACGGGGATGATGTTGAAGCCGAGTATGACGGGTATCTCTCCCCGACAGGCCTCAGCGGCATAGCAATGGCGACCATAGTCGGCAACCATGACGCCGGCAACGACAACTCCGCGCTCTACACCGACCACTACTCCATGCCCAACGTCACGGAGTACGGCGAGAATCAGGAGGGCGACGGCGACTACTACTTCACCTATAACGGCGTGCTGTTCATGGTGCTGAACTCCAGCAACCTCTCCATTGCCGAGCACAAGACCTTCCTTGAGGAGACGATGGAAGCCAACCCCGACGCCACTTGGAATGTTGTCGCCTTCCATAAGTCCATTTACTCCGTAGCGAGCCACGTAACGGAGAGCGATATTGAGGCTCTGCGCCTCGGACTTGCTCCGATATTCGTTGACCTCGGCATAGACATCGTTCTCCAAGGCCACGACCACGTTTATGCCCGCAGCTACGTCATGGGCGGCGCGAACGGCATGACGGCGCTGGACACCGAGAACGGCGCGCAGAGCGACATTTATAATGCCGACGGCGTAGTGTACGTAACCTTCAACTCCGCCTCCGGCAGCAAGTTCTACAACATCACAAACGAAGCGTTCACCTACACCGCTGTGCAGAATCAGGAAAAGGTTGCCAACTACTCTACCGCCACCGTGACGGAGGACAGCTTCACCGTGACGACCTACCGCGTGACCGACGGTTCCGTTGTGGATACCTTTACCCTGCACAAGAGCGATGAGCAGAGCGAGAGCGTCACTCCGCCCGAGGGCGACGTAAAGATAGCGGTTATCTCCGACGACCACCTCTATGATACCACGCTCGGCGCCAGCGGCTCCGCGTTCGAGGCGTATCTGGCAGGCGACAGAAAGCTGCTCGCCGAGAGCGAAGCGATTTTGGACTCCGCGCTGGCGACCATAGCGGAGAGCGGCGTTGATTACCTGCTCATTTCCGGCGACCTCACTAAGGACGGAGAGCGCCAGAACCATGAACTGCTGGCGGAAAAGCTGACCGCGTTCGAGGCGGAAACCGGCATCAGTGTGTTCGTCATCAACGGCAACCACGACATATCCAACAGCAATGCCGTCAGCTTCGACGGCGACACCACCACGAGAGTGGAGACGATAGACACCGACGACTTCCGCACGATTTACGCCGACTTCGGCTACAGCGAGGCAGTTGCGGTTGACACGAACTCCCTGTCCTACGCCGTCAACCTCGGCGACGACTACCGCCTGATTGTCATTGACAGCTGCAAGTACAACGACGACAAGGACAACCCCTCGCAGGAGACCGGCGGCGAGATAGACGACGCGACCATGACTTGGGTCCTCGCGCAGATAAAAGCCGCCGTTCAGGACGGCAGACGCCCCATAGGCATGATGCACCACGGCCTTGTCTCCCACACCGACATTGAGCCGGAGATGTTCTCCGAGTACCTTGTTGACGACTACGAAACCGTTGCCGCAACTCTGGCGGATGCGGGTCTGAACTTGGTGTTCACCGGCCACTTCCACTCTCAGGATGTCGCCGTGACGACGACGGACAGCGGCAGCACGCTCTACGATGTGGAGACCGGCTCCCTCGTCACCAGCCCCTGCCCGATACGCTATGTCTCCCTCACCGGCAGCACGTTCAGCTACACCACCGACCATGTGACCGAGGCCGAGGGCATAGACAACTTTGCCGAGTATGCGGACGAGTTCCTTATGAACGGCCTGCTCGGTCTGACCGCCGGCTACAAGGCAATTTCCGTGACACTGTACGGCACGACCTACACGGCGGACGAGCTGCTTGCCGAGGGCTTCGCGGCCCACTACGCCGGAGCCGAGCAGATTGACTACAAGACGCAGAAGATTATAGCTGCCTGCGCCGAGGCCGCGGCGGCAGCCGATAATGAGACAATGGCTTACTACTACAACCTCTTGGCCTCGGCGCTCACCGCGCTTTACACCGACAGCGAGGGCGACGACCTTGAGGCCGCGGCTCTGACGCTCACCGCGCTGCCGAGCTACTCCAGCGGCAGCTCCGGCTCCGGCTCCGGCTCCGGCCACGCCAGCAGCTCCACCAACACGACTACGACCACGACGACAACCGACACGACTGCCGACACCGAGATTACTGCGGAGGATGTCAAGGCGGCGCTTAGCATTGAGGTCTCCGACAGCACCGTGGAAACGCTGCTTGGCCTGACAGACGTGGCGCTGGACGGCTACTACTACGACGCTCTTGCTTGGGCAGTGGAGAACGGCGTTACCACCGGCACGAGCGACACTACGTTCTCACCCAACATAGGCTGCACCCGCGCGCAGGTTGTCACGTTCCTTTACCGCGCGGCTGGCTCTCCGGAGGTCGAGAACGGCGCAGTCAACCCCTTCACTGACGTTGACAGCGATGCCTACTACTGCAGTGCAGTGCTGTGGGCAGTGCAGCAGGGAATAACCCTCGGCACGAGCGAGACAACGTTCAGCCCCGACGACGTATGCACCCGCGCACAGATAGTCACGTTCCTCTATCGCGCGGCAGGCTCTCCGGAGGTTGATGACAGCGCTGACAGTACCTTCACCGATGTCAGCAGCAGCGCTTACTACTGCAGCGCGGTGCTGTGGGCGGCACAGCAGGGAATTACTCTCGGCACGAGCGAGACGACATTCTCCCCCGACGACGACTGCACCCGTGCGCAGATAGTTACATTCCTGTTCCGCTACATGGCGTAACGGAAGCAAAATAAAACGGTCTGCCGCTTCGCACACGCGGGGCGGCAGACTAAAGCAGTTTTTTGGAGATTAGTATGAAGAAAAATGGTGAAACGGCTCAACTGCGCGGCAGACTGATTTGCCTCGTTTTAATGGCACTGACCGTAGCGGGAATACTGTCGCTGCACTATGACGCGGATAACAGCTACCGTTTTGTGAACACGGAGAGCCTGACCTATGTGCGCGCCGAGGTGGTGTCAGTGGACGACGAAAATTTGCAGATTGACAGCCTTGAGCCTGACCGCATGGTGGGAACACAGTCGCTGACCGTGCGTCTGCTGGAGGGCGACAGCGCGGGGCAGACGGTGAGCCTGACGAACTACCTGACGCGCTCGCTGAATGTCTACGCCTCCGTGGGGCAGACGCTGATAGTCTGCGCGGACGAGCCGGAGAACGCCGCACCCTATTATACGGTTTACAGCTACAGCCGCAGCCCCTCGCTGCTGGTGATATTGCTGCTGTTTGTTGCGATAACCGTCGCCGTAGGCCGCGCCAAGGGATTGTGGTCGCTGCTGGGGCTGGCGTATACAATATTTATAATTCTGTTTTTCCTTGTGAAAGTGATTTTCCACGGCGCAAGCCCCATGCTTGCCGCTGTGGGTACGGTTGCCGCCGCCAGCTTTTTCGCGCTGTGCCTGCTGTCGGGCATGACGAAAAAGACGTGGACGGCGCTGGCGGGCACGCTGCTCGGCGTGGCGCTGGCGGGCGTGCTGTTCTCGCTCTTTGCCGCGCTGCTGCATATCTCCGGCTACAACATCGACACGGCGGAGTCGCTGCTGCTCATTGGCCAGTCAACCGGTCTGCGCCTCAAGCCGCTGCTGCTGGTGGCGGTGCTGATAACGGCGCTTGGCGCCGTCATGGACGTGGCGGTGTCAATCTCCTCCTCGCTGGAGGAAATACACAGGCTGAATCCCGCGCTCACATCAGCCGAGCTGTTCAAATCCGGCCTGAACATAGGCCGCGATATGGTCGGCACGATGACGAACACGCTCATCTTGGCCTACACCGGCACGGCGCTGACGACCATGCTGCTGCTCATGGGCTATGGCTACGGGCTGACGTACCTCATAAACTCCGACTATCTGGCAATGGAGCTGGCGCAGGGCGTGGCCTCCACCGCGGGAGTTATACTGACCGTCCCCGCTGCGGCGCTCATTGCGGGCGTAAGCTACGGCGGCAGGCTCAGTCTGACCGTGCCGGGCGCAAAGAGCGTCCCCGCGCGCAGGCGGAAAAAGAAATAACCGCGTTTTATGGAAAAACTTTATAAATTACGGCGGGCTTTCGACAAGGGAAAGCCCGCCGCGTTATTTTCAAAGTATAAACCCGCCGTCCGCCGCTATTACCTGTCCCGTTATGAACGAGGCTTCCGGCGAGGCGAGAAAGGCGACCGCTCCGGCAATGTCGTCCGGCCGGCCGAGGCGGCCCATTGGCGTTTCGGCGGCGAGAGAATCCATTACTTCCGGCGGCAGGGAGGAGAGCATATCCGTATCTATCACGCCGGGGGCTATGCAGTTGACGCGGATACCGCTGGGCGCCAGCTCCATGCCCAGCGAGCGTGTCATGCCGATTAGCGCCGCCTTGGTGCAGGAGTACGCCACCTCGCAGGAAGCGCCCTGCAGTCCCCAGATGGAGGAGATGTTGACAATGCAGCCGCGGTGCTCATGCAGCATATGCGGCAGCACGGCCTGCGTGCAGTTGAACGCGCCCGTCAGGTTCACGTCCAAAAAACGCTGCCACTGCTCCGGCTTGATGTCCTGAAACTGCATCTGTCCGGCAATGCCCGCGTTGTTGACAAGCAGCTCAACCTGCCCCAGCTCCCGCGCGGCTTTGGCGGCCAGTGCGTCCACGGCGGCGCGGTCGGATATGTCCGCCGCCGCGTAAACCGCCCGCCCGCCTGCGCTCTGAATTTCCCGCACAACGTCTGCGGCCAAATCCGTGCGCTCGCGGCAGCAGACGCAGACGCCCCAGCCGTCCCGCGCCAGCCGCAGGGAAATAGCCCGCCCGATACCCCGCGACGAGCCGGTAACAATAGCATTTTTCAAAAATCCTCACGCTCCTTATAAAATATTTTAACACAAAACAAAATATCTGTACAGAGGGTGATTTTGTGTGGTAAAATAACCTTGTGTCAAACTTTAATAAATTGTTTGTTATTTGTCAACACAATGTTTTCAATCTTGGGCTAAAATAGTGTAAATTCACAAATGCGGGGAGAGAGCAATATGTCACACATCATCGGAATAGACCTCGGTACCACAAACTCCTGCGTGGCCGTAATGGAGGGCGGGGAGGCGGTTATAATACCCAACGCGGAGGGCGGGCGCACCACGCCCTCGGTTGTCGCGTTCTCCAAAAACGGCGAGCGCATGGTCGGGCAGATAGCCAAGCGTCAGGCCGTCACCAACCCCGACCGCACGATATCCTCCATTAAGCGCGAAATGGGCACCGACCACCGCGTGAAAATTGACGGCAAGAGCTACACGCCGCAGGAAATTTCAGCTATGATACTGACAAAGCTGAAAAAGGACGCGGAGGCCTATCTGGGCGAGACGGTCACCGACGCCGTTATCACCGTTCCGGCCTACTTCACCGACGCCCAGCGTCAGGCGACGAAGGATGCCGGCACCATAGCGGGCCTGAACGTCAAGCGCATTATCAACGAGCCGACGAGCGCGGCGCTGGCTTACGGCGTGGACAAGGAAACGGCGCAGAAGGTCATGGTCTACGACCTCGGCGGCGGCACGTTCGATGTCTCCGTGCTGGACATCAGCTCCGGCGTCATCGAGGTTCTTGCCACTGCCGGCAACAACCACTTGGGCGGCGACGACTTTGACAAGTGCATCGCTGACTGGCTCGTGGCGCAGTTCCGCAGCACGAACCACATCGACCTCAGCCGCGACGCCGCCGCCATGCAGCGCATACGCGAGGCCGCGGAAAAAGCGAAGATTGAGCTGAGCTCCCTCACGAGCGCGGCCATAAGCCTGCCGTATATCGCCTCGGGCAAGGACGGCCCGCTGCATCTTGAAGCCACGCTCACGCGCGCGAAGTTCAACGAGCTGACCGACCGCCTTGTGCAGCTCACGCGCGAGCCGGTCAAGCAGGCTATGTCCGACGCCGGAGTGACCGCCGCCGACATAAGCAAGGTGCTGCTGGTCGGCGGCTCCACACGCATACCCGCCGTGCAGGAGTTGGTGAAGAGCATAACCGGCAAAGAGGGATTCAGGGGCATCAACCCCGACGAGTGCGTGGCAATGGGCGCGTGCCTTCAGGGAGGCGTGCTGGCGGGACAGGTTCAGGGCTTGCTGCTGCTGGACGTGACGCCGCTCTCCCTCGGCATAGAGACCGTAGGCGGCTACTGCACGCGCGTCATTGAGCGCAACACGACCCTGCCGATAAAAAAGAGCCAGATTTTCACCACCGCCGCGCCGTATCAGGGCAGCGTTGACGTACACGTTTTGCAGGGCGAGCGCCCGATGGCGAACCAGAACAAGGAGCTGGGGCGCTTTCGCTTGGGAGGCATACGCCGCGCCGCCGCCGGAGTGCCGCAGATTGAGGTCACGTTCAGCATCGACGCCAACGGCATTGTCAACGTCTCCGCGCGCGACATCGACACGGGACGTATGCAGGACATAACCATAACCGCCACGAGCAATATGTCCCAAGCCGACATAGACCGCGCCATACGCGACGCCCAGCAGTATGCCGCCGAGGATAACGGAATCCGCGAGGCTTCGCTGGCGGAGAACGAGCTCCAGCGCTCGCTGGCCGCCGCCGTCAACGCGCGCAAGAGCATGACGAAGGAGCAAAAGCGCCGCAGCGACGAAATCTCAAAAACCGCCCGCCGCGCCATAAAGGACAAAAACCCCGCCCAAATGCGCGAATGCAAAGCCCAGCTGGACGACCTGCTGAGCCAGACGAACGCGGGCTGACTGCGGGTATAACGGGCACACCCTGAAAAAGCAGCGGCAGCACATTTGCCGTTGCTTTTTTTATGCGAATAGTTTATACTCAGAGTATAGAACAAGAGACGAGGAGGCTGGCAGAATGGGGAGCTATCTCAATCCCAGTTCAATGAATTTTCAAAACTGCTTGGATTCCGAAATCTATATCGACAAGTCTCAGCTTATTGCGTTCACGAACCGCAAGAAGAATACGCTGCAAAAGTACATCTGCGTCAGCCGCCCGCGCCGCTTCGGCAAGTCAATGGCGGCGGATATGCTGGCGGCCTACTACGGCTGCGGCGAGGACACGCGCGAGATGTTTACTAAACTGAAAATTGCGCAGGACAAGAGCTTTGAGAAAAATCTTAATCACTACTACGTGCTGAAGATTGATATGCAGGACTTTATGAGTAAAGCCAACTCCGTAAGGGAAATGCTGAATATTCTTACCGAGTATCTTTTGTTTGAACTGGTGGATGCGTTTTCTAATGTACGCATGAAAAATAAGGCCGACTTAGCGGAGGTTCTGGGGGATGTATTTAACAGCACAAACCGTCAGTTTGTCATTCTCATCGACGAATGGGACTGCGTCATGCGGCGCTACCACTGCGAGCAGGAGAAGAAGGAATACCTTGACTTCCTGCGCAATCTTATGAAAGATAAACCATATGTTGCTTTAGCCTACATGACGGGTATTCTGCCGATTAAAAAATACGGCGAACACTCGACGCTGAATATGTTCTACGAATACTCGATGATTGATTCCGCAGAAATCAGCGACTGCTTCGGCTTTACGGACGATGAGGTCGCGGAGCTTTGCGCGAGATACAACATGAATCTTGACACCGCCAAGGAGTGGTACGACGGTTATCGCCTAATCTCCGAGGCCGGCGGAGTGCGTAAGGAATATTCGATTTACAGCCCGAAATCAATCTCAGAGTCCATGCTCCGGCACAGGTACGACGCATATTGGAACCAGACCGAAACCTACGAGGCGTTAAAAGTTTATATTGAAATGAACATGGACGGCCTCAAGGACGCAATCGTTGAAATGCTGGCGGGCGCGTCGGTGGAAATTAACACGCGGCGTTTCCAGAACGACATGACGAACTTTGCGGGCAAGGACGATGTGCTGACGCTGCTGGTGCATCTCGGTTATCTCTCGTACGACCAAGAGCAAAGAAGCGTGCATATCCCGAACAAGGAGGTAGCGCAGGAGTTCATCGCCTCCATTGAAACAATCAGCTCATGGGGCGAGGTAGCGCGCTCAATCCAGAACTCTAAAGCGTTATTGCAAGCCGTGTGGGACATGGACGGCGCGGCGGTAGCCGCGGGTATCGAAAAGGCGCACCAAGAAGTCTCTATATTGCAATATAACAACGAAAACTCCCTTAGCTGCACCATAGGTCTGGCGTTCTACTACGCACGAGAATACTATAACATGGTGCGGGAAATGCCCACAGGCAAAGGCTTTGCGGACATCTGCTTCGTCCCGCGGCCGAACCACTTAGACAAGCCCGCAATAGTCGCAGAGCTGAAGTGGGACAAATCCATAGAAGCAGCAATCTCGCAGATAAAGGAGAAGCGCTACCCGGATTCCCTGCGCGATTACAGCGGCAAGCTCCTACTGGTCGGCATCAACTACAACCGCGAAGCCAAAACCCACGAGTGCGCTGTGGAGGCTGTGGAGGTTGTCGGAGGCTGAGCTGCACCCCAATTAAAAACCATAAAACTGACGGGCGGCGCGCTTTCCGTCAGTTTTCTGATTATTTTATAAATTTTTTGTTGTCAACACCGCTCGAATGTCTTATAATGTACGGGACACGCTGCAAAATGGAGTGAGAAAAATGGACGAAACCAAAAACTTTATTGAAGCATATGTGGCAGAGGATATTGCCGAGGGCGGGCGGTTTGCCGGTATGCAGGTGCATACCCGTTTTCCCCCTGAGCCGAACGGCTATCTCCACATCGGCCACTGCAAGGCTCTGTGCATAAATTTCCGCACTGCCGAGCGCTTTGGCGGCATCTGCAACCTGCGCATGGACGATACCAACCCCACGAAGGAGGACACGGAGTATGTTGACGCCATCAAGGAGGACATACACTGGCTCGGCTTTGACTGGGGTGACAGGTTTTTCTACGGCTCGGACTACTTTGAACAGGACTACGAATACGCCGTCGAGCTGATAAAAAAGGGACTTGCCTATGTCTGCGCCCTTACGCCGGAGCAGTTCCGCGACTACCGCGGCGACATCAATGTCCCCGCTCGCTCTCCGTTCCGCGACAGACCGATTGAGGAGAGCTTAGACCTCTTTGCGCGCATGAGAAACGGTGAGTTTGAGGACGGAAAGTACACTCTCCGCGCCAAGATTGACCTCGCCAGCGGCAACTTCAACCTACGCGACCCCGTCATCTACCGCATACGTCACGTTGAGCACCACCGCCACGGGACGGAGTGGTGCATATTCCCAATGTACGACTTCGCGCACCCCATACAGGACGCGCTGGAGGGAGTCACGCACTCGCTCTGCTCGCTTGAGTACGAGGACCACCGCCCGCTTTACGATTGGGTGATAAACAACCTCAGCGTCCCCAGCAAACCGCGGCAGATAGAGTTCGCGCGGCTGAACATCACCAACACGGTCATGAGCAAGCGCAAGCTGCGCCGTTTGGTGGAGGACGGTTATGTCTCCGGCTGGGACGACCCGCGCATGACGACGCTCTGCGGACTGCGCCGCAGGGGCTACACGCCGCAGTCGATACGCACATTTTGCGAGCGCATAGGCGTGAGCAAGGTCTACTCCGTCATAGATTACGCGCTCTTGGAGTCCTGCCTGCGTGACGATTTAAACCGCAACGCCCAGCGCGTTATGGCCGTACTCCACCCGGTGAAGCTCACGGTAACGAATTACCCTGAGGGCAAAACCGAAACTGTTTTGGTGGAGAATAACCCCAACGACCCCGACGCCGGAGCGCGCGAGGTGTCTTTCTCGCGCAGCCTCTACGTTGAGACGGACGACTTCGCCGAAATAGCGCCGCCAAAGTTCAAGCGCCTGACGCCGAACGGCCATGAATGTCGTCTCAAGGGCGCGTACCTTGTTCGCTGCACAGGCTGCGTGAAGAATGACGACGGCGAAGTGACAGAGATACTCTGCGAGTACGACCCCGACTCCCGCGGCGGCGACCCCGCTGACGGCAGAAAGGTGAAGGGCGCGACGCTGCACTGGGTGGACGCGGGGAGCTGCGTGGACGCCGAGGTGCGGCTTTACGGCAACCTGTTTTCCGACGCCGAGCCGGAGGGCGGCGAGCGCGATTACATCGACTGCCTGAACCCCGACTCCCTGCAAGTGCTGACCGGCTGCAAAGTCGAGGCCATGCTCGCCGGCGCCAAGGCTCCCGCCAGCTACCAGTTCCTGCGCATAGGCTATTTCTGCCCCGACAGCAAGGACTGCACCCCCGACCACCTCGTTTTCAACCGCTCGGTCGCGCTCAAGGACAGCTTCAAAAAATGAATTAAGCGGAAATAAATAAAAAGCTGTGAGCTCCCTGTTTGGAGAGCTCACAGCTTTTTTGCGTTTTATTCTTCAGCTCCTGCCCGATATTCCGGCTATCAGTTCGGCGGTTTTTTCTATGCCGAGGATGCTGGGCGTGATGCAGTAGTCGAAGTTTTCCGGCTTGCCCCATTCTAAGCCGGTGAAGATTTCGTAGAAGTTGATGCGGCGGCTGTTCGTCTCGCGTATCAGCTTCTTTATCTCCTTGTCGTCGTCCATGTCGAAAGCCTTGGCCACGCGGGCGCGGCAGTTTTCGGGGGTATCGACGGTGAGAATGTTGATGCAGCCGTTTTCGCGGCGAAGGACGTGTCCCGCGCAGCGGCCCATGAAGATGACCTTGTCGTTTTCCTCAAACGTCGCTCTGATTACCTTGCGCAGCGCGACGAACATCTCCGACTGTTCGCGGCTGAGGTGGTAGGACTGGCCGCGGTTCACCATAGCCTCCGGCATAACGTCAAGGTAGAGGTGCAGCGTGGCGTTCAGGACGGAGTTGTCGGGCTTGGCGTCCATCGTCTCGTCGTAAAAAGCCCTTTTCGCCGCTTTTTTGCTTGTCGCGGCGTACATATCCGAGGCTTGGGTGACAAGCTGCTTGCCTACGCGCCGATAATTATATTTTTCCTCCAAGTACATCGCTATTTCTTCGCCGCCGGTGCCGAGGAGGCCGGATATTGTCAGGTTCATGCTGATTCTCCTTTCGATTCGGTAGTTATATTCAAAAATACATAATTCTTATGTAACCATTTTATATGAAACCGGTGGAAATGTCAAGCAAACATACCGAACCATATGGGGAAAACCGCGGCGATTATGACTATCATCACGAGCGTGGGCGCAAGACCGGCCTTGAACAAATCTCCCGCGGAGAAGTAGCCGGAGCTGTAGGTGTAAAGATAGATAGGCTCGGTGTACAGCAGCGTTATCGTCGCGCCGCCCCAGAACAGGGGGACAAAGGACATGGCGAGGGTATAATCGACGCCGCTCGTCTGCACCACGACCTCGGCTATGCCTATCATCACGGGGACGAAAATTGCAGCGACGGACGGGTTCGTGGGAATGAGCACACGCAGATAGCAGATAACGAAGCCGACGACGAGGAAGAGCAGGAAAGTATTCAGCAGTCCCACGTTGGCGAAGAGTGTGTTCATAACCCAGCTCATAGCGCCCGTGGAGTTGACACAGCCCATTGTGATAGCCACCGAGCCGACCATCATCAGCAGGTTCCAGTCCGCTTCTTTAACGTAGGTTTTCCAGTCCATCAGCCCCACGACGGGCAGGAACATGAGGAAGAACGCGCAGGCGGCAATGACCGTGGTGTTAAGCGAGCTAATCCAAGTGCTGAGGAACCAGAGGGCGATAGTGGCGATGATTATCGCCATTGCCGTAATTTCCTGACGGGTGAAGCCGCTTATTTCCGCGCGGGCGTCGAACACCGACTGCTGACCCTCCTGCGAGAGGTTTTCCGGCTTAAATATAATACACAGCGACAGTGCGACGAGTGTGGACATGACGAACGGCCACGGCCAGCACATGAGGAACCAGCCGCCGAAGCTGATGTCGTAGCCGACGTTTGCCAGCAGCGACTGCGCAATCAGGTTGCCGGGCGAGCCCGCGGGGGTCAGAAAACCACCGTTTCCGGCCGCGAACGGCAGGGCAATCATCAGGCATTTACCGAGGTTGGAGTGCCCGGGCAGGCACTTGGCGGTCTGCAGGAACATCATTATGATGCCGAAGAACATGATGAGCGTGCCGAAGTTGGAGAGGAAGCCCGACAGCAGCGTAATTACATATGTAAAGCCGAAAACCAGCACCTTGGCGTTGCCGCGGGAGATTTTAGTCAGCCACGCGGAGATGCGCAGCGGGATAGTGGTGTTCGTCAGAGCGCCGGTAACGCCGAAGCAGAAGAACACGAAGAAGAACGACGAGCCGCCGAAGTCCGACCAGATTTCGGTAAGCGAGCTGATGCCGAAGTAAGGCAGCAGCACCATGAGAGTGAGGCAGGAAACCGCCAGCGGCGTCACTTGGCTGACGAAAAGAATGATTGCGCCGATGAATATGCCGATAGAGGCCATCGCCGCCTCGGGGTCCTCGGCATACTCGGCAAGACCGGCGAACGGCGGTATGAGGGCGAACGCGGCAATGACTATGACCGCCAGCACAAGGCCGAGCATTTTGGTCTGCGAGGGTTTTACTCTTGCTGTTAATTTCATTTTGTCAGTCTCCTCTTGGAAAATATTTTTGGAGAGGGCGGGCACGTTCATTATTTGTTAATAATTAAAACGCACAGATAAAAAAACCTTATAACAGTATTATGCTATACGGACGGTGATTTTGCAAGATAAATTTTTAAATGTTCTACGCCGTTTTATTGTCAGATACAACTTTTAGCTGTGAGCGCATAGAATGGGCGGGGAGCACGGCGGGCAGACAATGTGCGAAAAAAGTCGAATTTTGGTTTGCAATTAGCTGTGGATGATGATACAATAACATTGCAATGCCGGCGCGTTGCTATGAAATCCCCAATTCGGCAATATAGGTGATAGTCAAGTGGCACTCAGTTCTGCGGCATATCTCTTTTGCTTCCTGCCAATAGGCACGGCTGCGTACTTTTTAATCCCCAACCTCAGGGGCAAAAACATATTCCTTATAATATTCGGACTGATTTTCTACGCCTTCGGCCAGATAGAAGGCGTGATTTTGCTGTTATTATCCTCGGCGGTGAACTACGCCGCCGGTGTGCTGATAGCTCGCGGCTGGCGGGAAAAGACAGTTTTCATCGCCGCCGTAGTCTTTGACCTGCTGATGCTGGGCGTTTTCAAGTATTTTGACTTTTTTGTCGGCGGCGTCGCGGGGCTTTTCGGCGTCAAGGACTTTTCCGCGGGACTTATCCTGCCTGTGGGCATATCGTTTTTCACATTCAGGGAAATATCCTATGTCGCGGACTGCCGCAAAAATCCGCAGGCGGCCTCGCGCTCGTTTTTTGACGTTTTGCTGTACATCTCATTTTTCCCGCAGCTCACTTCGGGTCCCATAGCCCGCTTCGGCGACTTTGAACGCCAGCTGCGCGAGCGCACACACTCTGCCGAGCGCGCGGCGCGGGGGTTGAGGCGGCTGATTGTGGGACTGGCGAAGAAGCTGCTTGTCGCCTCACTGGTGGGAGAGATTGCGGACGCGGCGTTTTCTGCCGGTGCGCTCGACTTCCGTCTGGCGTGGCTGGGAGCCGCGGCCTACACGCTGCAAATTTATTTCGACTTCTCCGGCTACAGCGACATGGCTATCGGCCTTGCCTCCGTGTTCGGCTTTGACAGTCCCGAAAACTTCAACTATCCCTATGTCTCGTCGTCCATAACCGAGTTCTGGCGCCGCTGGCACATCTCGCTCTCGAGCTGGTTCCGCGACTATGTTTACATACCTCTGGGCGGCAGCAGGCGGGGTGTGAACCGCACCGCGGCGAACAAGGCGGCGGTGTTCCTGCTCTGCGGGCTGTGGCACGGCGCGAGCATGACTTTTGTGCTCTGGGGCGCTTGGCACGCCGCGTTTTCCGCGCTGGAGAGCAGATTCAAATATGTGGACCGGCTGCGCGGCAGCAAATGGGGCAGAGGACTGTCGCACGTCTACGCGCTGGCGGCGGTGTGCTTGGGCTTCGTGCTGTTCCGCGCGGACACTTTGGCACAGGCGGGCACGGTGTACGCCGCTCTGTTCACGGGCTTTTCCCTGAGCGCGGAGACAACGCTGGCGCTGCAGCGCATAACGCCGACGGCGTGGATTGCTTTCGCGGCGGGCATTGCGGCCTGCACTCCGCTGTACCCGCTGGCGGCGAAAAAGCTGACAAACGAGCGGGCGCGGGAAGTGCTGTCGGTGGCCTCGTGGCCGTGCTCGGTGCTGCTGCTGGCGCTGTGTATGCTGGCGCTCGCGGGCGGCGGCTTCCAGCCCTTTATATACTTCCAATTTTGAGGTGAGAATGTGAAAAGAAAAATTTTCTACACAGCGTTTTGCGTCATTGTGCTGGCCGTGTGCTTTGTTCCGTTTATGGGCATGGCGGTGTTCGGCGCTTCCGACGCCGGAGCCAACGAGGTCTTGGCCTCCGCTCCCAGCCTGACGGACGCGGACGGCGGGCTGAACACAGACTGCCTCAGCGACGCCGCCGACTACATAGGCGACCGCTTTTACCTGCGGCAGGAGATGATAACCGCGTGGTCGGGGCTGAACGCCAGCGTGACGAACACCTCGACCTCCGATGACGTTATATTGGGCTCTAACGGCTGGCTCTACTACGGTCAGTCTCTGGACGACTATCTGGGGCGGAACCTGATGACGGAGCGCGAGATATTCTCCGCGGCGGAAAACCTGCTGCTGATGCAGGAGTACACCGAGAGCGAGGGCGCGCAGTTTTTGTTCACCATTGCGCCGAATAAAAACAGCCTCTACCCTGAGAACATGCCGCGCTACAGAAAGATTTCAACCGACAGCAACGCCGCCGCGCTGACCGCCGAGCTTGCGCAAATGGGCGTGGGCTACGCCGACCTCTTCACGGCGCTGGGCTCCGAGAGCGAAACGCTCTATTACCTCACGGACTCGCACTGGACGGAGCGCGGCGCGGCGCTGGGCGCGGACACGCTGCTGGGCGCGCTGGGCATTGAAACGGACTATTATAATTCCGATTTTATCGCCGGTTCGGGCCATCTCGGAGATTTGTATACAATGCTCTATCCCTCTGGCAAGACGGTGGAGGCGAGCGAGGAGTACGCCGCGGGCTTCACATTTTCCTATGACGTCCCCGTGCTCTCGGCGGACAGCCTCACCATACAGACGACGGGTAACGGGGAAGGCTCGCTGCTCATGTTCCGCGACTCGTTCGGCAACTCGCTTTACGCCTATATGGCTGAGGCTGTGGGCAGCGCCTACTTCTCCCGCGCGGTCGATTACCGCCTGAACCTCATAGACGAGCGCGGCGCGGACATGGTTGTCATTGAGCTTGTCGAGCGCAATCTTGATTACCTTATACAAAATATACCCATGATGCCGGCTCCCGAGCGCGAGACGCCGGAGGCCGCGGCGGCGGATGTGAGCGTGAGCCTCAAGGCCACGGACGGCGATTTGGAGCGCCATGTGCTCTACGAGGGTACGCTGACCGCGAGCACGGACACGGATTCTCCCGTCTATATTCTCTCCGGCGGCAAGTGCTACGAGGCCGTGCTTCTGAGTGACGGCGCTTTCGCGGCGTTCGTGCCGTATACCTCCGTGGACGGCGGCGAGGTGCGCGTTATGTGGCTCAGCGGCGGACAGTGGCGCTATGCCGTGGCCGCCGTGGACGGCGTGGAGAGCCTCAATTACCCCGACCCCGAGCCGGTCACACTCGTGACGGAGGAGCATACGCCCTATCTGACGGGCGACGACGGCTATATCCGCCCCGACGGCACCGTGACGCGCGGCGACTTGGCGCTCATTCTCTACCCCATGCTCTCATCGCTGCCGGAGGAGCTGACGGCGCAGTACGCCGACCTTGACGAGAACAGCCCCTACAAAGAGGCGGCGGAGACGCTGGCCACGCTGGGCGTGTTCCCGTGGACGGGCGAGTGGTTCGGCGCGGAGCTGACCGTCACGCGCTCGCAGTTTATCTATATCCTCTCGCAGTTCTTCGACGAGACGCAGGAGAGCGCGGAGGCGTTCGCGGATGTTGCAGCCGACCACTTCGCCGTGCGGGAGATAGCCGCCGCCAGAGCGCGGGGCTGGGTCAACGGCGAGAGCGGCAACCTGTTCCGCCCCGATGACAACATAACGCGCGCTGAATTGGCGGTTATCTTAAACCGGGCCTTGGGGCGCGAGGCCGATGCGGAATATATCGCCGCCGCTTGGCCGGTGATGTCCTATGCCGACATCAGCACAGACCACTGGGCGTATGCCGCCATTGCCGAGGCCGCGGTCGGCCACGAGTACGAGATAAACGGCGGCGAGGAGAGCTGGACGGCCCACACCGCGCCCGCAACGGCACTCGAAACGGGGCTCTACCTAATAGACGGCTGGCTCTACGGCTACGACGCGGAGCAGGGCGCGTTTGTCAAGGACACGGAAATGGGCACGTTCACCTTTGACAGCCTCGGCCATTCCACCACCGGCAATACGACGCTGGACGGCTACATTTACGACATCGTCGCCTCCGTGACGACGGACGAGATGACGCAGCTGGAAAAGCTCCGCGCCGTCTACGAATACACGCGCGACTCGTTCACCTACCTGCGCCGCCCGGGCTACACCTTCGGCGCTGTGGACTGGTGGGAGCAGGACGCGCTGAACATGATTGAAACCGGCTACGGCAACTGCTACTGCTACGCCGCCGTGCTCTACTACTGCGCGCGCTGGCTGGGCTACGACGCGGTCATCTACAGCGGTAGCGTCGGCAGCACGAACTCTCCCCACGGCTGGGTGGAGATTGAGTTTGACGGCACATGGTATATTTTCGACGCCGAGCTGGATATGGCCTACCGCCTCAAGGGCAAGTACTGGAACTTCTTTATGACGGACGGCAACATAACCGGCTACAGCTGGAACTACCGCCACGCCTGAGCATATATTATAAATATAGCAATCCGCGCAATTCCGACAAATTTTTCACTGGGAGAGGGATAATATGATAAAAAAGATGCTTTTTGCGTTTGTGCTGGCGTCGCTCGTCCTGACACTGGCGGCCTGCGGCTCCGATAATACGGCGGCAGCGTCAACCGCGCCGACCGCGGCGCCCACCAGCGCTACCGCGGCCCCCGCGGCTGTCGCGACAGAGACGCCGGAGGCAACTCCCGCGCAGGAGACGGAGGAGCCGGTCACGGAGACCGAGGCTCCCGCGGCTGAAACGGAAGCGCCCGCCGCGGTGACGGAAACACCGACCGCGGCGACGGAAGCGCCCACGGCGGCGACCGAAGCTCCCGCGGCCACGCCCGCAGCGGCGGCGGCAGAGCCGACAGAGGCGGTGCAGCAGACCGCGGAGAGCGGCCTTTCGGCCAAGGAGACTGCCGAGTCGCTTGTCGGCCAGCCGGTCAGCGCGCTCTATGCGGCCATCGGCTACCCCTCGTCCTCCGACTACGCCCCCAGCTGCCTCGGCGACGGCGAGGACGGCGAGCTTTACTATGACGGATTCATTGTTTACACTTACCGTGAAAACGGCGCGGAGAGCGTTTATTTGGTGTTTTAATCCCCGCGGCGCAGGCTCATGTTCTGCCCGCCGCAGGGCGTGAGCAAATGTGAGGCAAATTATACATATGAACGAGGTAAAGAGAAAAAGAAAAATAGCTGCCGCCGCCGCTGCCGTAGTACTGGCAGCGGCGGCAATGGCGGCTGTCGGCTGGTACATTTTCACCGAGCCGAAGGCGGATACGCCCATACTGACAACGCAGCCCATAGAGCTTGTGCTGCACGAGGGCGAGTGGCTGACGGTCAGCTGGGGCGCGCCGCTGAACGCGGACGCCAGCCGCCTGTATTACTACGACGACGCGCAGGGAGACTATGTGCTCATAGGCGAGCTGACGGAGACGCAGACGGGCATTGCAGTCACCGACATGACAATGACGGAGCTGAAGCTGCGGCTGGACGCGGTGAAGTACTACACGGGGCGCGAGGGCGAGACGCTGGAAAAGCTCAGCGACGCGCCGCTCGACGTCACCATTTCGCTGCAGTCCATGCAGGTGGAGCAGCTGACCGGCGAGGCGGACGCGGAGACGGAGACGCTTATGCTCAGCTGGTCGGGGCCGGAGAACGTGA
This sequence comes from Oscillospiraceae bacterium, assembly GCA_021202845.1. Classification (GTDB taxonomy): domain Bacteria; phylum Bacillota; class Clostridia; order Oscillospirales; family Oscillospiraceae; genus JAJQCF01. Next base: position 163,020 of record JAJQCF010000022.1, read on the forward strand.
GCTTCGAGGTGCTGGACGCCGAGAGCGGCGAGGTGCTGACCGAGGTTCCCGCCGCCGGAGCCATACTCTCCGTGGGCGAGGATATGCGCGCGCCCGAGCACGGGGAGGAAATACCCGTCTGTGTGCGCGCCGTTTCGCGCGGCGAGGGTTATGTGCTCTACGGCGACAACAGCAATTCGTATATCCTTGACCGCCAGCAGATTCTCGGCACGGCGCTGACGCTGACGGCGCAGAGAACCGGCGAGGCGGAGTATAAAATCTCGTGGAACGAGACAAAGGGCGAGACGTATGCGCTGCAGGAGTGGTCGGAAGCGCGCGGGGCTTGGACTGTTGTGACAACCGTGGACAAGGCGGGGGAGCGCAGCTACAGCACCGGGCGGCTGCTGTCCTGCTCGGAGCACACCTACAGAGTTGTGGCGTATGACGCCGACGGCGTGACATACTCCGCCAACCCCGCGGAGATGACGCTTACAGCCGAGCTGAGCCCCATTTACTGCACAATCTGGCCCATACGCCAGCTGGGGCTGTACTCCGACTCCGCGCTGACGGAGAGCATTGCTACCGTTCCCGCCGCGACCGCGCTGTGCGTGCTGGATGAGGAAGGCGACGCTTTCTATGTGCGTTACGGCGAGCAGTACGGCTATGTGGACGCACGCTTTTGCATGATAAATCTCTGCGAGTATTTGAGCGACAAGCTCAGCTACAATATAACCAACAGCTACTCCTCCATTTTCTCCTTCCACGGCTACGATGTGGAGGGGCTGACAGGCGGGGTCGTTGAGGGCTACGAGAACATAAGCCTCGCGGACGGCGGTTTTGTTGTGCCGCTGCTCTACCCCACGGCGCAAAAGCTGCTGGAGGCGGCGGACGCGGCCTTGGCCGACGGTTACCGCCTGAAAATTTACGACGCATACCGCCCGAACGAGGCCACGCGCTTTATGTACACCACCGCGGCGCTCGTTGTGAACGACGAGGTGGCTGACGACGAGGACGTGGAGGATAACGAGCTCTACGCGGGCAAGATGACCTACCTTGAGCTGATTGTCGGCTCCACGGGCTACAACCTCGGCAACTTCCTTGCCATAAGCGGCTCGCGCCACAATCAGGGTGTGGCGGTGGACCTGACGCTGGAATATGTGGAGACGGGCGAGGAGCTGCATATGCAGACGGCTATGCACGACCTCAGCTGGTACTCGGCGCGCAGTCAGAACATCGAGACGGCCAACCTGCTCTCGGACTACCTGACCGGCGCGGGCTTCGCCACGCTCTCTTCCGAGTGGTGGCACTATCAGGACGATGCCACGCGCGTCGCCATAAACCAGACAAGCTATATGAACCAAGGCGTCAGCATAGAGGGCTGGAAGTGCGACGACGACGGCTGGCGCTACCAAAAGTCCGACGGCAGCTACTATAAATCCACAACCGTTACTATCTCCGGCGTGAGCCGCACGTTCGACGCCGCGGGCTATCTGACCGAATAACGCAAAAGCAATAATTACAATAATCAGAAAGGAAATTTATGCAGTTCAGACCGCTTACGATTGACGACAGCGCGCTTATAAGACCGTACTTTGCCAAGCTGAAAACCATAACCTGCAACCTGACCTCCGGCACCATGCTCATGTGGCGAAACAGCATGAGTGCGGAAATTGCTGTCAGTGACGACACGCTTTTCTGCCGCGCCAACCCGCGTGGCGAGGGGTATTTATACTTCCTGCCCTCGGGCGGCGACGTACAGAGCGGGCTGCGCACCCTTGCCGAGTACGCCGCGGGCGAGGGGGACGAGCTGCGGATTGTCTCCATACCCGAGGACTATTTGCCGGAGGTGCGCGCGGCGCTGGACGTGACGGACGAGCGGGAGGAGGAAAACTCGTTTGACTATGTCTATATGGCGGAGGACCTCTCCACGTTCCGCGGCAAGCGCTACAGCGGGCAGCGCAACCACATAAACCAGTTCCTGCGCTCGTGCGAGCAGTGGGAGTTCAAAAAGCTCGGCGCGGACAACGTGCGGCAGGTCATAGACTTCTTCCTGCGCGCCTACCCCGAAACGCCCGACGAGCCGTACTTCAAGCGCATTGAAAACGCAATGGTGCTGGAGGTGCTGCAAAACCTTGACCGCTACGGTATGCTCGGCGGCGTGCTGACAGCCGACGGCGAGGTCGTGGGCTTTTCTATGGGCGAGACAGTGCGCGACACGCTGCTGACCCATGTGGAAAAGGCCGACCGCAACCGCCACGGCGCGTTTCAAATGACTGTCAGGGAATTTACCGCGATGTACTCGGCGGGCGGCATAAAGTACGTCAACCGCGAGGACGACATGGGCGACGCCGGACTGCGCGCGGCCAAGCGCGCCCTGCACCCCGCGGAGCTGAAAAGAAAGTTCGCCGTAACCGCAAAAACGGCGGCAATGTGAACATGTTTTACAAAGCTGAAACGCAAAATGCTGATAAAAAAGGAATTTTAACATCTTGTAAACAAAGCGTCCGAGTTGGTATAATAGTTATATATCCTGCCGAGGCGCAGTGCGCGCGGCTGCAATTATGCTGGATAAAGAGAGAGGTAAGCTGTACATGATTTCACATGGCAATCAGATTAAGATTTTCTCCGGCAGCTCAAACCCCGAGCTTGCCGAGGGCATCTGCCAGAGCCTTGGCATAGGCTTGGGCAAGCTGGAGGCAAGGCGCTTTGCCGACGGCGAGTGCTCCATCTCCGTCAACGAGCCGGTGCGCGGCGAGGACATATTCATCGTCCAGTCCACCTGCCGCCCCGTGAACGACAATCTCATGGAAATGCTCGTGATGATTGACGCAATGAAGCGCGCTTCCGCAGGACGCATTACCGCGGTCATACCGTATTTCGGCTATGCCCGTCAGGACAGAAAAACCAAGAGCCGCGACCCCATATCCGCAAAATTAGCGGCCAACCTTATAACCGTAGCCGGCGCTGACCGCATACTGACTATGGACCTGCACGCCAGCCAGATTCAGGGCTTCTTCGACATACCCGTGGACAACCTGCTGGGCGCGCCGCTTTTCGGCAATCTCTTCATCAGCCGCTACGGCAAGGGCAACGACGACGTTATGGTCGTCTCTCCCGACGTCGGCTCAGTGGCGAGAGTGCGCTCCTTCGCTCACAAAATCGGCGTGAACATGGCCATCGTTGACAAGCGCCGCGAGCGCGCCAACGAGAGCGAGGTAATGAACATAATAGGCCGCGTTGAGGGCAAGACCGTCATTCTGCTGGACGACATGGTGGACACCGCCGGTTCTCTCTGCGGAGCGGCCAAGGCCGTCATGGAAGTCGGCGGAGCTAAGGAAATTTACGCCTGCGCAAGCCACGGCGTGCTCTCCCGCGACGCCATAGACAAGATTGAGGCCAGCTGCATCAAGGAACTGACGCTGCTGGACACCATACCCTACCCCTCCGAGCGCCAGCCGAGCGAGAAGATAAAGTACCTCTCCGTCGCGCCCGTCTTTGCCGAGGCCATAGAGCGCATCCACTACGAGCGCAGCATGGCTTCGCTGTTCGAGTAATTCGGCGCGGAAAATGCTTGACCGCTTTAGAAAAAGCGGCGGTGCGGACTGGATTGTCGTCTTTCTCGGCAATCCGGGCCCCAAGTACGCCGCAACGCGCCACAACGCGGGCTTTATGACGGCGGCGGTGTGCGAAAAGGAGCTGGGGATTACCATAAAAAAATCCCGCTTCCGCGCGCTGACCGAGCTTGCCAACGTCGGCGGGCAAAAGGTACTGCTGATGAAGCCGCAGACATTTATGAACAACTCCGGCGACGCCGTGGGCGAGGCCGCGCACTTTTATAAACTTCCGCCGGAGCGTGTACTTGTCGTCTCTGACGACATATCCCTGCCGGTGGCCAAGCTGCGCGTGCGCACCAAGGGCTCAGCGGGCGGGCACAACGGCCTCAAGAGCATTATCGCCCGCCTCGGCAGCGATGCCTTTCCCCGAGTGAAGATTGGCGTCGGCGCGCCGCCCTCGCCCGAGGCGCAGATTGACTGGGTGCTGGGCACGTTCAAAAATCAGGACGCAGAGGACATGGCGCGGGCGGTCGAGCGCGCTTGGCAGGCCGTGGTGTGCTACATCACCGAGGGACCGGAAAAGACAATGGACAGCTTTAACTGACATAATAGACAATACCCAAAAAACTTTTTCTAAACTTATACACAAAAATGACAACTCAGGGCTTGCCAAAGCGCTGAGTTTGTTTTATTATATAGGCGTATGGAAAGGAGAGTGTGCCGCTATGAAAAAGCAGTGTGTGGCAATGCTTCTGGCGGGGGGACAAGGCTCGCGCCTTTACGCCCTGACGCAAAACACCGCAAAACCGATTATGCCCTTTGGAGGCAAGTACAGAATTATCGACTTCCCCCTCAGCAACTGCGCGAACTCCGGCATAGACACCGTGGGCGTGCTGACCCAGTACCGCCCGCTCAAGCTCAACAGCTACATAGGAAACGGCAACGCATGGGACTTGGACAGCATAGGGGGCGGCGTGTTTATCCTGCCGCCGTACCAGACCTCCGGCGAGCGCGGCTCGTGGTTCCGCGGCACGGCCAACGCCATTTATCAGAACATTTCCTTTATCGACACCTACGACCCCGAATATGTTCTCATACTCTCCGGCGACCACGTTTACAAAATGGACTATTCGGAGATGATTGCCACGCACGAGACTAACGGCGCGGACTGCACAATCGCCGTAATCCGCGTGCCCATGAGCGAGGCGAGCCGCTTCGGCATAATGAGCTTGGACGACTCCGGCGCTATCTGCCGTTTTGCGGAAAAGCCCAAGGAGCCGGACAGCGACCTTGCCTCGATGGGCATATATGTGTTCACTTGGGAAAAGCTCCGCCGCTATTTGATAGAGGACGAGGCCGACGCCGCTTCGGAAAACGACTTCGGCAAGAACATAATCCCCAAAATGCTCGCCGCGGGCGAAAAAATGTGGCCCTACCGCTTCGACGGCTACTGGCGTGACGTCGGCACCATAGACAGCTACTGGGACGCCAACATGGATATGCTGCTGGTGGAGAGCTTGGACTTATACGACAAAAAGTGGCCGATACGCTCCTTCAGCCCGCAGCGCCCGCCGCAGTATGTGGGCGACGCCTCGCGCGTGCTGCACAGCATTGTCACCGAGGGCTGCGTTATTGAAGGACGGGTGGAAAACTCGGTGCTGTCGAGCTCCGTCATGGTGGAGGAGGGCAGCTCGGTGGAGTACAGCATACTCATGCCGGGCGCACGCATACGCCGCGGCGCGGTTGTGCGCTACGCCATAATCGGCGAGAACACCGTTGTTGAGCCGGGGGCGGTTGTCGGCACGTTCCCCACCGGCGAGGAGGGCTGGGGCATTGCCACCTGCGGCCCCGACATAAAAATAGGCGCGGGCGCGGTCATACCCGCGGCGGCCATGATATACAATGATGTGGAGGCGGGAAAATGAAAAACGTACACGGAATAATTTACGCCTACCATGACTACAACGAGCTGCGGGAGCTGAGCGAAAAGCGCACCTCGGCGGCGCTGCCGTTCTGCGGACGCTACCGCCTGATTGACTTCTCGCTCTCGGCCATGATGCACGCCGGAATTTACAACGTGGGCGTTATTATGCAGCGGGACTACCAGTCGCTCATCGACCACCTCGGCAACGGCCGCGCGTGGAACATGGGGCGGCGCACGGGCGGGCTGCGTATGCTGCCGCCGTTCGGCGTGCCCGGCTCCCACACGGGACAGTACGAGGGCTGCATGGAGGCGCTGAGAGCGGTTTTGACCTATATCAGCGAAATTGACGAGGATTATGTTGTCCTCACGCGCGGAGACCTCTGCGCCAGCGTTGACCTCACCGCCGCGCTGGAGCGGCACATGAGCAGCGGAGCCGACGTGACTGCCGTCTGCACCGAGCGCGAGCTGCACTACACCCACCACCGCTTTATCCCCGACGAAAACGGCTTTGCCTCGGAGCTCGTGTGTATGCAGCAGCGCAGCGGCCGCGGCGTGGCCTCGCTGGAGATGTACATACTGAGCAAGAAGCTGCTGCTGGAGCTGGTGGAGTGGTCGAGCGAGGGACACAAGCTGCACTTCCACCGCGACGCGCTGCTGCACCTGATGGCAAACGGCGGCAGGGTGGCGCTCTATATGCACAAGGGCTACGGCCGCCACATCATATCTGTTGCGGACTTCTACGAGGCTAACATGGATATGCTCTCAGCGCAGAACCTTGAAGACCTCTTCACCGAGCGGCCCGTGAACACGCGCGAGCGGACGGACGTCAGCACCTACTACAGCGACGTGGCCGCGGTGAAAAACTCGCTCGTGGCGGACGGCTGCATAATAGAGGGCGAGGTTGAAAACTCCGTCATATTCTGCGGCGTGAAAATCAACGCGGGCGCCAGCGTGAAAAACTGCATTGTTATGAACGACACCGTCGTCGGCGAGGGCAGCACGCTTGAGTACATAATCTCCGACAAAAACGTCAGCGTCGCCCCTTACTCAACCCTGCGCGGCAGCCCGAATCTGCCGTTTGTCATACCGAAAAAGACGGCTATATGAGCGGGCGCAAGCTGAAGAACAAATATTTATACTTATATCCGCGGGAGGACACAAATGCCAAAGTTTTCTGACAGCAGCTTTTTATCTTCAAACGGCAAAAACCAAATACACCTGCGCCGCTGCGACCCCGACGGCGAGGTGCGCGCCGTGGTGCAGATTGCGCACGGCATAGCGGAGCACGTTGGGCGCTACGACGATTTTGCCGCGTTTTTGGCCGAGCGCGGCTACGCCGTGGCCGCCAACGACCACCTCGGCCATGGCGGGAGCGTGGCCAGCGCCGAGGGCTTGGGCTTCGCGGCGAAGCGCGGCGGCTGGGGCTTTATGGTTGACGATATGCGCCAAGTGTTCGAGCAGATGAGCGGCGAGTACCCCGATGTGCCGTACTTCCTGTTCGGCCACAGCATGGGTTCATTCCTCAGCCGCACATATATAATACTCCATCGCGCGGGACTGAGCGGCTGCGTGCTCTGCGGTACGGCTCAGCAGTCGCCCGCGGCAATCGCCCTCGGCAAGAGTCTGGGCGTGCACGAGATTAGGATGCACGGCGCGGAGTACAAGAGCGAAAGGCTGAACGACTTGGTCTTCGGCGGCTACAATTACGGCTTCAATGTGGCGCGCACCGCCTCGGACTGGCTGAGCCGCGACGAGGCCAATGTTGACAAGTACATCGAAGACCCGCTCTGCGGCTTCATTCCCTCGGCGGCGCTTTTCCGCGACATGATGGGCGGGCTGGAGTTCATTACCCGCCAGCGCTGCGCCGACCGCATGGCCAAGTCGCTGCCCGTTCTGTTCATCTCCGGCGATGCTGACCCTGTGGGCGAAAGGGGAGCGGGGGTCATCAGAGCCTATAAGATGTTCCTCCGCGCCGGATTGGAGGACGTCACGCTCAAGCTCTACCACGGCGCGCGCCACGAGCTGCTAAACGAGGTGAACCGCGAGCAGGTTTACGGCGACGTTTTGTGCTGGTTGGACAGCAAGCTGGCCGCGGCGGAGAAAAAATCGTCATAATTGCCGTGAGCCTTTGCGGTAAATTACAAAAAGTTAATTAAATCAACCTTGAAAAAAGGAAGCTGATATAGTAAAATAATTAACTGTACTATAATCAGGTTCCTTTTTTATGGGTCGGCGGGCGAAAGCGCCAAGACCCATGCTCCGTTTATATCTATCGTTTAATGTAAGCAAACAATCCGCACAGCCGCCCGCGCTGCGGTACGGCTGCGCCGCGCCAATCGGAGAGGGTCAGCAAAATGGACAGCATTATCAGCGTTATGTCGGACGGGCTGCGCTACCTGCGCACCATCGGGCTGACAGATGCTATTGACATTTTAATAATCGGGTTCCTCATCTACAAGCTGCTGCGTATGCTGAACAAGACGAACACCATGCGGCTGGCCAAAGGCATAGGCATACTGCTTATCGTCCTCTGGGTCAGCAGTCTGCTCAGCCTGCGGATGCTGAACTTCCTGCTGGCAAAGGCTCTGGAGATAGGGCTTATTGCCGTTGTCATCATTTTTCAGCCGGAGCTGCGCCGCGCGCTGGAAAAGCTGGGCAGCAGCAGCTGGCGCGGCCTCATATCGGGCGGCGAGCTGCAAACGCTGAACATCGAGAGCGCCATAACCCAGACCGTCCTTGCCTGCTCGGATATGTCCAAGTCCCGCACGGGCGCTATCATAGTCTTTGAGCGCTCGAACTCGCTGGACGAGGTGATAAGAACCGGCACGGTTGTCAACGCGGACGTGACGGGAGAGCTGCTGAAAAACATATTCTTCGTCAAGGCTCCGCTGCACGACGGCGCGATAATTGTCCGCAACGGGCGCATTGTCGCCGCGGGCTGTATGCTGCCCATGAGCTACAACATGAACCTCAGCAAGGAGCTGGGTATGCGCCACCGCGCGGGCATCGGCATGAGCGAGCAGTCGGACGCCGTTATCGTCATTGTCTCGGAGGAGACGGGCGCCATCTCCGTCGCCGTCGAGGGTATGCTGAAGCGCCATCTCTCGCCGGAGACCGTGGAAACGCTGCTCAAAAAGGAGCTGGTGCCGGAAATGCGCGAAACAACAACGTCGAAAATTAAGGACTTTTTCAAGGTGAAGGATAATGTCTAAGGGTTTCTTTTCCTCACGGCCTTGGCTCTACAGGATACTCCTGTTCGTTTTTGCCATGCTCTGCTCGCTGGTGCTGTGGATGTACGTCACCAGTGTGCAATACGACGACTACTCCCGCTCGTTCAACGGCGTTGCCGTGACGTTCGAGGGCGAGGCGACCATGCGCGAAAGCCGCGGACTGGTAATAACCAGCGTCAGCGACAGCTCCGTGCGCTTCACCGTCTCCGGCAACCGCGGCGTCATTTCCAAGCTGGAATCCGCCAACCTGAACGCCGTCATAAATTTGGATACCATAAAGACTGCCGGAACCTACACCATCGCCTACGCCGTCAGCTACCCCTCCGGCACGGACACAAGTACGCTCTCCGTAACCTCGCGCTCGCCGGACACGGTGACGTTTGTGGTCGATGACCTCGTGATGAAGGAGGTTGACGTCTACGGCGTGTTCAGCGGCAGCGTGGCCGAGGGCTACAGCGTGCAGGACGTGCAGATAACCCCCGCCTCCGTGCGCATAAGCGGCCCGCAGGAGTCGCTGGACAAGGTCGCCAGCGCCTACGTGGAGGTCACGCGCGAGAATGTTGACAAGACGCTGATATACGAGTCGAGCTATATACTGCTGGACGAAAACGGAGAGCAGGTTACAGACTCTTCCATAGAGCTGGAGACGGATTCCGTCACCGTGACGCTGCCCGTGACCTCGATAAAGGAGATTGACCTTGCGGTGAACATCATCGACGGCGGCGGCGCGACAAGCGACAACGTGACGGTGAGCATAGAGCCCTCCACCATAACGCTCTCCGGCGACGCGGACACGCTTGCGGGCGTCAACTCGCTGGCCGTGGCGTCCATCGACCTCGCGGACATAACGGAGGACACGTTCATCGAGACATACACCATCAGCCTGCCGAACGACACGGAGCTTGTGAGCGGCTCGCGCGAGGCCACGGTAACGCTGGAGATAAAGGGTCTGGAAAGAGAGACATTTTCCGTGACGAACTTCTCCGTAATCAACGTCACCGAGGGCTACACCGCGGAGGTCATTCAGGAGAGCCTTGAAGTCATCGTGCGCGGCACCGAGGGCGCGCTGGCGGAGGTCGCCGACTACAATATACGCGCCGTGGCGGACTTGACCGACATAGGCAGCGCGACGGGAATTGTTTCCGCGCCCGCGACGATATACGTGGACGGCTCGGCCGAAGTCGGGGCGATAGGGGAATACAGAGTATACGTAAATGTTACTGCGGAGTGATAACCTAATGATAAAAAGCATGACAGGCTACGGAGCGGCCAAAGGCTCCAGTCAGGGGCTTGACATTGTCGTTGAGCTCAAGAGCGTGAACAACCGCTACATGGACTGTTCCGTGCGCATACCGCGCTCGTTCCTCTTCGCTGAAGAGGGGATAAAATCCGCCGTCTCCCGCCGCCTCGCGCGCGGCAAGGTAGATGTTTTCGTCACCGTGGACAGCACTGGTGCGGAGGCGCTGGAGGTAAAGGTGAACGAGGCGCTGGCTGACGGCTACTGCGCCGCCATACGCGCTCTGGCCGAGAGGTGCGGACTGCCGGACGAGCTGACAGCCGTGCAGCTCAGTCACTGCCCCGACGTGCTGACGGTGAAAAAGGCCGACGCCGACGCGGACGAGATTGCCGCGGCGATGCTGGAAATAACGGAAAACGCGCTCACCGCCTTTGAGGCCATGCGCTGCGCCGAGGGCAGCAGGCTGGCCGAGGATATAGCCGCGCGGCTGGACATGATAGAGAGCCTTGTCGCCCGCCTTGAGGAGCGCTCGCCGGAAACGGTTAAGGAGTACCGCGAAAAGCTCCTTGCCAAGATGAACGAAGTCCTCTCCGGCGCGGGCGTGGACGAGCAGCGCATTCTGACCGAAGCCGCCGTCTACGCGGACAAGGTGGCGGTTGATGAAGAGACGGTTCGCCTGCGCAGCCACATTGCGCAAATGCGCGGCTTTTTGCAGACCGGCTCGCCGATAGGGCGCAAAATGGACTTTTTGGTGCAGGAATTTAACCGCGAGGCCAACACAATCGGCTCCAAGTGCTCGGATACGGAGATGTCCCGCGTGGTGATTGAAATAAAAAGCGAAATTGAAAAAATACGCGAACAGGTGCAGAACATAGAATAAACGGCAGACTATGGAGGTCGGCAGATGAAGCTATTAAATATCGGTTTTGGAAATATGGTGTCGTCGCAGCGCATTATTTCCATTGTCAGTTCCGAATCGGCGCCGATACGCAGGATAATTCAGGACACCCGCGAGCGCGGGCTGCTCATCGACGCAACCTACGGGCGGCGCACCCGCGCGGTTATAATAATGGACAGCGGCCACGTTATCCTCTCCGCGCTCACTCCCGACACGCTGGCCGCGCGCGCGGCGGAAAAGACGGAACCAAGCGCGGCAGGTGAGCGCCAATGAGCGAAAAGGGACTGCTTATAGTGCTTTCCGCCCCCTCGGGCTGCGGCAAGAGCACCGTTGTCCACGCGCTCATGCAGCGCCGGCAGAACGTCAGCTTTTCCGTCTCCGCCACCACCCGCGCCCCGCGCGAGGGCGAGGTTGACGGCAGGGACTACTTCTTCGTCACGCGCGAGAGGTTTGACGAAATGGCGGCCGCGGGCGAATTTTTGGAGTACGCCGTCTATGTCAGCAACTGCTACGGCACGCCGCGCGGCGCTGTGGAAAAGCAGCTGGCTGCCGGGCGCGACGTCATTTTGGACATTGACGTTCAGGGCGCGTTTCAGGTCAGAAGCGCCATGCCGGACGCCGTACTGGTGTTCCTGCTCCCGCCGTCCTATGAGGAGCTGGAAAAGCGCCTTGTGCTCCGCGGCAAGGACGCGCCGGAGGTCATAGCAAAGCGCCTTGAGGCCGCCAGAGCGGAGTGTGCCCGCGCGCCGGAGTATGATTTCCGCATTGTCAACGACGATGTGGAGCGCGCCGTCACGGAGCTTGAGAGCGTGATAGACGGCGTAAAAAACGAAAGACAGTGACCGGCCTTAACAGGCGTTTTTATATTTACAAAATTACAAATTATTTTTCAGAGGTGTTTTAATTATGATGCTTTATCCTCCGGTGGCCGAGCTGGCCTCCAAAGTAGGCAGCCGTTATCAGCTTGTGAACCTTGTGGCACGCCGCGCACGCGAAATTGCCGCCAGAAACGAAAAAATGGGTTTTTCTCCTGTGGAAAAACCCGTCTCCACCGCCATTAACGAGGTGTACGCGGGCAAGCTGACGCTTGTGGGCCACACCGCCGTCACAAAAACGGAATCCGAGCTGGAAGCCGAGGCTGCGGCCGCGGCCGCTAAGAATATAAGCGTTGACTTTTGAGCGCGGAGCGCTCGCTGGGAGGTACGGCGGTGGCTGAAAAGTTTGCCAAAATAGCGGTTTCCGATGTCACCTACTGGCTGGATAAGCCCTATGCCTACCGTATTCCCGACGAATTTTCCGGCAAGGTCGAGGCGGGAATGCGCGTCGCGGTTCCGTTTTCCAAGGGCAACCGCCGCTCCGAGGGGGTTGTGCTGGCGGTGACGGACGAGTGCGAGTGGGAAAGGCCAAAGCCCATATTGGAGGTTCTGGACTCCGAGCCTGTGATGACGCCGCGGCAAACGGCGCTTGCCCTCTGGATGCGCGAACGTTTTTTCTGCACGGTCTATGAGGCCGTGCGCGCCATGCTCCCCGCGGGGCTGTGGTTCACCAAGACCGGCAAGCGCAAGGTGACGGACAGCGAGAGCCGCTTCCTGCGCCTCGCCGTTCCGCCGGAGGAGGCGCTGGCCGCTGCTGCCGCAAAGCGCTCCCGCGCGCCGCATCAGGCGGCGGTGCTGGAGCTGATGTCGGCGGTGGGCGAGGGCATGTGCAGCGAAATTAAGCTGCTGACCGGCGCGGGCGCGCAGACGATAAAAGCGCTCATTGAGAAAGGACTTATCGAGGACTTTTACTGCGAGACGTTCCGCCGCCCCGAGTACCGTGAGGGCGCAAAAAGCCCCCTGCCGCAGCTGAACGCGGCGCAAAGCGGTGTCCTTGACGGCCTGAAGCCCCTGCTGGACGGCGACGAGGCGGCCTGTGCGCTGATACTCGGCGTCACGGGCAGCGGCAAGACGGCGGTTTACATTCACCTTATCCGCCGCGCGCTGGAGCAGGGCAAAAGCGCAATGCTGCTGGTGCCGGAAATTGCGCTGACGCCGCAGCTGCTGCAAACCATGTCCTCCTACTTCGGCGAGGACATAGCCGTGCTGCACTCGGGGCTGACTATGGCCGAGCGCTACGACGAGTGGAAGCGCATACGCCAAGGTCTGGCGCGGCTCGTGCTGGGCACGCGCAGCGCGGTTTTCGCGCCCTGTGAGAACCTCGGCATTGTGATAATTGACGAGGAACAGGACGAGAGCTACAAGTCCGAGTCCGCGCCCCGCTACCACGCGCGCGACGTTGCGCTCTACCGCTGCGCCGAGGAAAAAGCGCTGCTGCTGCTGGGCAGCGCCACGCCGAGCATGGAGAGCCGCTACGCCGCGGAGACGGGGCGCTATAAGCTCTTCTGCCTCACAGAGCGCTATAACCGCAAGGCTTTGCCCTCTGTCAGCATTGTGGACATGAAACAGGAGCTGCGCGCGGGCAACCCCTACGGCGTCAGCTCATTCCTGCGCGGAGAATTGCAGCGCAACATAGAGCTGGGGCAGCAGAGCATACTTTTCATCAACCGCCGCGGCGCGAGCAAGATTGTCACCTGCGGCGCCTGCGGCTTCAGCTACACCTGCCCCAACTGCTCTGTCAGCCTGACATGGCACAGCGTGGGCAGCCGCCTCGTCTGCCACTGGTGCGGCTACACCCGCCGCGTGGACGCCTGCTGCCCCGACTGCGGCGGCGAGCTGAAGTATATCGGCGAGGGTACGCAGAAAATAGAGAGCGAGCTGGGCGAGCTTTTCCCCAATGTGCCCGTGCTGCGCATGGACACCGACACTGTTACCGAGGCCGGCTCGCACGAAGCACTGCTGGAAAGGTTCCGGCGCGAGAAAATTCCCATAATGATAGGCACAAAAATGGTGACTAAGGGGCTGAACTTTGCCAATGTTACGCTTGTCGGCGTCATTTCGGCCGACCAGAGCCTTTACAGCGGCGACTTCCGCGCCGCCGAGCGCACGTTTTCCCTGATAACGCAGGTCATAGGCCGCTCGGGGCGCTCGCTTCTCGGCGGGCGGGCGGTAATACAGACCTTCACGCCGGAAAACCCTGTAATCAAGCTGGCCGCCAAGCAGGACTACAACGCCTTTTACCGCCACGAGCTGGAAATAAGGCGAATACAGCAGTGTCCGCCGTTTACCGCGCTGACGGTGCTGACGGTCACGGGGGCGAACGAGGCGCTTGTGCTGCGCTGCTGCAATGAGATTAAGCGCGCCTTGGACGCGGAGACAAGCCGCACAGAGGGGCTGCGGGTTTTGGGCCCCGCGCCTTACCCCGTCGTCAAGGTGAAAAACTCTTACCGCTACCGCATAACCGTTGCCGGAGCGCGTGAGCGCCTTGCGCGCCCGCTCTGCGCGCAGATTTTGCAATACTTCAACAACAACAAAGAATTCCGCGGGGTCAGCGTCTACGCCGACTTGAACCCGAACGAATAGAGGAGTAAAACTATGGCACTGAGAAACATTATGACCGAGGGCGAGCCCTGCCTTGGCAAGCACTGCCGCCCCGTGACGAGCTTTGATGAACGTCTGCACACGCTGCTGGACGACATGGCCGAAACGCTGCGCCGCAGCGACGGCGTGGGTTTGGCCGCGCCGCAGGTGGGCATACTGCGCCGCGCCGTTTTGGTTTTGGAGACAAACGTCCCCGAGGGCGAGGAGGACTATATAATCGAGCTTATTAACCCCGAGATTATCGAGCGCAGCGGCTCCCAGACCGAGCCGGAGGGCTGCCTGAGCGTCCCGGGAGTTTACGGCATGGTCGAGCGCCCCGATTACGTCAAGGTGCGCGCGCAGAACCGCGACGGCGAGACGTTCGAGGTCGAGGGCACTGGGCTGACGGCCAGATGCTTCTGCCACGAGCTTGACCACTTGGAGGGCATACTCTTCACGGAAAAGGCGGAGCATATCCTCTCCGACGAGGAATTGGACGAATACTATAACAGCAAGCACGGAGAAGATTGACAATATGCGTATAGTTTTCATGGGCACGCCGGACTTCGCGGCCTGCTCTCTGAAAAAGTTGATAGATTCGCCGCACGACGTTGTGGGCGTGTTCACGCGCCCCGACAGGCCGCGGGGCAGGGGAATGAGCCTTGCGTGTACGCCGGTCAAGGAGCTGGCGATGGCGCACTCCATTCCGGTGTTCCAGCCGGAGCGGCTCCGCGGCGGCAGCGCGCGGGAGGACATTGCCTCTCTTGCGCCGGACGTCATAGTTGTCGTGGCCTACGGCTGCATTCTGCCGGACGACATTTTGGCGCTGCCGCCGCTGGGCTGCGTCAACGTCCACGCCTCGCTGCTGCCGCAGCTGCGAGGCAGCTCGCCCGTACAGGAGGCCGTGCTGCGCGGCTTTGAGACCACCGGCGTCACGACCATGTACATGGCCTCCGAGCTGGACGCGGGGGACATTATATTTCAGGACGAGACGGAGATAGGCGAGTTCGAGACCTCGGGCGAGCTGTTCGACCGCCTTATGCTCATGGGCGCGGAGACGCTGGCTAAGACGCTGAACGCCATAGAAAGCGGCGCCGCCCCGCGTACTCCGCAGCAAGCGGACAAGGCCACGTTCACAAAGCAGCTGACAAAGGCCATGTCGCCTATAGACTGGCAGAAAACGCCGCGGGAGATTGTGAAAAAAATCTGCGGCCTCCAGCCTTGGCCTGTTGCTACGGCGGAGATGAACGGCCAGACCGTGAGAGTGTTTGCCGCACAGTACACCGAAAACAAAACCGCCAAAGCGGCGGGGTCTGTCGTCTCCGCCGGCAAAGAGGGCATAGAAATTGCCTGCGGTGGGGGTCAGACGCTGCTTATAACCGAGCTGCAGTCGGCGGGCAAGCGGCGCATGGCGGCGGCGGACTGGCTGCGCGGCCACCCCATAGCGGTGGACTGACATGGGCAGCGCAAGGAAGGCGGCGCTGGGCGCGCTGGAAAAGTACCGCCGCGAGGGGGCGTTCTCCGAAGCGGCGCTCGCCGTGCAGCTGGACGCGGAGCGCCTGACGGGGCGCGACAGGGCGTTTGCCACGGCGCTCGTGATGGGCACGCTGCAAAATCTGCTGTACCTCGACTATATAATCGACTGCTTTTCCTCGACTAAGAGCAGAAAAATGCAGCCGAAGGTGCTGGACATTCTGCGCGTTTCCGCGCTGCAAATAATTAAAATGGACCGCGTACCGCCGTCCGCCGCCGTCAACGAGGGAGTAAAGCTCTGCAAAAAGTCGGGCTGCGGCCACGCGGCGGGACTGGTGAACGCGGTGCTGCGCCGCATTGCCGAGCGCGCCGACAGCCTGCCGGAGCCGACGGGAACGGCGGCGGAGCGCCTTTCCGTCAAGTACAGCCACCCGCTTTGGCTCACGCGGCTTTATATAAGCGAGCTGGGCGAGAGCGCGGCGGAGGTGCTGATGGCAAGCCAGAACGCCGCCCCAAGCGTGGCGATGCAAGTCAACACTGCGCGCACCACCGCCGAGGCTCTGCGCGCGGCGCTTGCAGCCGCGGGCGCGGAGGTCTGGGCTGATGATAATTTAGCTAACTGTCTCTATACGCCGTCCGCGGGGCCGGTTACGGCCGCGGCGGAGTTCGCGCGGGGAGATTTTTATATTCAGGACAGCGCGGCGCGGCTTGCCGTAATGGCCGCCGAGCCGAAGCGCGGCATGAAAATTTTGGACGCTTGCGCCGCCCCGGGCGGCAAGAGCTTCGCCGCCGCTCTTATGGCGGAAAACGCAGCGGAAATTATCTCCTGCGACATCAGCGCCAAAAAGCTGCCGCGCATCGCCGAGGGCGCCGCCAGACTGGGTCTGGACTGCATTTCAGTGCGGCAGGCCGACGCCGCGGCTTTCAACCCCGAGTGGGAGGGACAGTTCGACATTGTTCTGGCCGACGTGCCCTGCTCCGGCCTCGGTGTGATACGCAAGAAGCCGGAAATACGCTACAAAGACCCCGCGGGCTTCGCCGCCCTGCCGCAAATGCAGCTGAACATACTGCGCAATGTCTCCCGCTACGTCAAGGCGGGCGGCACGCTGCTGTACTCAACCTGCACTGTCAGGCGCGAGGAAAACGGCGGCGTTATCGAAGCGTTTTTAGCGGAAAACCCGCGCTTTGCCCCGCGAGAATTTGACATATCGGGCGTTTACCGCTCGGCAAACGGGCAGCTCAGTCTTTGGCCGCATATACACGGCACGGACGGATTTTTTATAGCAAAGCTGGTGAGGGAGCGCGCATGACCGACCTGAAATCACTCACGCTGTCGGAGCTGGAAGCGCTTATGGCGCAGCTGGGACAGCCCAAGTTCCGCGCCGCGCAGATTTTCTCCCGCCTCGCCGCGGGCGTCACGGACTTAGACGAGCTGACGGCGCTGCCCAAGAGCCTGCGCGCGCAGCTGGGCGAGAGCTGTTGCATCAACAGCCTGCAATGCCTGCGCAAGCAGGTGAGCGGGCGCGACGGCACGGTAAAATATCTCTGGGAACTCACTGACGGCAACGCGGTGGAGACCGTCTTGATGCGCTATGAGCACGGAAACAGCGTCTGCATTTCAACCCAAGTCGGCTGCCGTCAGGGCTGCGCGTTCTGCGCCTCGACCATCGGCGGACTGGTGCGCAATTTAACCGCTGGAGAAATGCTCGACGAAGTCATCTTTACACAGCTTGACAGCGGGGTTAAAATATCTAATATAGTCCTCATGGGCATTGGCGAGCCGCTGGATAACTACGACAACGTGCTGAAGTTTCTCTCGCTCGTCAACTCTCCGCAGGGCATGAACATCGGTATGCGCCACATCACGCTCTCCACCTGCGGACGGCTGGAGGAGATGCGGCGGCTGGCGGAGGAAAAGCTCCAGCTCACGCTGGCGGTTTCCATGCATGCCTGCGACGACGAGACGCGGAGCCGCCTTATGCCGTCCAACCGCCGCTGCGGCGTGGAGCCGCTTGTGGCCGCGTGCGCCGAGTATTTTGAAAAGACGGGACGCCGCGTCACGCTGGAGTACGCGATGATTGACGGTGTTAACGACACGCCCCGCCACGCGGAGAGCCTTGCGCGCTCGGCGGCCAAAATAGGCGCGCACGTCAATCTTATTCCGCTCAACCATGTTGAGGAACAGCCGCTGCAGCCCTCCGGCAAGGCGGCGATGAAAAGGTTTTGCGATATACTCTCTTCCCGCGGAGTTAATTTTACGCTGCGCCGCTCGCTGGGCGGCGACGTTGACGCCTCCTGCGGACAGCTGAGAAGGCGTCGGGAAACAGAACAGCTCAAAGGAGGTAGCAATGAAAGCCTTCGGCATAACTGACAGCGGCAAGGTCCGCAAGGAAAACCAAGACTGCTTCAGGTTCGACATACCTGAAACCGGCGACATCTGCACCGCCGTTCTCTGCGACGGCATGGGCGGCGCGCAGGCGGGCAGCGTTGCCAGCCGTATGGCGGCGGACGCATTCATGTTCCATGCCGCGAACTCCCTTGATGCCGCGTCCTCGGCGCAGGACATGAAGAACATACTGGTGGAAGCGGTGAACTACGCCAACATAAAGGTCTACGACCGCTCTTTCGCGGACTTCGCCTGCATGGGCATGGGCTCCACGCTGGTGGCGTTTGTCGCCACGGAAAAGCGCTGCTTCGTGGCCAACGTCGGCGACAGCCGCGCGTATCTGATTGCCGGCAACAAAATCAGCCAGATAAGCCGCGACCACTCGCTGGTGGAAGAGCTGGTTGAGCAGGGCAAGATAACCCCCGAGGAGGCGCAGACCCACCCGCAGAAGAACATAATAACCCGCGCCATAGGCGTTGAGGCCTCCGTTCACGCCGATATTTTCAAGATGAAGCCGCAGAGCGGAGACATTTTGCTGCTGTGCTCCGACGGACTGAGCAACCTTGTGTCGGACGCGGAAATGCTGGAAAAAGTGAAAGACGCGGCTGAGGTGGAGGACGCATGCCGCGCGCTTTTGGACACCGCCCTTGAGCGCGGAGCGCCGGACAACGTGACGGTGCTCATCGCCGAGCTTTGATGAGGGGGTCGGATAAATATGGACAATAACATGGACAGATATATCGGTCAAACCCTTGACGGGCGTTACGCCATTTCCGAAAAAATAGGCTCCGGCGGCATGGCGGTTGTGTACAGAGCGCAGGACACGCTGCTCAACAGAAGCGTCGCCATAAAAATACTGCGCGACGACATGGCCTCCGACCGTGAGTTCCGCGACCACTTCAAGGCCGAGGCGCAGGCCGTTGCCATGCTGTCACACCAGAACATAATGTCGGTCTACGACGTAAGCCGCGTGCCCAACCCCGACTACATCGTCATGGAGTTGGTGGAAGGGCAGACGCTCAAGCAATATATGCTCTCCCAAGGCACATTAAGCGAGGGGGAGACGGTGCATTTTGCCGCGCAGATATGCCGCGCGCTGTCCCACGCGCACAGCAAGGGCATTATCCACCGCGACATAAAGCCGCAGAATATCATGATAACCGGCGAGGGCGTGGCCAAGGTGACGGATTTCGGCATCGCCTACCTCGAAAACACGCAGCAGATGGACTCCAAGACCGCCGTCGGCAGCGTACACTACATCTCGCCCGAGCAGGCGCAGGGTCACCCCGTGGACGCGAGGAGCGACATATACTCTCTGGGCGTCGTCATGTACGAAATGCTCACCGGCACGCTGCCCTATACCGGCGACACCGTGGAGGCCATAGCGCTGCAGCATATCGCCGGCAAACCGCGGCCTCTAAGCGAGCTGAACCCCGAAGTTTCGCCGAAGTTAGAGGCCATAACGCTCAAGGCCATGAACGCCGACATCCAAAAGCGCTACCAGACGGCGAGCGAGCTGCTGGCCGCGCTGGAGGCGCTGCGCGGCGGGGGAACCGAGAGCGGCGACGGCGCGGGCGGGGCAGACGTCTACCCCGACGTTGAGCCGATTTCCAGAACGGGCGAGATGAGCCGCGAGTCCTACGCCCGCCGCAGCCGCCGCGCGGGCAAGGTCAGTCTGCTGTCCGGCATATTCCTCGTGCTGGTGTTCATTGTGGCGGTGTTCGCGTTTTTGTGGAGCTACTGGCTGGACGACCTCTTTGCCGACTCCGAGCGCATAAACATTCCCAATTTCGCGGGCAGCGACTACGAGGACATAATCCACAACTCCGAGTTTACCTCAATTTATAACTTCACCGTTGTGCGCACGCCGAACGCCGAATATGACGAGGGCATCATTATCAGCCAAAGCCCCGCCGAGGGCAAGTCGCTGGCGCTGGACGAGGACGGCATCGACGTGACGCTTACCGTCAGCTCCGGCATACAGCTGGTGGAGATTCCCGACGTGATAAACATGGACTACCGCGAGGCGAGCATAACGCTCACGGCGGCGGGCTTTGAGCCCGAGCTGGAGTACAGCGCCTCGGACAGCGTGACGGCGGACTATGTAATGTACACATCTCCCGACGCGGGCGAGGTCATACCTACCGGCACGACCGTTTATGTGACAGTCAGCACGGGGCCGGAGTCAATTACCGTTGATATGCCGAACCTTATCGGCCTCTCGCGCGACGCGGCGGTAGAAAAATTGGAGAGCGCCAACCTCTCCGTGGGTGCTATAAGCTACACGACGAACGAGCTGCCGGAGGGCACTGTCATCTGGCAGAGCATAACCGCCAACACCGAGGTCGAGCAGTACACAAAGGTGTATCTGCAAATATCCACCGGCGATGGAAGCACAGACTAACGCCGCCCGCCGCGCGGGGAGAATAACGCGGCTGCTGGCGGGCTTTTACACAGTGGACACCGAGGACGGCGAGAGCGTGAGCTGCCGCGCGCGCGGAAAGTTCAGGCTGGACGGCACGTCTCCGCTTGTCGGCGACAGGGTGCTTATCAGCATGAACCCCGACGGCAGCGGCTATGTCACGGAGGTGCTGCCGCGCAGGAACTTCTTCCTGCGTCCGGCGGTGGCGAACGTGGACTGCCTTGTGCTGATGGCCGCGGCGGTGAACCCCATAACAGACCCCTTTTTGATAGACCGCGTGGCCGTTATTGCGGAGAGCCGCGGCGTCGGAGTTGTGGTGGTAATTAACAAGTGCTCTCTTGACAGGGGAGACGAGCTTTTTGAGATTTATTCCTCAACCGGCTATCCCGTTTTGCGCACCGACGCGCTGACGGGCGAGGGCGTTGCGGAGCTGCGCGGGCTGCTCAGCGGCAAGACCGCCGCTTTCACCGGCAACTCCGGCGTGGGCAAGTCCAGCCTGCTGAACGCGATGTCCCCCGGGCTGTCGCAGCAGGTGGGCGAGGTCAGCGAGCGCCTTGGCCGCGGACGGCACACGACCCGCCACGTCCAGCTCTTCAGCCTCGGCGGCGGCACGTTCATCGCCGACACCCCGGGCTTTTCCACGTTCGACCTCAAGCAGATTGAGCCGGTCAAGGCGGAAAATCTGCAATATTTGTTCCCCGAGTTTGCGCCGCACCTCGGCCAATGCCGCTTCGACGACTGCGCCCACATCTCCGAGCCCGACTGCGCCGTGCTGGAAGCCGTGCGCACCGGCGCCATAAACCCCACCCGCCACGCCAGCTACACCAAGCTCCACGCTATCTGCTCCGAGTTCAAGGACTGGGAGAGAAAAGGGTAAAAACAAGTTTTCGAGGCTGCACCGAAGCCCTTTCGCTTCGGCGCAGCCTCTGCTGACGAGAGAAGAGAGCTGCCCCATGCCCGACGAAAAGCAGGCGTCCTTGGACGCGCAGAAAAGTGAATTATTCGAGTGCACGCCGATTCCGCGGGCTGTGATGAAAATGGCGGTCCCCACGGTTCTCAGCTCCCTTGTCATGGTTATTTATAATCTGGCGGACACTTACTTCGTGGGGCTGCTGAACAGCTCTGTCGAGAACGCGGCCGTCACGCTGGCCGCGCCGGTGCTGCTGGCTTTCAACGCCGTAATCAACCTGTTCGGGATTGGCGGTTCAAGTCTGATGAGCCGCTACTTGGGGCAGAAGCAATTTGCAGAGGTGAAGAAGAGCTCTGCTGTCAGCTTTTACTGCGCGGCAGGCTTTTCGCTGATGTTTTCTCTGCTCTTTGCTCTTTTCCACACGCAGATGCTGGGGATTCTCGGCACCACGGCCGACACCGCGGCGGCCACTTGGCAGTACCTTTGGTGGACAACCGTCTGCGGAGCCGTACCGGCAATCCTCAACGTGGTGCTGGCGAATTTGGTGCGCGCGGAGGGAGCCTCGCTCCACGCCAGTGTCGGCACCATAAGCGGCTGCGTTCTCAACATTATCCTTGACCCCGTTTTCATTCTGCCATTCGGCCTCAATATGGGTGCGGCCGGAGCAGGGCTGGCCACGTTTATTTCCAACTGCACAGCCTGCGGCTACTTTTTCGTCTTGCTGTGGGTGCGGCGCGGGCAGACAATGGTGTGTGTCAGCCCGCGGGCATTCTCGCTTGACCCGATAATTCTCCGCCGGATTTGCGCCGTCGGCGTGCCCGCGGCAATTCAAAATCTGCTGAACGTGACGGGCATGACGGTGCTGAACAACTTCACGGCAGTCTACGGCTCCACAGCGGTTGCCGCAATGGGCATTGCGCAGAAGATAAGCATGATTCCGATGTACATAACAATGGGCATTTCTCAGGGGCTGATGCCGCTGGTGGGATACAACTACGCCAGCGGGAACCGAGAACGCATGAAGAAAGCAATTACCTTTACGGCGAAGCTCAGCATTGTTTTTATCGTTTTGATGTCGATAGGCTACTACGCGGGAGCGGAGCGGCTGGTAGGTTTGTTCATGAAGAACACGGAGGTCATAGCCTACGGCGGCCGCTTCCTCCGCGGAATGTGTATCGGTCTGGTGTTCCTGTCGATTGACTTTCTGGCCGTCGGCGTGTTCCAAGCCTGCGGCATGGGAACATCCTCGCTGGTCTTTGCCATTCTGCGAAAAATAGTTCTGGAAATTCCCGCGCTGTTCATCCTGAACCGCCTCTGGCCGCTGTACGGCCTCGCCTACGCCCAAACCTGCGCCGAATTTGTCTTAGCCATAGCCGCGGCTGTGCTGCTGAGAAAAATGTTCCGCGAGGGGAACACGGTTAAATAAGGAAAAATGTCCGCCGGAGAAGCTGAGGCCTCTCCGGCGGACGTTATTTATGTTTTGCTTATTACTCCACCGTTACCGACTTTGCCAAGTTTCGCGGTTTATCTATGTCGCAGCCGCGCTGCAGGGCTACGTAGTAGGCGAAGAGCTGGAGGGGGAGGACGGCCAGTGAGGGCTGGAGGATGCGGTGAGCGTCGGGCACTGACAGCACCTTGTCTACCGTCTTTTTCATCTCCTCGGCGTTGCACTCCGTCGTCAGCGCCAGCACGTCGGCTCCGCGGGAGAGAACTTCCACCACGTTGCTCATCGTCTTGTCAAACAGCGGGTCATAGGTGCCGAGGGCGATGACAAGCGTGCCGTCCACAATGAGCGAGATAGTGCCGTGCTTGAGCTCGCCGCCGGCGTAGGCCTCCGAGTGGATATAGGAAATTTCCTTGAGCTTCAGCGAGCCCTCCATGCCCAGTGCGTAGTCGAGGTTGCGGCCTATGAAGAACACGCTCTCGTGGTTGAAGCAGCGCGAGGCGAGGAACTTTATATCCTCCGTGTTGTCCAGCACGGTCTGCATCTGCTCCGGCAGACGGTCCAGCGCGTGCATCAGCTCGCCGTACTCCTCGCGCGAAATGCTCCCGCGCATATCCGCCAGCCACACGCCCAGCATATCCAGCAGCACAAGCTGTGTGGAGTACGCCTTGGTCGTGGCAACGGCAATTTCCGGCCCCGCCCACGTGTACAGCACGTCGTCCGCGTCGCGCGCTATGGACGAGCCGACGACGTTGACAATAGCCAGAGTGTGCGCGCCCAGCGACTTGGCCTTGCCCAGCGCCTTCATGGTGTCCAGCGTCTCGCCGGACTGGCTGATGATTATAACCAGCGTGTTCGGCCCCACGACGGGGTCGGAGTAGCGGAACTCCGAGGCCAAGCACGGCTCGACGGGTATGTGCAGGAGGTGCTCAAGGTTATATTTGCCGACAACGCCCACATGGTAGCTGCTGCCGCAGGCCACAATGCAGATGCGCTGCACAGAGCGTATGTAGTCCACCGTCAGGCTCAGTCCGTCGAAGCAGATGCGCCCGTCGCGTATGCGCGGCGAGATTGTCTTGCGCACCGCCTCCGGCTGCTCCATTATCTCCTTGAGCATAAAGTGCTCGTAGCCGCCCTTTTCGGCGGAGGAGACGTCCCAGTCTATTATGTGCCGCTCTTTATTTACGGGGCGGAGCATACTGTCGTATACAGTCGCGCCGCCGCGGCTGATTACGGCCACTTCGCCGTCGTCCATGTAGGATACGCAGCGCGTGTGGCGCAAAATGGCAGTGGCGTCGCTGGCGCAGAAGCAGCAGTCCTCGCCGTAGCCGAGCAGCAGCGGTGCGTCCTTGCGTGCGGCGATGAATTTATCGGGGTCGTCGGCGCAGATTATCCCCAGCGCGTATGCGCCCTCGATTCTGTGCAGCACCTTGAACACGGCGTCGAGCAGGTCGCCGCTGCGCCGGAAGTAGTATTCGATGAGCTGCGCCACGACCTCGGTGTCCGTATCTGAGCGGAAGTGTACGCCCTCGCCCTGCAGGAACTCTTTGATTTCAACATAATTTTCTATTATGCCGTTATGTACAACAGCCACGCGGCCGTCCTCACTGAGGTGAGGGTGCGAGTTCACGTCGTTCGGTTCGCCGTGCGTCGCCCAGCGGGTGTGGCCTATGCCGAGGCAGCCGGAAAAGCACTTTCCGCCGTCCGTCAGCTCGCTGAGCGCGGCCAGCCGCCCCTTGGTTTTTTTCAGCTGCAAAACTCCGTCCTCGCTGACAACGGCAATGCCGGCGGAATCGTAGCCGCGGTATTCCAATTTTTGCAGTCCCTCAAGGAGAATCGGCCCCGCCGGAGCGGAACCGGCATATCCAACTATCCCACACATAACCGTTCACCCTTTCACATTTTGTGGCTGAATGTTGTGTAGTATATCACACGGAGTCGAATTTAGCAAGTAAATGTGACAGCGGCGGAATGTGGCGGGCGATTTAGCTCTCGCCGACGGAGCGGCCCATGCTGAACGCCTCTTCCAGTGCGGGGCGGCCGTTTATGTCGCCCGCGTCGTTCACGCCTCCGGCGAACACGGTTCCGGCCAGCGCCGCCTTTTCAAAGCAGTCTATCCAGCCGGTCAGCCCGCTTATGGCGCGCTCCGGCACGTCGCGCTCCTCCTCCGCCGCTGCGGTCAGCAGATATATGCTGCGGAAGGCGTAGTCCGAGAAGTAGAGCGAATTGCACCTGTCCAAAAGCGTTTTCATCTGGCCGCTCATCTCGTAGTAATATATAGGCGTGGCGAAGGCTATCGCGTCGGCGCGGCGCATTTTTTCCGCAATGGCCACGGCGTCGTCGTCAATGGCGCACCTGCCGAGGCGGTGACAGGCCAAGCAGCCGCGGCAGAAGGCCATAGTCTTGCCCTTGAGAGTTACCTTTTCCGCATTGCAGCCCGCAGACTGCGCTCCGTTCAAAAAGGCGTCTGCCAGCGCCTCGGAATTGCTGTTGGCGCGAAGGCTCGTGCTGATAACAAGAACATTTTTCGGCATTTGTTTATTCTCCCTCTGACTTGTTTATTCGGCGTTGTGCCGCTGCGTATTATAATACCTGAACCACGCTCCAAGTCAAGGGGATTTTGCTTCCGCGCAGACGCTCAAACCAGCTCTGCCTTGTACTCCCGCAGCCAGCCGTCCAGAGTCAGCAGCCACGCCAGCACCTGCGGGCCGCGCATGAGCTGGCCGTACCACGGCTCGGGGAGTATGTCGGGCGTGCGCATCAGCTCTGCCACCGCCGCGCCGTTCACAAGGCCGTGCAGCGGGCTGCCGCGGTCATTGAGCCGCTCAAGCAGCAGTTCATTCACGCGCCGCAGATAGTCGGGATGGTAGGTCTTGGGGTAGGGGCTTTTCTTGCGCCAAGCCACGTCGGGCGTAAGAATGTCCTCGAACGCCTTGCGCATCAGCCCCTTTTCGCGCCCGTCCAGACTTTTCAGCTCCCAAGGCAGATTGTAAGCAAGCTCGACTATCTCCTCGTCGGCAAACGGCACGCGCATCTCCAGCCCCCAAGCCATGCTCATGGCGTCCTTGCGCGAGAGCAGCGTCTGCATGAACCACTCGTAGTTCAGGCGGAACATCTGGCGCATTCTCACCGCGTGCGCGCTCTCGTTGGGCAGACAGTCCGTGCCCTCTATGGCGGCCTCGTAGGTTCCGCGCAGCCACTCTGCGGGATTTTCGCCCACGGCCTCTGGGGTCAGCAGCGCCTCGCGCACGTCGGTGGTGCGGCTCCACGGGAAGCACTGCTCGAACAAAATCTCCGAACGGTGATACCACGGGTAGCCGCCCATGAGCTCGTCTGCGCACTCGCCGCTCAGTCCCACGGTGAAGCCGCGCCGTATCTCGCGGCAGAAAAGATAGAGGCTGGAGTCCACGTCCGCCATGCCCGGCCAGCCGCGCTCCAGCGTGGAGGGCACCAGCGCGTCCGCCAGCGCCGTATTGGAGAGCGTCACGGTGCGGTGGTCGCTGCCAATAAGCTGCGACATCTGCCGCGCGTAGGGCGCGTCCTCGCTGGGCACGAAGGCGCCGGAGCGGAAGTAGCGGCTGTTGTCCGTGTAGTCCACGCTCCATGTGGTGAGCTGCCGCCCCTCGGCGCGATAGTGCTTTGCCGCCAGCGCGGAGAGTATGCTCGAGTCCAGCCCGCCGGAGAGCATACAGCACAGCGGCACGTCGCTCACGAGCTGGCGCTTGACCGCGCTCTCCGTGACGGCGCGCAGGCGGTCAATCGTCTCCTGCCGCCCCAGCTCATGCGGCGCGGCGGTCAGCGACCAGTAGCGGCGCACACTGAGCCCGCGCTCGGAGTAAGTCAGGCACTCGCCCGGGCGCAGCTCGCGGTAGTTCTTGAAAATTCCGCTGTCCGGCTTCTTCCCGGGGCCGAGCAGGAACAGCTCACGCCGTCCCTCCGCGTCCAAGCGCGGGCGCAGTCCGCCGCACCACGGCGCTGCCGCGGCCAGCGAGCGGATTGTGCTGCCGAAAACGAGCCTCCTGCCGTCCTCGTAGTAAAAAAGCGGCTTGACGCCCGCTCGGTCGCGCGCGGCGAACAGCGTGCCTTCCGCCGAGTTCCAGACGGCGAAGGCGAAGATGCCGCGCAGCTTTGCCAAACAGTCCGCGCCCCACTGGACATAGGACTTGAGCAGCACCTCCGTGTCCGAGTGCCCGTGAAAGCCCCAGCCCAGCGACGCGAGCTCCGAGCGTACGTCGTCCGTGTTGTACAGCTCGCCGTTATAGATGAGAGTGTACGCGCCCTCGCTCATCGGCTGCGCGCCGCCGAGTATGTCCACAACTGCCAGCCGCCTGTGCGCCAGAGCGCAGCGCTGCTCGACGTATACCCCGCCGCCGTCCGGCCCGCGCGCAATCAGCGTCTCCTGCATAGCCCGCACCGCGTCAATTTTTCCGCCAACGTCCTCGCAATAGCTGACCCAGCCCGCAATCCCGCACATAAAATCCGCTCCCTTCAAGTTTTTCGACTGTATAAGTATATGCGAGGCGGCGGGGCAGTGACACATTTTGCGCCGCGAGGGAGAAAGCTCGGCAAATTTTTATCTTTGATGCAAATTTTACGCAACTATGATACAACTATGATGCAATGCTGTGCTAATGTAATTATACTTTTTTTGATAAAGGAGACAGCATAATGAAAACAAAATTTCAGGCAGCAATTTTATTGTCCGCCGCCGCGCTCACAGCTCTGGTAGGCTGCGCGGCCGACGGTACGGCAGGGGAGAGCGCCGAGAGCGGCAAAACGGAGATTACTCTGGGCGCGTGGTATTATTCCTCAGCCGAGAGCTGGGCGCCGCTTGTTGAAAAATTCAACGAGGAAAACGAGAGCTACGAGATTGAAGTTGTGTCTTACGTGAGCTCGGATGAAAAAACGCTGCGCAGCGACCTCGAAGCGGGTGAAGCGCCGGATTTGCTCTGCCTTTACGGTTTCGGGCTGATTGAGAGAGCTTATTTGGAGGACTTGACGCCGTACATGGAGGAGGTGCGGGAGAGCTTTATCCCCGCGGTGCTGAACGGCATTGAGCAAAATGCTCCGCTGAAAGCGCTCCCGCTGCTCTTTGAAATGGACACGCAGGTGTACAGCGGCGGCGAGGCGGCAGCGGCTTCAACGCCGCTTCAGGGCATATCGAGGGTGTGGAACCTCTCGACGCTTTACGGCGAGGACTACGATTATATCTACGGCAGCGAGGGAAACGACATAGACTTTACCAAAACGGCCTTTGCCATTACCGCCGATAGCGGCTGCAAGGACGGCGCGTGGGCGTTTATAGAGTTTGCGCTGCGGGACGAGAGCCAGCTTGCGCTCGCAGGCTTTTCCGCATTCCCCGTCACGCAGTCGGCCTTTGACGAGCTGTGTGCTCAGGCACTCGCGGGAGGCATCGCGGGCGGCTGGGGCTTCGAGCTGGCGCAGTCGGACATAGAAAAGCTGAGTCTGCTTGTGGACGGCACCGAAGAATACCTCTGGTGCTTCTGAAAATATCAGCGGCCTTAACGAGAGCGGATTTTCTCCCGCTGCGAAAACATTTACACAAAGTTTAAATGATTTGCGGAAAAATGGTTTTACATTCGGGCGTTTTGTGCTAAAATGAGATAAATTGCCGTGACTTACGGCTTGAGGAGAAATCTCAAATGCCTTTCAAAAGAGAAAAATCCACTCACGAAAAGCCGAAGTTGGAGACTGTCTGCGCCTCGGAGGACTTGGGGCTGAACGCCGAGCAGGTGCGCGAGCGCGCGGAGCTGGGCTACATCAACACGCCTGTGGAGGCTCCCTCAAAAACAGTCGGGCAGATTGTCCTGTCAAATATATTCACATATTTTAACATAGTTTTCTTCGTCCTCGCGGGCTGCATTATCGCGGTGAAGAGCTGGAACGACCTCATGTTTATGGGCGTAGTCATCATCAATACCGTCATCGGCATAGTGCAGGAGCTGCGCTCCAAGCGCACGCTGGACAAGCTGACGCTGCTCTCCGCGCCGAGAGCCACGGTCATACGCGGCGGCGCGCAGCAGCAGATTAACGTGGACGGCGTTGTGCGCGACGACATTGTTCGCTTTTCCATGGGCAACCAGATTTACGCCGACGCCGTGGTTGTCTCCGGCGAATGTCAGGTCAACGAATCGCTCATCACGGGCGAGGCCGACGAGATAAAAAAGACGGCGGGGGACACGCTGATGAGCGGCTCGTTCCTCGTCTCCGGCTCCTGCACGGCGCGCATTACGGCGGTGGGGGAGGACTCCTACGCCAACAAGCTGGTGCTGGAGGCCAAGAAAAACAAAAAGCGCCGGCAGAGCGAGATGATGCGCTCGCTCGACGTGCTGATAAAAACAATCGGCTTCATAATCATACCCGTCGGCATTATCATGTGCATAAAGGAAATCAGCTGGCTGGGGCGCGGCGTGACGGAGGGCGTTGTCTCCACCGTGGCGGCGCTCGTGGGCATGATACCCGAGGGGCTTTACCTGCTGACGAGCCTTGCGCTGGTTGCCAGCGTCATGCGCCTTGCCAAGAAAAAGACCTTGGTACACGAAATGGGCTGCATAGAAACTCTCGCGCGCGTGGACACGCTCTGCGTTGACAAAACCGGCACCATTACGGAAAACAAAATGGTCGTGGAGTCCATTCACCTGTTGTGTCCCGAGCGCTTTGTGGAGTCCGACGTGCAGATGATTATGTCCGACTACGTGTACGCCATGCGCGACGACAACGACACCATGGCCGCTCTGCGCAAATACTTCACCGGCAGCGTGAGCCAGACGGCGCAGGAATGTCTGCCGTTCACCTCGGCCAAAAAATACGGCGGCGTCAGCTTCCACGAGGACGAGACGTACATTCTCGGCGCGCCCGACGTCATTTTAGGAGACGAGGCGGAGCAGTACCGCGATGTGATAGACCTCTACTCCTCCCGCGGCTGCCGCGTGCTGCTGCTGGCAATGTACGACGGGAGCTTGTCGGATAAGACGCTCTCAGGCCGCAAGTACCCCATTGCGCTCATACTTCTGGCCAACAAAATCCGCCCCGAGGCGCCGGAGACGTTCCGCTTCTTCGCCGAGCAGGAGGTCGATATAAAAGTTATCTCCGGCGACAACGCGGTGACGGTGTCCGAGGTCGCCAAGCGCTCGGGCATAAAGGGCGCGGAAAACTACATCGACGCGCGCACGCTGACCGGCAAGAAGGAGATACGCGACGCCGTTGAGCGCTACACGGTGTTCGGCCGCGTCACGCCGGAGCAAAAGCGCGAGATAGTCCGCGCCCTGCGCAAGAAGGGGCACACCGTGGCCATGACGGGCGACGGCGTGAACGACGTGCTCGCGCTCAAGGAGGCCGACTGCTCCATTGCCATGGCCTCCGGCAGCGAGGTGGCCTCGCAGGTCAGCCACATTGTTTTGCTCAAATCCAACTTCGCCGTCATGCCCTCGGTCGTGGCCGAGGGGCGGCGAGTTATCAACAACATCGAGCGCAGCGCCACACTGTTTCTTGTCAAGAATATATTCTCGTTTGCGCTGGCGCTCGTCTCTCTCATCTTCACGCTGGCCTACCCCTTCACGGCCTCGCAGCTCAGCCTTGTGAGTATGCTGACTATAGGCTACCCGGGCTTTGTGCTGGCGATGGAGCCGAGCGAGAGCAGGGTGAAGGGACGGTTCCTCGTGAACGTAATCACCCGCGCCATGCCCGCGGCCATGACGGACTTTGTGCTGGTACTCGGCCTGCTGCTGTTCCAGCTGGCGTTCAATATGGACGGGGACATGATAAGCACGGTCTGCGCCGTCGTCATGGGTATTGTCGGCATACTCGTCGTGTGGCGCACCTGCGTACCCATGACGCTGATACGTAAGCTGCTGCTCGGCTCAATCGTTGCCGCGTTCATATTCTGCGCGGTGTTTCTGCACGACCTCTTTACCCTCTCCGCCCTTGACGTCCGCGGCTGGCTGCTGCTTATAGTGTTCGCCGTCCTCGCCATCCCGCTCCTGCGCGCATTCTACCGAGTGCAGGAGAACATAGTAACCCGCCGCCAAGCAAAGAAAGCTCCGCACAAGACGGTGTAAAGCGGAACTGAAAAAAATAGGCTAACACATACCCGCTTGCGCACCGCGACAAAATACGTTATAATAACCGCGAAGCGGTTATTATTGCGCATATCGCCGCTGTGCGGCGATGCGCTTAGATTTAAGGCCGTGCTGCCGGAGGCAGCACATGGCCGATTATATCATGAACCAAGTTCATGATATAATACATTCAGCGATTCCATTAGCGGAATAATTTTCTTCCCTCGGGAAAAGATATATGGAGGAAAACTTTATGGATAACAAGGCTCTTTACTCGCTCAGCTACGGCCTTTTCGTGCTGTCGGCGCGGGACGGGGACAAGGATAACGGGTGCATAATCAACACCGCGCAGCAGGTTGCGGGCAATCCGCTGCTCATGTCCGTCGCCGTGAACAAGGCCAATTACACTACTGAAATCATTGCCAAAACGGGGCAGTTCAACCTCTCCGTGCTGGACGAGAGCGCGCCGTTTTCGCTGTTTCAGTGCTTCGGCTTCCGCTCGGGGCGAGACTGTGATAAATTCGCGGACATTGACTTCGCCCGCTCGCCGAACGGCCTTTGCTACCTGCCGCAGCACACGGCGGCGTATATGTCCTGCAAGGTCGTCAACACCGTTGACCTCGGCAGCCACACCATGTTCATCGCCACGGTGCCGGAGGCGGAGTGCCTTTCCTCTCTCGCGCCCATGACCTACGCCTACTACCACGCCAACGTGAAGAACGCGCCCGCCAAGAAAACCGGCTGGGTCTGCAAGATTTGCGGCTATGTCTATGAGGGCGAGACGCTGCCCGACGACTTTGTCTGCCCCGTGTGCAAGCATCCCGCAGCGGACTTTGAAAAGCTCGGCTGAGCGCTGAATATTTATTTTTAATGAGGTAAACATTATGCTGGAAATTACAAGAGATAACTACGACGCGGAGGTCAAAAACTCCGCAGTGCCCGTGCTGCTGGACTTCTGGGCAAGCTGGTGCGCGCCGTGCCGTATGCTCAGCCCCATTGTGGACGAGCTCAGCGCGGAGCGGGGCGACATCCGCTTTGGCAAAGTCAATGTTGACGAGCAGCCGGCTCTCGCCTCGGCGTTCGGCATCAGCAGCATTCCCACGTTGGTTCTGGTCAGCGGCGACAAGATAATCGGCCAGAGCGTTGGTTACTGCCAGAAGCCGGAGCTCTGCGCCATGATAGACGGCGCGCTGGCAAAGCAATGAGCGTGCGTCTGAACCCCGATAAGGAGACGGTGGCAACGGTGCGCGAGGGGCTGAAACGCACCGGCGGCTACTGCCCGTGCCGACTGGAGCGCACGGCGGAGAACAAGTGCATGTGCGCCGAGTTCCGCGCCCAGATAGCCGACCCCGAGTTCGAGGGCTACTGCCACTGTATGTTGTATTATAAGGACAATAAGTGACCCGCGCGCCGAGTGCGCGCCGGGGCGGTGAGGGTGAAGCATTTGAAGGATAAAAATATGGCGGCGCAGAAGCTCGAGCTGCTGCGCCGCTGCTTTGGTTACAGCGAGTTTCGCTCGGGGCAGGACGAGCTGACGGACGCGCTGCTCTCCGGCCGCGACGTGCTGGGAGTCATGCCCACGGGAGCGGGAAAGTCCATTTGCTATCAGCTGCCCGCGCTGCTAATGCGGGGGATAACGCTGGTGGTGTCGCCGCTCATATCGCTGATGAAGGACCAAGTCTCGGCGCTCACGCAGTCGGGCGTCGCGGCGGCTTACATAAACTCGTCGCTGACGTTTGCCCAGTACCGCGAGGTGCTGCGGCGCGCGCAGTCGGGAGCGTATAAAATTATCTACGTCGCGCCTGAGCGCTTGGGCACGGCCGACTTTTTAGACTTTGCAGAGCACGCCGACATATCCATGCTCGCGGTGGACGAGGCGCACTGCATTTCCCAGTGGGGGCAGGATTTCAGGCCGAGCTATTTGAAAATTGCCGACTTCATTGCTTCCCGCGCCCGCCGCCCCGTCATCGGCGCTTTCACCGCCACCGCCACGGACGAGGTCAAGGCGGACATAGAGCGGCTTTTGCAGCTGCGCGACCCGCTGCGCCTGACTACGGGCTTCGACCGCCCAAACCTGTATTTTGAGGTTGCACGGCCCAAGAACAAGCAGAGCTGCCTTGAAGCCTTTATCGCCCGACACCCGCAGCAGAGCGGCATTGTCTACTGCGCCACGCGCAAGGCTGTGGAGAAGGTGTGCGCGGACTTGCTCGACCACGGCATAAGCGCCACGCGCTACCACGCGGGTCTGGAGGACGAGGAGCGGCAGGAAAATCAGGACGCCTTTATCTACGACCGCGCCCGCGTTATGGTGGCGACGAACGCTTTCGGCATGGGCATCGACAAGTCCAACGTCGGCTTCGTCGTACACTACAATATGCCCAAGAGTATAGAGAACTACTATCAGGAGGCGGGGCGCGCGGGGCGCGACGGAGAAAAGGCCGAATGTTTGCTGCTGTTTTCCCGCGGCGATGTGCAGACCGCGAGGCTGCTCATTACCAACAGCTCCGGCAACGAGGCTCTGTCCGAGCTCGAGCGCGAACAGGTGACAGGCCGCGAGCTGCAGCGGCTGGACAAAATGGTGGAATACTGCACCACAAGCGGGTGCCTGCGCGCCGCGCTGCTGGGGTACTTCGGCGAGAGCGCGCCGGAGCGCTGCGGGAACTGCGGCAACTGCAACAGCGAACGCACGGAGCGCGACATAACGGTGGAGGCGCAGAAAATCCTTTCCGCCGTGGCGCGCGTGGACAGCAAGTACCCCTACGGCTTGGGCACCACGCTCATTATGAAGCTGCTCCTCGGCAGCAGCGAGCGGCGCGTTATACAGCTGGGGCTTGACACTCTGCCCACCTACGGCGCACTGCGCGGCACCAATCAGGCGCAGCTGCGCGAGTGGATAGATTTGCTCATCACCGAGGGCTGCTTGCAGTCCACCGGCGGCGAACGCCCCGTGCTGCACCTGACGCCGGAGGCGGGAGAGGTCCTGTTCCACGGCAAAAAGGTTATTTACACCGCCATAAAGCCGCGCTCTGCGGAGCGCTCTGCCGCGCCCGCCGCGGCTGACGAGGGACTTTTCGGCGCGCTGAAGGCTCTGCGCATGAGCATTGCGCGCGAGGAAAACGTACCCGCGTACATAATATTCACCAACGCCGCTCTAACTGACATGGCCGCCAAGCGCCCGCGCAGCTTTTCGGAACTGCTAAAAGTCTCCGGCGTAGGTCAGGTCAAGGCCAAGCGCTACGGCAAAGCGTTTTTAGACGAAATAGCGCGCTATATGGCGGAGGAGAGGGCGTAGAGCGGATGCTACAGCTAACCTGAAATTTCTTCCATACAAAGTATACGTAATTTGTTTGCGGCATTCACTGCCCCGCTTTTAAAGTCTTGATTTTTGAAAACCGATACGGTATACTATATAATTGGTTTTTATTTATTCTTTAACACCACATATTGCAAGCGATGAGGAGTATGGCAGCGAATGGCATCTAATGCGGGACAGGTTTACGGGAACGACAGCATATCTCAGCTCAAGGGAGCGGACAGAGTCAGAAAGCGGCCGGGGGTTATCTTCGGCTCGGACGGGTTGGACGGCTGCGAGCACGCGGTATTCGAGATTTTATCCAACGCCATTGACGAGGCGCGCGAGGGCTTTGGCGACGTTATCACCGTCACGCGCTTCAGCGATTTGAGCATAGAAGTAGAAGACCACGGCCGCGGCTGTCCGCTGGACTGGAACGAGAAAGAAAAGCGCTGGAACTGGGAGCTTGTGTTCTGCGAGCTTTACGCCGGCGGCAAGTATGACAACAACTCCGGCGAGAACTACGAATACTCGCTCGGCCTCAA
The DNA here is from genome assembly GCA_021202845.1 of Oscillospiraceae bacterium. Lineage (GTDB taxonomy): Bacteria > Bacillota > Clostridia > Oscillospirales > Oscillospiraceae > JAJQCF01. Next base: position 197,847 of record JAJQCF010000022.1, read on the forward strand.
CGGCCTTGGCTCCTGCGCCACGCAGTACTCCTCGGAATTTTTCGACGCCGAGGTTTACCGCGACGGCTTCCGCTACGAGCTGCACTTCAAAAAGGGCAACGTGACCGGCAAGAAGGGGCATGAGCTGATAAAAGAACCGTACTCCGGCAGGAAAACCGGCTCGCGCTTCCGCTGGAGACCCGACCTTGAGGTGTTCACGGATATAAATATCCCCGCGGAATACTTCACTGACATCATGCGCAGGCAGGCCGTTGTCAACGCGGGCGTGGTGTTCAGGTTCCGCAACCAGACAGGCCCCAACAGCTTCGAGACAACGGATTTCAAGTACGAGAACGGTATCTTGGACTACTGCGCGGAGATTGCCGGAGAGGAGACGCTGACGCAGCCTTACTTCATCGAGAGCGAGCGCCGAGGCCGCGACCGCGCCGACAAGCCGGAGTACAAGGTCAAGCTCTCCGCCGCGTTCTGCTTTTCCAACCGCGTCAGCTGCATAGAGTACTACCACAACTCCAGCTGGCTGGAGCACGGCGGCGCGCCGGAAAAGGCCGCGCGCAGCGCCTTCGTCTCCGCCGTGGATTCATATATAAAGAAGCAGAACAAGTACCAGAAAAACGAGAGCAAAATCAGCTTTCAGGACGTGCAGGACTGCCTTGTGCTGATTACTAACTGCTTTTCCACGCTCACGAGCTACGAGAACCAGACGAAAAAGGCCATCACCAACCGCTTCATTCAAGAGGCGATGACGGACTTTTTCAAGGAAAAGTTAGAGATATACTTCATCGAGAATAAGCCCGAAGCCGACCGCATTGCCGACCAAGTGCTTATAAACAAGCGCAGCCGCGAGAGCGCGGAAAAGGCGAGACTGAACCTGAAAAAGAAGCTGACGGGCAATCTTGACCTCAGCAACCGCGTGCAGAAGTTCGTGGACTGCCGCAGCCGCGACACGTCAAGGCGCGAGATATACATCGTGGAGGGCGACTCCGCTCTGGGCGCCTGCAAGCTCAGCCGCGACGCCGAGTTTCAGGGCATCATGCCGGTGCGCGGCAAGATACTCAACTGCCTCAAGGCCGACTATACGCGCATTTTCAAGAGCGACATTATAACGGACCTGCTCAAGGTGCTGGGCTGCGGCGTGGAGGTTGAGAGCAAGAGGAACAAGGACTTGTCCTCGTTCGACCTTGCCGCGCTGCGCTGGAACAAGGTCATAATCTGCACCGACGCAGACGTGGACGGCTTCCAGATTAGAACGCTTATCCTGACAATGCTCTACCGCCTGACGCCTACGCTTATAAGCGAGGGCTATGTATATATCGCCGAGTCGCCGCTATACGAGATAGAGTGCAAGGGCAAGACGTGGTTCGCCTACTCCGACAAGGAGAAAAACGACATTGTGGAGGGCTTCAACGGCGCGAAATGCTCCATAAACCGCAGCAAGGGTCTTGGCGAGAACGACCCCGACATGATGTGGCTGACGACCATGAACCCCGAGACGCGGCGGCTTATCCGCGTCATGCCCGAGGACGCGGAGCGGACAAGCCGTATGTTTGATTTGCTGCTGGGCGAGGACTTGGCGGGACGCAAATATCACATTGCGGAAAACGGATATAAATTTCTTGAGCTGGCGGATATTTCGTAAATCCGCTTCAGGCTGCAAAAATTTTTTCGGAGGTAGACATGAAAAGAGAAAAACTGAGCTTTGAGACAGCGAGAAACATTGTCAAGGTGGTGCTGTGCTTTGCCTTTGTGCTGTGCATTATCGCGCTTATCATCATGTACAACGTGGGCGAGGACTCGGCGATTGCCAGCTCCTTGGTGGTCGTTGCGGTGATTTGCCTTGTTGCGGCGATAGTGTTCGCGGCGGCGTTTTTGAAGTGCCCCTACTGCGGCTCGCACATCTTTCGCAAGGTGCTGAGAATTACCGCCTGCCCCCACTGCCACCGCGACCTTGTGAGCGGCATGAAGGTCAAGCCAGGGAAAAAGCGTTGGTTTTAATTTTGATTTAACACTTGAGAGGTAACAATGGCAAGGAAAAAACAGCCGGAGCAAAAGCGCAAGCCCTCCGGCGACCCGAACGTAATGGGTCTGCGCGCGGAGGTTCTGGAGCAGCCTATAACCGAGACGCTGGAAACGAACTATATGCCCTACGCCATGAGCGTTATAATCTCCCGCGCCATACCCGAGATTGACGGCTTCAAGCCCAGCCACCGCAAGCTGCTGTACACCATGTACAAAATGGGGCTGCTGACCGGCGGGCGGACGAAAAGCGCCAACATCGTCGGCCAGACAATGCGCCTGAACCCCCACGGCGACGCCGCGATATACGAGACTATGGTGCGTCTGTCCAAGGGCTACGAGGCGCTGCTGACGCCGTTCGTGGACTCCAAGGGCAACTTCGGCAAGGTCTACTCGCGCGATATGTCCTACGCCGCCTCGCGCTACACGGAGGCTAAACTTGCGCCGGTCTGCGCGGAGATTTTCCGCGACATAGACAAGGACACCGTGGACATGGTGGATAACTACGACGGCACTATGAAGGAGCCGTCGCTTTTGCCGACCACGTTCCCCAATGTGCTGGTGTCCGCGAACACCGGCATAGCCGTCGGCATGGCGAGCCAGATATGCGGATTTAATTTAGCCGAGGTGTGCGAGACTGCCATAGCCTGCATACGCGACAGCGCGCACAACATATCCCTCACGCTGCCCGCGCCGGACTTCCCCACGGGCGGGGAAATAATATACGACGCGGCGGAAATGGACGCCATATACCGCACCGGCCGCGGCAGCTTCAAGGTGCGGGCGCGCTGGCGCTATCTGGACAAGGAAAACGTGATAGAGGTCTACGAAATACCCTATTCCACTACCGTCGAGGCCATTATGGACAAGACGATAGAGCTGGTAAAAGCGGGCAAAATAAAAGAGATAAGCGATATGCGCGACGAGACAGACCTGAGCGGCCTCAAGCTCGCCATAGACCTCAAGCGCGGCGCCGACCCCGAAAAGCTGATGCGCAAGCTGTTCAAGATGACCACGCTCTGCGACGCCTTTTCCTGCAACTTCAACATTCTTGTCTGCGGCAACCCCAAGGTCATGGGCATAAGGGAGATATTGGACGAGTGGACGGCGTGGCGCATTGACTGCGTGAAGCGGCGCGTATTCTGCGACCTCGGCAAAAAGCGCGCCAAGCTGCACCTGCTGAACGGCCTGAAAAAAATTCTGCTTGATATAGACAAGGCCATAGCCATAATCCGCAATACCGAGCGCGAGGAGGACGTTGTGCCGAACCTGATGATTGGCTTCGGCATAGACGAAACTCAGGCCGAGTACGTGGCGGAAATTAAGCTGCGCAACATTAACCGCGAATATATCCTCAAGCGCACGGAGGAGGTCTCCGCGCTGGAGGCGGACATCGCCGACCTTGAGGACATTTTGGATAACCGCCGCCGGGTGCAGGACATAATAATAGGCGAACTGCGCGACGTGATTAAAAAATACTCCTCGCCGCGCAAGACGGGCATTGTCTACGCCGACGACATAGCCGACGAGCCGGAAGAGGCTGAAGAAGCGGACTACTCCGTTACGCTGTTCCTCTCCCGCGAGGGCTACTTTAAGAAGATAACCCCGCAGTCGCTCCGAATGTCCTCGGAACAAAAATACAAAGAAAATGACGGTCTGCGCCGCTCCTTTGAGGCGACAAACCGCGCGGAGATACTCTTTTTCACGGACAAGCAGCAGGTCTACAAGGCTCATGCCGCGGACTTTGACGACTGCAAGGCCAGCGTGCTGGGCGCTTATCTGCCGTCCGTGCTGGGCTGCGACGAGGACGAGAGCATTGTGGACATGGTTCTGCCCGGAGACTACTCCGGCAGCATACTGTTTTTCTACCAAAACGGCAAGGCCGCGCGCGTGGAGATGTCCGCCTACGCCACCAAGACGAACCGCAAAAAGCTCATCGGCGCTTACTCCGACAAGAGCCCGCTGGCAGCCATTGTGCCGCTAATGGGCGAGAGCGAGATTGCCGTCTACACTGACGAGGGACGCGCTCTCGTGTTCTCCACGGCGCTCCTGCAGCCCAAGACCAGCCGCTCCACGCAGGGCGTGGGAGTTATGAACCTCAAGGGCAAGCGCTTCGTCACCGAGGCTCACCCGCTGAGTGATACACCGATTAAAAACCTCTCCCGCTACCGTGTCCGCACCATACCGGCGCTGGGCGCGCTTCTAAAGAGCGAGGACAGGGGAGAGGAGCAGCTTTCCATACTCTCGGAGGAATAAAATGCAAGTTAAGGCCAGAGACTATGTTCGCGCATATTGCAGAATAATCTTGGGCGCGGCTCTCTACGGCTGCGGGTTCCAGTTTTTCTCCTACCCCAACGACATAGTCGCGGGCGGCGTCACCGGCATCGGTATGATAATAAACTATTTAACGGGTGTGCCGGTCGGCGTGATGACGATAATTATAAATATACCGCTTTTCATATTCGCTTGGAAAAAGTTCGGGCTGCGCTATATGACGGCGTCGCTGGTGGGTATGCTGGCAGCGTCCGTCTTTATCGACATTTTCAGCCTTGCGGACTTCGCGGCCACGCGGCAGCCCCTGCTGGCGGCGGTGTTCGGCGGCATGGTGCAGGGGCTGGGACTGGGCACGGTCTACTCCGTGAACGCCAGCACCGGCGGCACGGACATTGTGGCCAAGGTGTTCCGCCAAAAATACCAGCACATAAACTTCAGCACGTTCGTGCTGCTGCTGGACGCGGCGATAATTGCGGCCTACGCGCTCATTTTTGACCTCTACGACAGCGCGATGTATTCCATTATAAGCATATATATCGCCACGAAGGCCGTGGACGTTGTGCTCTTGGGCGCGGTGAACAGCAAGGTCTGCTACATTATAACCGCCAAGAGCGAGGAGACTAAGGACGCCATAATAACCGGCCTCGGGCGCGGCGTGACGTTCCTGCAGGGCCGAGGCGCTTACAGCGGCAAGGCGGAGAACGTGATTCTCTGCGTCATAAAAAGCCGCGAGATAGTGAGCCTCAAGCACCTTGTGCGCGCCATAGACCCCAACGCTTTTATGATAGTCTGCGGCAGCCATGAAATTTTCGGCGAGGGCTTTACACGCATAAGCAGCGACGACTGACGGGGTGTGCAGCATGAAAAACCGCTTTATTGCAATATTGCTCGCTCTGGCGCTGATGACAGCGTCGGGCTGCGCCTCGCCGTTTGAGGCCGAGTACAGCTACTCCGCCGACTACTCCGACACGGTGGACAGCGACCTCAGCGCCTCCGGCACGGAAATACGCACCTATACGGCGCTGCGCAGCGCAATAATCGGGCTGATAAACAAAGGCGAGACGGAGGGCGAGTTCCGCTTCAGCAACTATAACGGTTCCGTGGCGGAGGACCTTGCCGAGGTCTGCTTGGACATACGCTCGTCCACCGCGCTGGGAGCCTACGCCGTGGAGGAGCTGACCTACGCCCTCAACCGCATTGTCTCCTACTACTCGGCCACTATCTACATCACCTACAGCCGAACGCCCGCGGAGATTGCCGGAGTGGTGCAGGTCAGCGGCGTGACAGAGTTAGAGGACACGGTGGCGGCGGCGATGAACGCCTTTTCGCAAAAGCTGGTTGTCAGCCTCTATTCGCTGACGGTGGACGAGGACTATATTTCACGCCTTGTCCACAGCTGCTATATCTCCGACCCGCTGACAACGGTGCTGGAGCCGCAGGTTAGCGTGACCGGCTACCCCGAGAGCGGAGCCAGCCGCATTTACGAGCTGGAGCTGAACTACGGAGCGGCGGGCGGTGCGCTCAGTGCCATGCGCTCGGCGCTGACCGCCGCCGTCAACGAGGCAGTGAGCGGCTTCACCGTTGAGGGGGACGTCTATCTGGCGCTGGAGTGCGCGCGAAGGCTGGTGTCGGGCTGCGAGTTCGGCGCGGAGGGCGCGGGCAGCGACCCCTATGCGGCAATTTTAGGCGGCTCGGCAGACTCGCAGGGCGCGGCGCTGGCGATGAAGCTGCTGTGCGACGCCGTCGGAGTGGAGTGCATTGTAGTGGAGGGCTACTCCTCCGCGCAGACGGGCAGCACCCACTGGTGGAACATTGTGACGATAGATGACGTGAGCTACCACATAGACGTCGAGCGCATGGCGCTGGACGGGGAGGGGGAAGGCTTCCTGCTCTCCGACAGCGACATCTGGGGCGAGTACATCTGGGACACCGACAGTTACCCCGAGTGCAGCGGCACTCTCAGCTACTATGACCTCGCGGAGCCCGACATTGAGCCGCCTCCGCCGCACACGGAGCAGCCGGAGGAGACAGACGAGCCTGCCGTGAGCGAGCCTCCCGCGCAGACGGAAGCGCCGACGCCCACGCCGGAGCCGACGGAGACACCGACTCCGACCGAGACGCCGGAGCCGACCCCGACGCAGAGCGTGGAGGAAAACGAATAGAATGACCCCAAGCGGCGGCGCAAAGCCGCCGCTTTTGCGCGGCAGCGGACGGCAAAAAATTTTTGCGCTGCCCGAAACTCAAACAAAACTTTAACAAACCCGTGCTACAATATGAAAACCCTTGTGTGGAGGCAGATTGCTATGTTCAAAATACTGGTTGTGGAGGACGACGCCGCGCTCAACCGCTCCGTCTGCGCCTTTCTGCGGCAAAACGGCTTCAACGCGCTGGGCTGCACCGACGCGCAGGAGGCCTACGACGCCATGTACGGCGGGGACATATTTGACCTCATCATCTCCGACATAATGATGCCCGTCACGGACGGCTTCGAGTTCGCGGAGACCGTGCGCGGGCTGGACAGTGAAATTCCCATACTGTTCATGACCGCGCGCGGCGACCTTGACTCCAAGCGGCGCGGCTTCCGCGCGGGCGCCGACGACTACATGGTGAAGCCCATAGATTTGGACGAGCTGCTTCTGCGCGTCAGCGCCCTGCTGCGGCGTGCGGGCATTGCCGCCAACAAGCGCCTCACGCTGGGCGAGCTGACGCTGGACGCGGAGGAGCACACGGCCTACCTCAGCGGCGAGGAGGTCCCGCTGACGGTGCGCGAATTTAATCTGCTGTATAAGCTGCTGTCCTACCCGCGCAAGGCTTTCACGCGCTCCCAGCTCATGGACGAGTTTTGGGACAGCGCCTCCGCCTCCGGGCCGCGCGCCGTGGACGTTTACATCACCAAGCTGCGTGAGAAGTTTTCGGGGTGCGACGAGTTCAAAATTGTCACGGTACACGGCCTCGGCTACAAGGCGGTGACAAAATGAGCGCGGAAAGACACCGCCGCGTCCGCACGCTGCTGCTGTCGCTGTACCGCGCGCTGTGCTTTTTCTTGATTATGGGCGCAGTCATAACGTGCTGCATGATGCTGTTTTTGAACATAATGATGCGGCAAACGGGCGTGGAGCTGACGAGCGGCGACATCGGTCTCGCGGCGCGGCTGACGTTTGCCAACGTCATTTTCCTCAGCTTCATTTGCACGCTCATAGACACCGTGCGCCGGCGCTTTACGGTCGGAAGGCCGGTCAAGCGCATTGTCTCGGCCGCGGAGCGCATGGCGGCGGGCGACTTTTCCGTTCGCATTCCGCGCTCGCCCAGCCTCTGCCCCGCGGACGGCTTCGGCGACATTGCCGAGTGCTTCAACACCTTGGCGGAGGAGCTTGACGGCATGGAGACGCTGCGGACGGACTTCATCGCCAACGTCTCGCACGAGCTGAAAACGCCGCTCGCCGTCATGCAAAACTACGGCGCTCTGCTCAGTCGGCCAGACTTGCCGGAGCGGGAGCGGCTGGAGTACGCAAGGGAGATAACGCTTGCCTCGCGCCGTCTGTCCGACCTTATCACGAACATTCTGCGGTTGAATAAACTGGAAAACCAAAAGATTTTCCCCAAAACTCAGCGCTATGACCTCGGCGAGCAGCTGTGCGAATGTCTGCTGGCGTTTGAAGCTGTCTGGGAGGAAAAGCGCATAGACATTCAAACGGAAATCCAAGAGGGCGTGCTTGTGGAGAGCGACCCCGAGCTGCTCTCGCTGGTGTGGAACAACCTCTTTTCCAATGCGCTGAAGTTCACGCCGCCGCAGGGCAGGGTGCGCCTCACGCTCAGGGAGCGGGACGGGGAGGCTATAGTGGAGGTCGCGGACACCGGCTGCGGCATCAGCCCCGAGACGGGCGAGCATATTTTTGAAAAATTCTATCAGGGCGACGCCTCGCGCGCCACGCAGGGCAACGGCCTCGGTCTGGCGCTGGTGAAGCGGGTCATAGACATAGTGGGCGCGGAAATATCCGTTTGGAGCGAGCCGGAGCGCGGGAGCGTTTTCACCGTCAGGCTGGGGAGCGCGGCTGATGAAGCGGCTTAAAAAATTCCTCACAAAAGTGTTCTGCCTGCCGCCGCTGCCGACGGTGCTGATATCCGTCCCCGCGTATGTGCTGGTTATATTCGCGCTCTCTTGGGACGCCGTGCCGCCCGCCGCCGCTTATTTTTCCTATGCGCTCTCGGCTTACGCGGTCGTAATAACCGTCACGGGCTTCAGCCGCATATTGGACGCGCTGCACGGCGGAATTGTCAATAGCTCAATGGTCAAGCGTCTGGCGGCGCACCCTCTGGCGCGGCGGCTGCTTGACGACATAGGCTTCCGCTCCGGCATTGCGCTTGCCTTCAGCAGTCTCATAAACCTCGCCTACGCCGCGGTCAAGCTCACCTCCGGCGTGCTGTACCGCTCCTCGTGGTTCATAGCATTGGCGGGCTACTACGTCATTTTGCTCGCGCTGCGCATATTCCTGCTCGGCCACGTCAGCCGCGGCGGCATAGGGCGGAGCATGGCGACGGAGCTGAAGCGCTGCCGCCTCTGCGGTGTGCTGCTGCTTGTTATGACGCAGGCGCTGGCGGTAATTACCGGCTTTATGGTTTGGGAGGACAGGAGCTTTGTCTACCCCGGGCTGCTGATATACGCGATGGCGGCCTACTCGTTCTACGCGATAACGCTGGCGATAATAAACTCGGTGAAATCCCGCAAATACGGCTCGCCCGTGCTCTCGGCGGTGAAAGCCGTGAACCTCACCGCGGCAATGGTTTCCATACTCTCGCTGGAAACGGCGCTCATATCGCAGTTCGGCGGCGCCAACGACCATGTGTTCCGCCGAGCCATGACCGGCGCGACGGGCGGGTGCATCTGCGCGGTTGTGCTGACAATGGCCGTTATTATGACGGCGCGCTCATCAAGACGGCTGAAACAACTCAAATGGGAGGCTTGCAGCAATGGACAAAATGAATGATATGGATAACGGCAATGTTTTTGACTACTCCTACTCGGCGAAGCGGCAGGAGGAGATAGAGGCGATACGCAGAAAGTATCTGCCGCAGAGCGAGGACAAAATGGAGCGTCTGCGCGCCCTCGACCGCAGCGCCGCGCGCCCGGGGACGGCCGCCGCCATAGTAATTGGCACGCTCGGCACACTGCTGCTCGGCACGGGCATGAGCTGCGCAATGGTCTGGGGCGGACAGCTTTTCATAGCGGGCATTGTCATCGGCGTCGCGGGCATAGCGGCCATAGCGCTGGCCCATCCCGCATACGCGCTCATAACAAAAAAGCAGCGCGCAAAGCTCGCGCCGGAAATCCTGCGGCTAACGGAGGAGCTGTCGCAAAAATAAATAATGGCGTAAAAAATCCGCGGCCTCGTCGAAACAGCTCGGCGAAGCCGCGGCGCTTTTGCTTTTTCGCCAAGAGTTTCCGCCCGCGCGGGCGCATACGCCGAGGAAAAAGAGGAAAGATAGATAGCAGAATGACTAAAACTGTTTGGCGGTGATAGCTTTGGCGGTTATATTTGTGCGCACGATAGTTATATTCTTGGTGTTGATGCTGCTCATGCGCATAATGGGCAAGCGGCAGCTGGGAGAGCTGCAAATAAGCGAGCTGGTGGTCTCCGTGCTGACTGCCGACCTCGCGGCCATACCCATGCAGGACGTGGGCATACCGCTGATAAACGGCATTGTGCCCATTGTGGTGCTGTTCGCCTGCGAGCTTATTATCTCTGACTTTGGACTGCGGAGCGTGCGCTTTCGCGCCATAGTCTGCGGCAAGCCCTGCGTGTTGATAAAAGACGGCAAAATATTGCAGCGCCATATGCGGCGCTGCCGTTTTACGATAGATGATTTGTCGGAGGAGCTGCGCAGCAAGTCCATTACCGACGTCAGCCGCGTGCAGTTTGCCGTGCTGGAGACTGACGGCACGCTGAGCACGATACTCTACCCTGCGGAAGCGCCGCTCACCGCTTCGCTCATGGGCGTGGAGGTTCAGCCGCTGGGGTTCCCGTACACCATAATAGATTCCGGCAGGGTGCTGTCCAACAACCTGACGCTGAGCGGCCACAATGCTTCGTGGCTGCAAAAGCAGCTCGACGCCCACGGCGTGAGCAGCGCCAAGGAGGTTTACGCGCTGATAGTTTTCGAGTCGGGCAAGGTGTACTTTGAAAAAATGGAGGGCGCGAAATGAGGAATATGTACACAGGGTTTGCCGTGCTGCTGGCGGCTCTGGCGCTCGGACTTTGGAGCACGGCGCACCTCGACAGCCTGACGGACGATATGCACGCTTTGGTGACTGAGTCGCAAGAATGCGCGCTGGACGAGAACTCCGCCGCCGCTGCCGAGGCGCTGCTGCGCGCCGCCGACTTGTGGGAGGCGCAGGAGTGGTACACCCACGTTTTTGTGCGCCACACCGAGGTGGACGCCGTCTCCGACGCCGTGTACGAGCTGCTGGGCAGCCTGCTGAACGAGGAATGGGGCGAGACAACCGGCGGGTACGAAAAGCTGCGCTACCACCTTGAGAGCATACGCAAGTTAGAGCACCTCAGCATTGGCAGCATTTTTTAGCCGAGGCTATAGCGGTGACTGCGCGTGGTGCAGACGCAGTGTTTTCATATCTATAGTTCAGCGCTATCTCAACCATTGAAATGTCGGAAGAATCAAATTCCTTCCTTGACAGATTTATTGTTGATAGGAATTCCTTATTTTTCTTTAGTGACTTTGCAAGCAGCTTCTTATCTTTATCATCAAGTGTGATTTTATAAAGCAGGTTCGCCAAGGCGATGAGCATATCCTTGTGATGAACGAAATATTGCGCAGATGCATCAGCGTCAGATGCGCACAGCTTTTCATAATCCTGTTCTGTATATTTAGGAAGAAGCCCCAAAATCGGATTAACAAGCAGTGCGGTAGAAGATTCCATTAAATTGACATATGAGCCAAGTTCATATTGCTGAGCCTCGGACATCCTGTCGTACTCTGTTCCAAACGTTTCTATTTGGGTAATCGCTTTAGATAGAATTTGATTCTCGTCAATAATCCTCTTAATTCGTTCGTTCAGCTCTACGATTGCCAGCTCGTATGATTTAATATCTCTGTTGCTAATATGAACAAAGATATTCTCCAGCCGTTCCTTGTCGCCTCTTGTTTTAATTAAAAACAAACCGCTTGAAAGAATAGAGAGCCCTGCGATGGCCCATCCCACAGGACCGGCAAGGGCCAAAAATGCACTTCCGGCTGCCATTCCGCCACCGCCGGCTGCCAAAGCGCCTCCGCCAAGCCATGCCAGCGCCGCATTTGTAGCTGCGGCCCCGCTTAGAGCAGATATGGCTGTTCCGGTAGACGCTACGCCGAATGTTGTTGCAATTCCCATGGCTGCTGTGGGCCCAAGGGCTGCAACAGCAAAACCGGCACTGACACCGGCTGCTCCTTGACCCGCTGCCTGTACCTCGGCCTTTTTATACTCCAATTCAATTTCTCTTGCCTGCTGCTTCCACTTTATTCTAATCTTTTCCTGATTTCTGTATCTTTGTACGTTCTCTTCAGGCATATTTCGTATACGGTTAAATAGCAATTGTATCGTATCTAAGGAAGTGTCTAATTCAGCACCGTGAGCTCCCAGTTCAGTAATTTTCGCATTTGCCTTTTTAACGATAATTTCTGCTTCCTGCTGTGCCAGCTGGAGCTTCGATAATTTTTTCGCCATATCATTTTCCCCTAAAGTATCTGTCAATTTCTGATTTATTTTTTAATATTTTGTTTGACGGAACATTGCGCAGCTCTGCCAACGCCGCAGATTTTCCAAATGCGTTCAGATAGGCGTCGCTTTTCTGAAAATCATCTACGAAGGTCAGCAACAGTGTGTCATCGTATTTTGCGGAAAGAAGTTTTAGCCCATCTATGTAATTTTCAATGATAACAATTTCTCTTGATGCAAAATCAGACTCTCTTTTTGCGCTGCTGTAAGAAACAGCTCTCTCTGTTTCTCCATATAGGGATATTGCAAAACGACCGACACCTATAACATTGATGCGCAAAACAAATTCAACTGCATTGAAGGAGCCTGCTCCGCTAACAAATGCTCTCCCAACCGCATCGCCGACATCGACTAAGCAGAACGTGCCGTGTGCAACCGTCAGTACTCGTTTCACTGTTGCATTGGAGAAGGGTTCACACTTTTCCCACATAAGCTTAAAGGAACGCTCCGCTTTGGGGGTTTCCGCAAAATATTGCAACAGACGCCGTATTGAATAGATAAGGCGAACCAGAAGTTCGTTTAATAAGACCGGGATTGCCTGCGCCGTCTGGAAACGAGTATCGTAACCCTGTTGAAAGATGTTGAGCGCTAATTCATTTATCGCCTGCTCTGCCTCTGATGCACTAAGGCCCAGCTTCGATTTTATAGCAATCATATCATTAAACCAAGTCCACAGGGGTGACGGTATCCCCATACCCCGGTTGCCCGAGTGAGCGCTTGACTGGGAACCGGAAACATCAGAGATAAGATGTCCTACCCAGTTTACAAAACCACAGAATAATTTACTTGTAACATTGTTGCCCTTTAATTCCCATCCTTCATCTGCCTGCTGCAGCGCAATAAGCTGTCCATTTGAAACGAAATGAGAGGAGTTCGTGAATTGGTCAAGGATAGAAAAGAAAAGGCCAAATAAGCTCGGATTATGTGCAAGGGATTTGAAATGATGATTTTTAGCATTTAGATTAAAAACTGCTTTTCCTGCATCACCGAGACCGGTTTGATCATATGGCACTTTGAACCTTCTCTCTAAGAATTGCAGTGCAGATTCGGGACTATCAAAGCTCTTGTGTTTCGGATGGCAAAGCTTTGCGAAGTCCATCGTTCGGTTGGAAAACCATTGGTCGGTAATGTTACCAACGGGTGAATCACTGGGCTTCCCTACTAAAAATATGTCAATCACGCCGCACAATGCTCCTGAACTTGCGGCCAGAATATAATCCAAGCTGTCGCAATCAGGTTTTAGCTTTCTGACGGAATCTATGGTTTCGTTTAATACAGTCAGTTCTGTTTTTGCTTGTACCAAAGCGTCGGCAACTGATGCAGAAAAATCAAAGCCATCATTGTCAATACTTAAATCAAGAAAAACATCTTTTTTTGTCAGCCTATCATACATCTTTCTACCTCACTTACCAATCGCTAATCTACAAGTTGAACCTTCTGGCTATTTCGACATACTGTATAATTCTTACTTATTATATAATATACTCGCAAACCTTATCTTTTTCAAGTCCTATTATGTGTAACAAAATCGTTGGTAAGAAAGCTTTTCAACAAGAAACGACAAGATAGGTGTATGCCGTTTGCGGTCATACAACCAACTCTTTAGGGCAACACCGCAAAATTGCAAGAAATCCCCGCGCCATTTGCCGAAAGCGGCAAGTAGCGCGGGGAGATGGGTTTCCTGTTATCTGAAATTCCACACCACCCCCGCGGCGGCGAATATTAGGGGGAGGGGAGTGCGGAGGGTTATCAGGGCGCACAGGGCGGCGGCTAAGAGCAGGAGGGAGACGGCTTTGGAGGCCGTTGCGGCGCTGCTCTCGCCTATGGCGCACGCCGCGGCGCGGCCGCCGTCCAGCGGGAGCATGGGCAGGAGGTTCACCGCCGTCAGCAGCAGGCTCGCTGTGCCGCTCATGCGCAGGAAGGCGCTGCCGGTTTGCAGGCACGCAGCGCCGTACGCCGCGCCCAGCGTCGGCCCCGCCAAGGCTGTCAGCAGCATTTGCCGCCTGCCGAGGCGGCCGTAGTAGTCCATCACCAGCCCCGAGAGCGTCAGCCTGACGCGCGTGACCCTTGACCCGGTGAGACGCAGCACGGCGGCGTGTCCCGCCTCGTGTACGGCCATCGCCGGCAGCGCGGCGGTGACGAAGCCGCTGTTGTCCAAATACCACGCCGCGCCGAACGCCAGCAGCGCGCCCGCGCTCACCTCCCAGCGCACGTCAGACATAGAACTCGGGGTCAAAGTGCAGCCCCTCGCACATAAGCTCAAAGTGCAGGTGCGGGCCGGTGGCCAGTCCCGTGGAGCCGACGCGGGCTATCTCCTGCCCCAGCGCCACCTCCTCGCCCGCGCCGACGCAGAGCGCCGAGCAGTGCGCGTACAGCGTCTGCCAGCCGTCCGCGTGGCTGATGACGATATAATATCCGTAGCCGTCATCCCAGCCGCATTCGCTGACTGTGCCGTCCGCGAACGCCGCCACGCTGTCTCCCTCATCGGCGGCAAAGTCCGTACCGTAGTGGAACCGCACCACGCCCAGCACGGGGTGCAGGCGGTAGCCGAAGCCGGAGCGCTCCGCCTCTGGCAAGGGTGAGGCATAGTCAAACGGCAGCGTCGGGAAGTCCAAGCTGACGCCGCTTGGCAGCGTTAGCTCCGCGAACTCGGACTGCGAACTCCAAAACGCCGCCACCGCCGCCTCCTTTTCCGCTGCGGCCAGCCGCTCCGCCTCGGTGAGCATTGCCTCTGTCATGTAGCTGTCGGAGTAAACCGCCTCCGCCGAGCGCAGAGAAACAGCGTCATAGCGCCGTTCCTCGCTCTCCTGCGGCAGCGCGAGGGCGGCGATGTAGGAATAGTCCAAGTTCAGCGCCTCCGCCACCGCGCCCTGCGCCAGCGCCGCCGTCTGCGGAGAGGCCAACTTGAGCGCCGTCACCGCCAGCAGCAGCCCCGCGGCGACGAGCGGTCGGACAGTGAGCATTTTCACTCGCCTCCGTTTCTTTTGAATGTTAATATATGCCGACAATGCGCATGACGATGACAGCAGTCAGCGCCGCCGCCGCACCGAGCGCGGCGCAGAACGGCCTCGGTATGCGCTCTGTAAAACGCGGGCGGCCTGACGCGGCGGAGCGCACATACTCGTCCGCCACGCGCTCGGCCTCGCGCAGAACGTCGCCCTCGCCGATGCCCGCACCCTTAATAAAGTCCTCGCGCAATATGAAAATCGCCTGCTCGAAAAACTTTTTGTCAGGGGATTTGACAACTATAACTCGTTTTGACCTGCCTTTTACCACGCCTTTATCCTCCCGCACGGGTCTTTTCACTTCACCCCAGTTTAACCCATTGGAGGCAGTCTTATACCCCGGCGCGTAAATTCTGGTTGGGCGCAAACGCAGAAACAGGGAGAATCTGCGGCGCTTCATTTACGCTCTTCCACCCGCACCGTCAGCACGGTCATGTCGTCTCCGCAGCCGTATTTTGTCACCGCCGCCTCCAACGTGTCCCGCGCCAGCCGCCGCACGTCTGCGCCGTCGAAGGCCATGAGCATGGAGCGCAGCCAGCCGTCGTCGCTCTCGGCGATTACGCCGTCGCTGGCTATGAGCGCCAGACTGCCGGGCTTGAGGCGCATTGTCACGGTGTCGGGATTTTTCTCGCCGGAGGCCAGTCCCGCCGCCAGCGTCTCGCTGCGCACGCGCCGCACGGAGCGCCCTGTGCGCACATAGCTCGGCGCGGCTCCGTATTTATAAAACCCAGCCTCGCCGGTGAATAGGTCAATGCACATCAAATCCGCCGTGGCAAAGCCCCATTCGTCGCCGTTTTTCAGCAGCATGAGCGAGTTCAGCAGGCGCATGGCCAGCGCGCCGTCCACGCCGCAGCGCAGGAAGCGTTCCAGTATCCTCACCGCCGCGGCGCTCTCGCGGGCAGCCTCGGGGCCGGAGCCCATGCCGTCGGACAAAATTATGCACAGCAGCCCCTGACCCGTTTTGAACCATGTGCCGCGGTCGCCGGAGACGCTCTCGCCCTTTTTGCGCACGCTGGCAATGCCCACCGAGACAGCCAGCGGCTCGGCCTCAAGCAGGACCATGCGCCCCTCCGCCTCGCTGCCGTCCTTTTCGCGGCAAAGGCGCACGCCGACAACGCCGGAGAGCCTGTCGAGCCAGCCGCTTTCGCGCGAGAGCAGACCGAGCCGCGCGCTCTCCAAAATTATTCGCAGTCTGCCGCTGCGGTCGCGGAAGGCGGAGACGTCGGCGTCGATGTCTATGCCGTTCAAGAACCGCACCAAGCGCCGCTGGGCGAGCAAGTCCGGCCCGTAGGAGTTCAACAGCTCCTCGCTCACCTCCGACAATATTTCCGAGAGGTGCAGATACTGGCTGTAGGCCGCGCTGCGGTTTTCCTCCAATCTCGCGCGGAAGCGGCGGCGGTACATCCTTGCGCGCAGCTCCCAGTTCACGGCGTTCACCAGCTCGCCCGCGCGGACGCACTTTTCAAGGAAATAGTCGGGAAAGTCGCTCTCTGTCACGCTCCCGCGCTCGTTTATGGCGGGCGTTAAGTCGTTGAAAACGGAAAACGTGTCCATATACTCCGCCGTCCAGCAGCGCGATTTATACTTGCAGTGCGCGCACACGCTGTCGGCGGCGCGGTCAAATATCTTCGCGGGGTCGGCGTCGTTTTGCTCGGAGCCGAGGGACTTATCCACGGTGTCGTACATCTCGCGGAATGCCTCGCTCATAAGCCGCACGCGCTGCGCCGTGTAGCGCCGCAGGCCGGATTCGCCGGAGCTGACGGCAGAAGAGCGCAGGAACGAGCCTATGTAGCCGAGCGCGGAGTTGGGGAGAATGAGAAATATGACCGAGGCGGCGAACGTCTCGTACAGCGCGGATATTTGCATTTCCTCTAACCTGATGCCGAATACCGCCGCCGCGCCCGCTAAAATAAAGCTCAGCAAGAACCACAGCCTGCCGTGGCGCGAGAACACGCCGGATACGAGCCCGCCCAGCGCGTAGCACACCGACAGCACCGGCGCGCCGCCGCGCGCTATGTCCATTGCCACGCCCAGCGCCGTTCCCGCAGCCGCCCCGGGCAGCGCGCCGCCCTTGAAAGCCGCCGTCATCACCAGCAGCAGGCAGACGACCCGCCCCAGCGACACGACGCCGAACAGCTCCGCGCCCGACACGGCCATCAGCAGCACCGCGGCCAAAATGACGAGCGAGATGCCGCGCCTGAGCTCCGCTGACTCCGTGTCGCGCGGTCTCCCGTCCAGCGCCTCGCGGAAAAACCATGTACAGCCGCCGGCCAGTATCGTCTCCGTCAGCACCGCCAGCGCCTCGCCGCCGCTGTCCACGGCGCTGAGTATGCCCGTAAGCAGCATGAAGCACGAAGCGCAAAGCGGCATAAACCAGCCCCTGCGGCAAATGCGAATGTCGCGCGAAACGTAGCTGACCGTGAACACTAAAACGACCGCCGCAACATATTTTATGCCGCGCTCGAAGCCAAAATGAACGAGATAGCCGACGCAGGCGCCCAGAGCGCAGCAAAGCCCGCTTATCTCCGCGCCCGCCTGCGCCGTTGCCGCCACGCCGAACGGTCCGTACTGCCCCAGCAGCGAGGCGCAGGACGTCGCCAGTCCCAGCAGCAAATTCAGCGCCCAGCACGCAATCTGCGCGGCCTGCGTTCCGTCCGAAAACATCTCTCCGCTGACCAGCCGCCGCCTTAGTTCAAGAATTTTTGCTCGTATATTCACTGTGATACCTCCCTAAACGAGTTTACATAAATTATATTATCTCGATTATGGGAAACCTGTCACAGTGCGCTGTCGTAAAAAATTGTTATCCGGCGGGAAACCTTGGGAAAACATTCATTCCCAGAGTCACCCGCCGGACAACAGCGTTAAAATTTATATTATGCCGCTCATCAGCACTCAAGCGACGCCAGATATTTCTGCGGCCCCAGCTCATAGAGGTTGTTGCCGAGGCTGTCTATCACCACGGTCAGCGGCATATCCACTACCTCCAGCCTGCGTACGGCCTCACAGCCCAACTCCGGCCACGCTATGACCTCAAGGTTCTTGACTGACGCTGCCATGAGCGCGCCCGCGCCGCCGATAGCGCCCAAGTATACGGCTCCAGCGGCGCGCATAGCCTCCACAACCGCCGCCGAGCGCGCGCCCTTGCCTATCATGACAAGATTTCCACGCTCTATAAGCGCCGGAGAGTATGCGTCCATGCGCCCCGAGGTGGTGGGACCCGCCGAGCCGATTACCTCGCCCGGGCGCTCCGGCGTGGGGCCGACGTAATATATCGCGCTGCCCGTGAGGTCAAACGGCAGCGGTTCACTTTTTTCAATGCACTCAACCATGCGCTTGTGCGCCGCGTCGCGCGCCGTGTAGACGGTGCCGGACAGCAGCACGCTGTCTCCGGCTCTCAATTCCGCGAGCGCCTCAGCAGTGGTGGGAACGGTAATTTTGTACTCCATTTCGGCTATTCCTCCTCACAAGTCGATGCTGGCGCGGCGGGTGACATGGCAGTTTATGTTCACGGCCACGGGCAGACCGGCAACGTGCGTGGCCGCCTGCTCTATGGCAAGGCCGAGCGCCGTGACCGCGCCGCCGAATCCCTGCGGCCCGATGCCGAGCGCGTTCACCTCGTCTAAAAGTTCCTGTTCCAGCGCGGCGTACCACGGGTCGGCGTTCGGCGTCCCCAGCGGGCGCAGCAGCGCCTTCTTTGCAAGGTACGTCACCTTGTCGAACGTGCCGCCTACGCCCACGCCGATGACGATGGGCGGACAGGGATTCGGGCCCGCTAACTTCACTGTTTCGAGGACAAAGCTCTTGAAGCCCTCCACGCCGTCGGCGGGCTTGAGCATGGCGAGACGGCTCATGTTCTCGCTGCCGAAGCCCTTGGGCATAACCGTTATGCGGCAGAGCTCGCCCTCCGTCAGGTGAACGCTCAAGAACGCGGGGGTGTTGTCGCCGGTGTTGACCCTGCGCAGCGGGTCGCCGACAATGCTCTTGCGCAGCATACCCTCCTCATATCCGCGTCTCACGCCCTCGTTGACGGCCTGCTCCAGACTGCCGACAATATGCACGTCCTGCCCCAGCTCCAAAAAGACGCAGGCCGCGCCCGTGTCTTGGCAAATAGGCAGCTCCCGCTCCGCCGCCAAGGACATATTCTCCTGCAGCAGCTCCAGCGTCCGCCGCGCGGAGGGAAACGTCTCCCGCTCCGCCGCCGCGCCGATAGCCTCGCCCACATCCGTCGGCAGTCTGCGGTTAGCCCTGACACAAAGCATCGCCACCGCCGACGCAATAACCTCTGAACTAATCTCTCTCATCGTCCGCTCCAATCTCTTTTCAACAAAATTATTCTCAAACCGCGCAATGCGCTATGTTTAATATACCGCAAATTTAGCTTCGTGTCGAGGGGAAAATGAGAGGGGTCACGGCGACAGCATTTACTATCCACATACTAACAAACAATCACCGTTTCTACTTCGACGCCCAACAAAATGCTCTATGTTTGTTCTCATTCCAGTGACGGCACATCATCACTTCCGTTATGCTTTTGATTTTTGCGCTGATTAGCAGGAAGGCCATTTTGATTAGCAAAAACGGGCGTTTTTCTGCTAACGATTAGCAAGGAATTTTGCCAAAAGGCAACTGTTCGCTTTTCCTCTGGTATGCAGAATTATATTTTAGCAGAGAAGACAGAGAAATCGGTCTGCAAGGCGATTTGGACATAAGAAAAGCCGAAAGTCCTTGAAAATAAAGACTTTCGGCGTTTTAATCTGGCGTCCCCGCCCGGACTCGAACCGGGGGCCTCGGGCTTAGGAGGCTCGCGCTCTATCCAACTGAGCTACGGAGACGTATGAAATTTTTGTTGCAGGCGAATCCTGCTTTGAACTACTGTCCTAAAAGAGCTTTTCACGAGGCGAACGTTGTTACGTAACCTTAGGAGGCGGACCCTCTATCCCGGTGAGGTGCGGGGGCGGGTGCTCTTGGCGGCAGAGCTTTTTTATTCTACACTCACATTTGTAAAATTGCAAGTTAATTTTTGCTCTGCCGTATTTATCCGTTCAGTCCAGTGCCCGTGTGTTGTAAAACTGCAAAAAGCGCCACTGGGTGCCGTCCGGCTCGGTGTTGGGCGCGGCGGGGGTGAAGTCGCACATGCGCCAGTACGGCTGCTTGTCCAAGTGCGGCATCACGGCATCAATGTCGGGCGTCCACTTGTATACGCGGGTGATGTAGGCGCGCTCGCACCACGGCAGCATGAGCGCGTAAATCTCCGCGCCGCCTATGACGAAGGCCTCTCCGCCGCCGCGCACCATTGCCGCCGCTTCCTCGGCCGTGTGCGCGGTCTCCGCACCCTCTATATGCAGCTCGCCGCGCGTGAGGACTATGTTGCGCCGACCCTTGAGAGGTTTGCCGTGGGGGAGGGAGGCGAGGGTTTTGCGTCCCATGATGACTGTGCCGCCCATCGTCTTGGCCTTGAAAAACGCCATGTCCTGCGGAATATTATAGAGCAGCCTGCCCTTGCTGCCGATGGCCCAGCCGTTGTCGGCACAGGCTATGAGCGAAAGATTTTTCATATGTGAAGCGCCTCCTGTAATTTTTGCGTTTAGCGCTGCTCACCCGCGCGCCGCGGCGACCAGCTCGTTCATTTTCAGCAAGTCGTCCTGCATCTCCAGCTCAATGCAAAACGGCTTGTACTTGGCGGCGGCCTCGGCCACGGCCTCGGGGGTCTGCTCCGTGTGCATTATATACGGGCGGAAATGCTGCGGCAGGTCGTCCCAGCTCAAGTTTTCGGGGTTGTGCATTTTTAAAATAAGTATATCAGCGGGGCAGCGGGCGGCCATCATAATGTCGGCGTGCATGGAGAGGGGATAGAGCTTGAAGATTGGCATATGTCCGATGTCGCGCAGCTTGATGATGTAGTTTTCCGTTTCGTCGCCGTCCAGCTCCGCCGTGCCGATAACGCCGCGGCGGTGCAGTTCAAGGATAAGCCCGCCGGGCTGGTCACGGAAAATGCCCACGGAGGAAATAGAACGGTCGAGGGCGGCGCGTATGTCCGCGGCGACGGGCGGCGTGACGCAGTTTTGACAGTTCTCCGCGAAACGGAAGCCGACGTAGTTGGGGGCAATCTCGTTCAGCCAGTCCGCTTGCGACGGCTCGGTTATGCCGTTAATTTTAATTAAAGTCATTTCAGACCCTCCGAAGGCGAAAGTATTTTTTAAAAGAGCGCGGACAAAAAGCCGCGCGGCGGAATTTACAGTAAAATTTTAGCCGATTTTGCGCCGGTTGTCAATAGCTTTGTGGCAGCGAAAGGGCAAAGTCTAAAATTATTGTGAATTTGTCCTGAAAATGTTTGCAATCCAAAATCTAATCTGATATACTATTGGGGCGAAATTTTTAGACTGGGCTCGGCGCAGGGAGATTTTCTGATTTTTGCGGGGTTCATGAATTTCACTATAAAGAAGGAGAAAGCAAGCATGACGGTTGAAAATATCAAAAAGGTAAACGGAAAAGCAGCATTTGAAGTGGAGATTGACGCTGCGGCGTTCGAGGCCGCGGTGGAAAAGGCCTACCGCGCCAGCAAAAAGGACATATACGTCCCCGGCTTCCGCAAGGGCAAGGCCCCGCGCATGGTCATCGAGGGTATGTACGGCAAGAACGTGTTCCACGACGACGCCGTGAACGAGCTGGCCTCCGGCTGCTACGCCGACGCCGTAAAGGAAGCCGAGCTGCGCACGGTGGGAACTCCCTCCGTGGTTGACTACAAGGTGACCGAGGACGGCGCGGTTGTTATAGCGTTTGAAACGGATTTGTACCCCGAGGTAACTCTCGGCCAGTACAAGGGCATAGAGGCTTACAAGGCTCCCGTCGAGGTGAGCGAGGACGAAATCGCCGCCGAGCTGGACAAGCAGCGCAAGAAAAACGCCCGCATCCAGACCGTCGAGCGTCCTATTCAGAACGGCGACACTGCCAACATAGACTTCGACGGACTGCTCAACGGCGAGCCCTTCGAGGGCGGCGACGGCCAGAACTATGACCTCGTTATCGGCTCCGGCAGCTTTATCCCCGGTTTCGAGGAGCAGCTTGTGGGCCTGAGCGCCGGCGACAACAAGGACGTTGAGCTGACCTTCCCCGACAACTATTACCCCGAACTGGCGGGCAAGCCCGTTACGTTCAAGGTCAAGGTCAACGAGGTCAAGGAGTCCCTGTACCCCGAGCTGGACGACGAGTTTGCCAAGGACGTCAGCGAGTTCGACACGCTTGAGGAGTACAAGGCAAGCATAAAGGAAAACCTCACAACCGCCAAGACGGAGGAGATTGACAGAGACTTCCGCAACACCGTCATGGGCAAGGCTGTGGGCAACATGACCGCCGACATTCCCGAGTCCATGATTCAGGAGCAGCTGCGCAGCTCCATGTACGAGTACCGTCAGAACTGCGAGATGCAGGGCATCTCCTTTGAAACATATCTGGGTCAAATGGGCATTGACGAGATGACGTTCAGCTCCTTCCTGCGCCCGGGCGCCGAGAACACGGTCAAGACCGAGGTGCTGCTGGACAAGGTGGCCGAGGTCGAGGGCATTGCCGTCACCGACGAGGAGACGGACGCCGAGCTGGAGCGCCTTTCCACCGTTTACGGCATGGAGCTGGAGCAGCTCAAGGCCGCCGTTGACCGCGAGGCCGTTGCGCATGACCTGAAGATGAAGAAGGCTATGGACTGCATCACCGACAGCGCCGTTGCCACGGACAAGCCCGAGGAAGAGGAAGAACCGGAGACCGAAGCTGAGACCGCAGCCGAGGCAGAAGCTCCCGCCGAGGCCGCTGCGGAGACGGAAAAAACCGAGGAAGCCGAATAAACCCTGCGCTTACAGGAATACTTTTTATGCTGAAAGGGCAAGCTGACTTATATTTTAAGTAAAGGAGTACGAAATGAGTTTAGTCCCTTATGTTGTGGAACAGACCTCGCGCGGAGAGCGTTCCTACGATATTTTTTCACGCCTTCTCAACGACCGCATAATAATGCTGTCCGAGGAGGTCAACGACACGACCGCCAGCTTGGTGGTGGCGCAAATGCTGTATCTGGAGTCTCAGGACCCCGATAAGGACATACAATTTTATATAAACAGCCCCGGCGGCTCCGTCACCAGCGGCATGGCTATCTATGACACGATGCAGTATATAAAGTGCGACGTTTCCACTATCTGTGTCGGCATGGCCGCCAGCATGGGCGCGTTCCTGCTCTCATCGGGCGCGAAGGGAAAGCGGATTGCTCTGCCGAACTCCGAGATTATGATACACCAGCCCTCCGCCGGCACACAGGGGCAGATAACCGACATGGCTATACACCTCAAGCGCCTTGAAATCATCAAAAAGCGCATGAACAGCATACTTGCCGAGAACACGGGCAAGAGCGTTGAGCAGGTGACAGCCGACTGCGAGCGCGACAACTTTATGACCGCGGAGGAGGCCAAGGAGTACGGCCTCATAGACAAGGTCATATACAAGCGATAAAAAATCATCACAGGGGTCGGCGCGGCCACGCCGCCGCTGCCCCCTGAACATCTGTTCGGGAGATTGTATGGCGACAAGAGACGATAAAAAGACAGTACGCTGCTCATTCTGCGGCAAATCGCAGAGCCAAGTGAGCAGACTTATTGCGGGAAGCGGGACATATATCTGCGATGAGTGTGTCCGCCTTTGCATGGGCATAATTGACGAAAACTTCCGCGAGTATGACCCCGACGCGGCTGACGTACACTGCGTGGGCGAGGAGATTATGGACTTGGAGTCCCTGCCGAGACCCATGGAGATACGCGCCGCGCTGGACGACTACATCATCGGGCAGGAGCGGGCGAAAAAGGCGCTCTCGGTGGCGGTTTACAACCACTACAAGCGCGTACTGCGCCTCGGCAGCTCGCAGAGCGACGTTGAGCTGCAAAAGAGCAACATCCTGCTCATCGGCCCCACCGGCAGCGGCAAGACGCTCTTTGCGCAGACTATGGCGCGTATGCTGGACGTACCCTTTGCCATAGCCGACGCCACGACGCTGACGGAGGCCGGCTACGTGGGCGACGATGTGGAGAACATCCTGCTGCGTCTGCTTCAGGCCGCGGACTTCGACGTGGAGCGCGCCGAGCACGGCATAATCTACATCGACGAGCTGGACAAGATAGCGCGCAAGAGCGAGAACACCTCCATAACGCGCGACGTGTCGGGCGAGGGTGTGCAGCAGGCGCTGCTGAAAATTCTTGAGGGCACCGTCGCCTCCGTGCCGCCGCAGGGCGGACGCAAGCACCCGCATCAGGAGTTTATCCACATCGACACGACAAATATCCTGTTCATCTGCGGCGGAGCCTTCGACGGCATTGACAAAATAATCGAGCGCCGTTTGGACAAAAAGAGCATGGGCTTCGGCGCGGAGGTCAAGAGCCGCCGCGACAGGGACGTGGGCGAGCTGCTGCAAAACGTCCAGCAGCACGACCTAATGCGCTACGGGCTTATACCGGAGCTAATAGGCCGCCTGCCCGTCATAACGCCGCTGAACAGCCTGACGCGGGAGGATTTGATAAAAATTCTCACCGAACCGAAAAACGCGCTCACGCGCCAGTACCAGAAGCTGCTGGAGATGGACGACGTGGAGCTTATATTCGAGGATGACGCTTTGGGAGCCATCGCGGACAAGGTTATGGCAATGGAGATAGGCGCGCGCGGACTGCGCTCGGTGCTGGAAAATCTGATGACCGACCTCATGTACGTTGTGCCTTCCGACCACTCGATAAGAAAAGTAATCGTCACGGCCGCGTCTGTGCGCGGCGAGGCGAAGCCGGTCATTGTCACCGACCGCGAATTGAAAAAAGCAGAATAAAACGTCATTTCAGCGGGGGACGTTAGTCCTCCGCCGTTTGTTCACAGTCTGTTTGGAAGGGAGGCTGCAATGGACATTTTAGAAAAGGAATTTCTCACCCTGCCGGTGATGCCCCTGCGCGGCACCACCATGTTCCCGGGAATGGTATTAAATTTCGACGTCGAGCGCGCCATATCGCGTGCGGCTGTGGAAAAGGCATTCGCCGCGGACAACCAAATATTCCTCGTAACGCAAAAGCAGCTGTCCAAGGAGGAGCCGGAGGCGGACGACCTCTACTCCGTGGGTACGCTCTGCACCATAAGCCAGATACTGCGCGTGCAGGGCTCCTCGATGATGAAGGTGCGCGTGGAGGGCGTCTGCCGCGCCAAAATTACGGAGCTGCTGGCGCTGCGCCCGCATATAACCGCAAGCATAGAGCCGCTGACGGAGCCGGAAGCGCCCACCGGCGCGCGCGTCGAGGCCGAGATAAGAAAGTGCATAGGGCTGTTCAACCAATACTCGCTCGCCACCGCCGCGGTTGCGCCGGAGACCATGCTCAGGGTCATAGATATGACCGACTGCGGCGCTCTGGCGGACTACGTGGCGCAGAACGTGTATTTTCAGCACTCGCACAAGCAGCTCGTGCTGGACGAGGTTCGCCCGCTCAAGCGCCTGCAGCTTGTGAGCGACCTCTTGGTGCGGGAATTAGACGTGCTCAATTTGCAGCGCCTCTTGGATGAGGACACGCACGAGCAGATTGACGCCGACCAGCGCGACTACTACCTGCGCGAGCAGATGAAGGTCATACAGCGCGAGCTGGGCGACAGCGACGGCGAGTATGGCGACGAGACGGAGGAGTACGAGAAAAAGATTATGGCGCTGCACCTGCCGCGCGAGAGCGAGGAAAAGCTGCTGAAGGAAGTCTCCCGCATGGCAAAGCAGCCCTTCGGCTCGGCGGAGTCGGCGGTGACGCGCACATATCTCGACATCTGCCTTGACCTGCCGTGGGGCAAGCGTACGCGCGACACAACGGACATAGCCCGCGCGCGCAAGTGCCTTGACGCCGACCATTACGGTCTGGAAAAGGTCAAGGAGCGCATTATAGAGTTTTTGGCCGTGCGCTCGCTCGCGCCCAAGCTCACGGGCGGGGTGCTCTGCCTTGTCGGCCCGCCGGGCGTGGGCAAGACGAGCATCGCCATGAGCATAGCCCGCGCCACGAACCGCAAATTAGCGCGCATCTCGCTCGGCGGTGTCCACGACGAGGCGGAAATACGCGGCCACCGTAAGACCTACGTCGGCGCAATGCCCGGGCGCATTATCGCCGGTATGCAGCAGGCCAAGAGCATGAACCCCGTTATGGTTCTGGACGAAATTGACAAGATGGCCTCCGACTTCCGCGGCGACCCCGCCTCCGCGCTGTTAGAGGCGCTGGACGGCGAGCAAAACGGCACTTTCCGCGATAATTTCCTCGAAATTCCGTTCGACCTCAGCGACGTGCTGTTCATCACCACCTGCAACACCACGGACACCATACCCCGCGCTCTGCTCGACCGCATGGAGGTCATAGAGCTCGGTAGCTACACGGACGAGGAAAAGCTGCTCATAGCCAAGGAACACCTGCTGCCCAAGCAGCGCAAAAAGCACGGCCTGACCGCCGCCAAGCTCAAGCTGAGCGACGAGGCTCTGCGGGAGATAATAGCCGATTACACGCGCGAATCCGGCGTGCGCATTTTGGAGCGTCAGCTGGCGGCTATCTGCCGCAAGACCGCGCGCATAATCTCCGAGGGAGAGCGCAAGTCCGTCTCCGTCAAGGCGGGCGAGCTGCAGCCCCTGCTGGGTGCGCCGAAGTATAACCGCGACCGCATGTACCCCACGGACGAGGTGGGACTGGTGCGCGGCCTCGCGTGGACGAGCGTCGGCGGCGAGGTGCTGGACGTCGAGGTCAGCGTCATGGCGGGCACGGGCAAGTTAGAGCTGACCGGCAATTTGGGCGACGTGATGAAGGAGTCGGCCAAGGCCGCCGTCACCTATATCCGCACCCGCGCCGAGGCGCTGGGCATAGACCCCGA
Source organism: Oscillospiraceae bacterium (assembly GCA_021202845.1). GTDB lineage: Bacteria > Bacillota > Clostridia > Oscillospirales > Oscillospiraceae > JAJQCF01. Next base: position 224,802 of record JAJQCF010000022.1, read on the forward strand.
GTTTTACAAAAACCGCGATATACACATTCACTTCCCCGAGGGCGCGGTGCCCAAGGACGGCCCCTCGGCGGGCATCACTGTCTGCGTCGCCGTCATATCCGCGCTGACGGGCGTGCCGGTGCGCCGCGATATCGCCATGACGGGTGAGATAAGCCTGCGCGGCCGCGTTATGGCCATCGGCGGCCTGCGGGAAAAGACAATGGCGGCGCTGCGCTGCGGAATCCACACCGTCATCGTCCCAAGCGAGAACGAGCGCGACCTTGACGAGATTGACCCCAACGTGCGCAAGGCCATGGACTTTGTACTGACAGACCACGTTGACAAAATTCTTGACGTTGCGCTCCGCCGTCCCGCGGCGGCTGCGGAGGAGGCGAAGCCGGCGTTTGCCTTTGCCGAGCCTCACGCCAAGGCGCGCAGCCGTGTGCGGCAGGTGACGCAATGAACCTGCACAACGCCGTGTTTATAAAGTCCGCCGCCTCCGCGCAGAGCTTTATCCGCGACGACCGGCCGGAGATTGTGTTCGCGGGCCGCTCCAATGTGGGAAAGTCCTCGCTTATAAATAAGCTCTTAAACCGCAAAAACTTTGCCCGTGTCGGCTCGGCTCCCGGCAAAACCGCGCACGTCAACTACTTTTTGATTGACGACAGCGCCTACTTCGTGGATTTGCCGGGCTACGGCTACGCCAAGGTGTCCAAGGCCGAGCGCGACCGCTGGGCGGAGCTTATGGAGGCGTTTTTCGCCTGCGGAAAGATAACGCTGGGCGTGCTCATAGTTGACGCGCGCCACAAGCCCACGGCGGACGACTGCACAATGTGCGACTGGTTCAAGCTCTCAGGCTGCCCCTTCGTCGTGGCGGCGAACAAGACGGATAAGCTCAAGGCCAAGGAGCTGGCGGCGAATATCCCCCTGATAAGCGAAACGCTCGCCCTTGGCGACGCTGCTGCCATTATACCCGTCTCCGCGGAGAAGGGTACGGGCCGAGACGAGCTGCTGAATGTAATTTTGCAATACTGCTGATTTGCAGCTAATAATAATTTAGAAAAGCCTGCCGCTTTCCACATGAATTTTGGCGGGCGGATTGGAGAACTAAAATGAGTGAAAACGTAAACAGTTCAAATTGCAGCTCCGACTGCTCCTCCTGCGGAGCCAGCTGCCCCTCGCGCAGCGCTCCCCAGAGCCTTCTTGAGCCGCAGAACGAGAAGTCCAACGTGAGAAACGTCATTGCCGTTGTCTCCGGCAAGGGCGGCGTGGGCAAGAGCCTTGTCACCGGCCTGCTGACCGCCGCCGTCGCCAAGCGCGGCAAGACGACCGCCGTGCTGGACGCGGACATCACCGGCCCCAGCATACCGAAGATTTTCGGCGTTGACAACTGCGTCGCCGGAGCGGTGGAGAACAACATCCTGCCGACCGTTACGGACGCGGGCACAAAGATTGTCAGCCTCAACCTCATGCTTCAGGACGTAACCGAGCCTGTAGTCTGGCGCGGCCCCGTCATTTCCGGCGTTATCAAGCAGTTCTGGCACGACACCATCTGGGGTGACGTGGACTATATGTTTGTCGATATGCCCCCGGGAACCGGCGATGTGCCGCTGACCGTGTTCCAGTCCCTGCCCGTGAAGGGCATAGTCATAGTCACCTCGCCGCAGGAGCTGGTGGGCATGATTGTCGCCAAGGCCGTGAACATGGCCAAGATGATGCACGTCCCCGTTATCGGCATTGTGGAGAATATGTCCTATTTTGAGTGCCCCGACTGCGGCGCCCGCCACGACATTTTCGGCCAGAGCCATTTGGACGAGACGGCTATGGAGTTCCATATTCATCACACCGCGCGCCTGCCCATCGACCCCGGCATAGCCAAGGCCTGCGACGCGGGACAGGTGGAGGCTCTTGACGGCGGCTGGCTGGACGCTATGGCCGACTCCATCATCAAAATGGGCGAGCAGTAATCCGCCCGCAAGAGGACTGATATGCAGTTTTGGAAAATGAACGGCGCGGGCAATGATTTCATTGTCATCAACAACATCGTCGAGCGCATTCCCGCCGACAAGCTGTCCGCCGCCGCCAAGGAAGCCTGCGACAGACGCTATTCCGTGGGCGCCGACGGCTTTATAGTTGTGGACGCCGCACGCGGCGGCGGCGACTTCCGCATGGAGTTCTATAACTCCGACGGCAGCGTGGGCGAGATGTGCGGCAACGGCGCGCGCTGCGTCTGCCGCTACGCCTACGAAAACGGTTTGGCGGGCAAGCGGGTGCGCGTGGAGACCGGCGCGGGACTTGTGACAGGGGAGAGAGTCAGCGAGCGCATATGGCGCGTCAAGATGAACGACCCCACTGTGCTGCGCTCGCACGTTGCAGTTGAGGCCGGCGGCGAGACAGTAGACTGCGCCTATGTTGAGCTCGGCTCCCCGGGCAGCCCCCATGCCGTTGTGGAGGTAAAGGGACTGGACACCGTCGGCCGCGCGTCGCTCTTCACCGTGGGCCGCGCGCTGAGGAGCAATCCCGCTTTTCCCAAGGGTGCGAACGTCAACTTCTTCGAGCTGACAGCGCCGAACGAGGCTGCAATTTTGACCTACGAGCGCGGCGTGGAGAACTTCACCCTCGCCTGCGGCACCGGCTCGTGCTCCACCGCCGCCGTGCTCGCGGCGACAGGCAGAGCGAAAGACCGCGTGACGCTGCACAACCCCGGCGGCGACCTCGTCGTTGAGTTTAAGCGCGGCGGCGAGCGCGTTTATAATCTCCGCCTCACTGGCCCCGCCGACTGCTCGGCCAAGGGCGAGCTGATTTTTAATAACTGCACATTTTAGTAAAAACGAAAACGCCGCCCGAAGCTGTCAGACAGCAGCCTCGGGCGGCGATTTGTTACACGCCCCTTTCAGTCCGTCTCCCTCGGCGGGCGCACGTTGTACAGCTCGGTGTCCAGATATTGCAGGACGCTGGCCGCGGCCGCGGGCTGTTCGGCAGCGCCTACCAGCGCCAGAGAATTGCAGGCCGTGCCGCCGCCCAGCAGCGTGGGCAGAGCGCCCAGCGACACGTTGAGCGAGCTGCCGGCGGCAATGTCGAAGCCAATGGCCGCAAACCCCGTCTCCTGCGTGATGACAGTCAAATCACTGAGACTGAGCGTGAGCGAGGCCGCCATGACCGCTCTGTACTGCGCGGCGCTGAAGAGTGCGTCGGCAGCGCTTTGCAATTCCCCTGCGCTCTCCGACACCAGCAGCCCCACGCTGTGCCCCGAGCAGATGATTGCCCTCACGGTGTCGGGGTCGGCCAGAATGTCCTCCTCCGTGAGAAAAAAGCAGACCGTGAAGCCGTAGCTGTCCAGCAGCTGCAAGGTGTCCTCCGAGGGCAGACCGATAAAGCTCAGCGTCATGTCCTGCCCCTCGTGCTGCGCGTCGTCCGTCGGCTCCGGCGTGGCGGCGGGCTGGGGAGTGACGGCCACATAGGCCTTGTAGCGCGACTCCATGAGCGTGGAGGCCGCGTCCAAAAACTCCGCGTCAGAGAGAATGACGTTATTGTCCTTTATGCGCAGAATGTCCCCGTAGCCCACGCCGGGGATATAGCTGTAAACGAGGCTGCCGAAGAAGCTGCACATGAAGCTCAGCGGCAGGTAAACGGTGCCGCCGCGCATTATCGCGTGGACGCTGTAGGTGTTCTCGCTGCCGTCGTATGTCGTGCCTTCGGAGATGTTAAAAACAACCATGTGCTCGCCGGTGTAGAGTATTGCGGAGCCGGTTGACTGCACGTAGGAGTAGCTGATGCCGAAGTAGTCGGAGAACACCCAGTACGGCACATAGGTGATGCCGCCGGAGATGTACGGCGTGGAGCTGAGTTCCAGCAGCACGTCATTCACGGCAATAAACGTAACGCTCGCCGCGGAAACGTCGGAGCTGAGCGTCGGCACCGCGCAAATAAGCAGCACGATGCAAAGCAAAATTATAGCCGTCCCGCGCCAGCGCTTCATGTGCCTCAGCTCCTTTGGAAAAAGATTTTGCATAGCTTCTTTCAGATAAATATAACACGTTTTTCTCGGTAATGCAAATATTTATGGCTCAGGCAAAAGTCCGTTTTTCCGTGAAAAACCGTCCCGTATTTGTGAGCTAAATTGTATAATAATTCGTTGACTTTTTGCCGTACTTAGTGTAAAATCAAAATTGCGCAGGAATGCCTTTTCTGCGACTGACGGCGAAGGGGAGTGGTGTCGGTGACCGGCGATGTGATGATTCTTACTGCCTGCGGCTGCGGTTTGCGGGGAGACGTGAGGGCATATCAAACGGCATCGGCATACGGGCAGCCTTATCCGCTATTGGCGGGGTAAGACTGTCTTTTTGACTTTGCGCGCCAAATGTTCAACCAAGCCCCGCCGAGTGCGGCAATGAAAAAACGGAGGTATTCAACATGAGAAAAATTGGTATCATAATGGGCAGCACAAGCGACATGCCAATCATGCAGAAGGCTATCGAGCTGCTTGACGAGTTCGACGTGCCGTTTGAGGTTCATGCATATTCTGCGCACCGCACGCCCGCGCAGGTCATTGACTTTGCCACGGGAGCGCGCAAGCGCGGCTTCGGCGTGATAATCGGCGCCGCGGGCATGGCTGCGCACCTGAGCGGAGTTATTGCCGCCAACACCACGCTGCCCGTCATAGCGGTTCCCCTGAGCGGCAAGAATTTGGACGGTCTGGACGCGCTGCTGAGCTCTGTGCAGATGCCGACCGGCATACCTGTGGCTACCGTGGCCATTGACGGCGCCGCCAACGCCGCGCTGCTGGCAATGGAGATAATCGCCATCGGCGAGCCTGACCTCGGCAAAAAGTTGGAGGCATACCGCCTTGCGGAGACGAAAAAGCGCCTGAAGCAGAACGCGGACATCGAAGCAAAATACAACAAGACCCCCGCCGCGAGCAGCGACGAATTAGTGCGCGACTACGGCGTTATCTGAGGCCGCCGCGCGGGATAAGACGATAAGATTAAAATAAACATATATTTATAATTTACAAATCTGTCTGGAGGAAGATTATAAAGCATGGAAAAGCGTGAACAGCTCTACGAGGGCAAGGCAAAAAAGGTCTACGCTACCGACGACGCGGACATTGTCATCGTCTCCTACAAGGACGACGCCACCGCGTTCAACGGACTGAAAAAGGGTACAATTACCGGCAAGGGCGTAATTAACAACCGCATGACGAACATGATGATGGCGCTGCTGGAGCGTAACGGCGTGCCGACCCACTTCGTCGAGGAGCTCAGCGAGCGCGACACGGCTGTGAAAAAGGTCAGCATAGTGCCGCTGGAGGTAATTATCCGCAATGTTTCCGCAGGCTCTTTTGCCAAGCGCTACGGCGTAGAGGAGGGCATCGTCTTTGAAAACCCCACCATTGAGTTTTCTTACAAAAACGACGACTTGGGAGACCCGCTTATAAACGACAGCCACGCCTTGGCTCTCAAGCTGGCGACAGCGGAGGAGATTGACACCATCAAGGCTATGGCCTTCAAGGTCAACGCTGTTATGAAGGAATACTTCCTCACTCTCGGCATTAAGCTCATAGACTTCAAGCTGGAGTTCGGCCGCCTTGCCGACGGAACTATAGTTCTCGCCGACGAAATCAGCCCCGACACCTGCCGCTTCTGGGACGTGAACACCAACGAAAAGCTGGACAAGGACCGCTTCCGCCGCGACTTGGGCGGAGTGGAGGACGCATACAACGAGGTTATGCGCCGTCTCACGGGGGAGAAAGCCTGATATGCCTGATAACGCAGTCCATGAGGAGTGCGGCGTATTCGGCGTATTCCTCAATAGAACCGCGGACGTGGCGGGCACTGTTTACTACGGGCTCTACGCCCTTCAGCACCGAGGTCAGGAGAGCTGCGGCATAGTTGTCAACGACGACGGACTTTTCCGCCTGCACTGTGACGTCGGCCTCGTCAGCGAGGTTTTCCACAGCGAAACGCTGGCCAAGCTCGGCCGCGGCAACATGGCCGTCGGTCATGTGCGCTACGGCACAACGGGCGGCACCGGCAGACTGAACGCCCAGCCCATAGTTGTCAACCATGTCAAGGGCTCCACGGCTCTGGCGCACAACGGCAACCTTGTAAATTCTTGGGAACTGCGCCGGACGCTGGAGCTTCAGGGCAGCATATTCCACACCACCAGCGACACGGAGGTAATCTCCTATATCATAACGCGCGAGCGCCTGACCTCCGGCTCAATCGAAGAGGCCGTGGAGCGCACGATGAACCACATTAAGGGCGCGTACTCGCTGGTCATCATGTCGCCCAGCAAGCTCATTGCCGCGCGCGACGAGCGCGGATTCCGTCCGCTGTGCTACGGCGAGTTGCCCGGAGGCGGCTGGGTCGTGGCCTCGGAGAGCTGTGCGCTGGACGCCGTGGGCGCGCGCTTTGTGCGCGACGTTGACCCGGGCGAGATAATAGTTTTCGACAAAAACGGCGTGCGCTCCATACGCAGCCACTGCGGCAAGCAGCAGCAGAGCATGTGCGTTTTTGAGTACATCTACTTTGCGCGCCCCGACTCCGTGCTGGACGGCTGCAGCGTCCACGCCGCCAGACTGCGGGCGGGCGAGTTTTTGGCGCACAGCCACCCCGTTGACGCTGACATAGTCGTCGGTGTGCCGGACTCGGGACTGGACGCGGCCAGCGGCTACTCCAAGGCCAGCGGCATACCCTACGGCTTGGGCTTTTTGAAGAACAAATATATAGGCCGCACGTTCATCGCGCCCGACCAAGCGGACAGGGAGATAAGCGTCAGAATTAAGCTCAACCCCATATCCAGCACCGTCAAGGGCAAGCGCGTTGTGCTGGTAGACGACTCCATAGTGCGCGGCACGACGAGCGAGCGCATTGTCCGTCTGCTGCGCGACGCGGGCGCGACGGAGGTGCATATGCGCATATCCGCGCCGCCGTTTATGAACCCCTGCTACTACGGCACGGATATAGACTCGCGGGAAAACCTTATCGCCTGCCACCACTCCATAGACGAGATTGCGCAGATAATCGGCGCGGACTCGCTGGGTTATCTCAGTGTGGAGCAGGCGCGCCAGCTTGCGGCGGACAGCCACTGCGGCGGCTTCTGCACCGCGTGCTTCAGCGGGGAATACCCGACCGAGACGCCGAAAAAGCGGCAGAAATACCGCTTTGAAACAAAGATAAGCGAAAGAGAGGATGCGGAATGACGCCTCACGAAAATTCCAGCTCCGCCAGCTACGCCGCGGCGGGAGTTGACATAACTGCGGGCTACAAATCCGTGGAGCTGATGAAGTCGCACATTGCCAGAACTGTGACAAGCGGCGTTCTGGACGGCATAGGCGGCTTCGGCGGGCTGTTTGCGCCTGACCTCGCCGGTATGAGCGAGCCTGTGCTCGTCTCCGGCACCGATGGCGTGGGCACAAAGCTCAAGATAGCTTTTTTGATGGACAAGCACGACACCGTGGGCATAGACTGCGTTGCCATGTGCGTCAACGACATAATCTGCTGCGGCGCGAAGCCGCTGCTGTTTTTGGACTACATCGCCTGCGGCAAGAACGTGCCGGAGCGCATTGCGGAAATAGTCTCCGGCGTGGCCGAGGGCTGCGTCCGCTCCGGCGCGGCGCTCGTGGGCGGCGAGACTGCCGAGCACCCGGGACTGATGCCGGAGAGCGAATATGACCTCGCGGGCTTCGCCGTGGGCATAGTGGACAAGAGCAAAATTATCGACAACACCGCCATAAAAGCGGGCGACGTGATAATCGCGCTGCCCTCCAGCGGCGTTCACTCCAACGGCTTTTCCCTCGTGCGCCGCGTTCTGGACGTGGAAAACGCGGATTTGGGCGCGCCCGTGCCGGAGCTGGGCGGCGCCGGACTGGGAGAGACGCTGCTGACCCCGACAAAAATATACGTCAAGCCCGTGCTCTCGCTCATGGAGCGTGTGCGCGTCAAGGGCGTCAGCCACATCACCGGCGGCGGCTTTTACGAAAATATTCCCCGCAGCCTGCCCGACGGCATAGGCGCGAAGATTGAAAAGTCCGCTGTGCGCGTGCCGCCCATATTCCGCCTCATAGCGGAGCGCGGCTCCATCCCCGAGCGCGATATGTTCAACACGTTCAACATGGGCGTGGGCATGAGCATTGTCGTCGCCCCCGAGGAGGCAGACGCGGCGCTGGAGCACCTGCGCGCGAGCGGCGAGGACGCCTATATCATCGGCGAGACCGCCGCGGGCGAAGGCGTGACGCTGTGCTGAATATGGAAAAGACGAAAATTGCCGTTTTAGTCTCCGGCGGCGGCACAAATTTGCAGGCGCTCATAGACGCGCGGGGCAAGGTACTGCAAAGCGGCGAGATTGTGCTTGTGGTCTCCACACGCTCCGACGCCTACGCTCTGCAGCGCGCGGCGGCGGCGGGCATTCCCGCCGTCACGGTCGAGCGCAAGGGAAAGACCCAGCAGGAGTTTGAGCGCGGCTTGACCGAGGCTCTGTCAGCTGCCGGAGCGGAAATGCTGGTGCTGGCTGGCTTTATGAGCATACTCAGCGCGGACTTCACCTCGCGCTGGCCGGAGAGAATAATCAACATCCACCCCTCGCTGATACCGTCGTTCTGCGGCAAGGGCTTTTACGGGCTGCACGTCCACGAGGCCGCGCTGGCATACGGCGTCAAGGTGACGGGCGCGACTGTGCATTATGTAAACGAAGTTCCCGACGGCGGAAAAATCATTCTGCAAAAGGCCGTTGAAGTTCTGCCCGACGACACGCCGGAGACTTTGCAGCGCCGCGTAATGGAGCAGGCCGAGTGGGTTCTGCTACCGCGGGCGGCGGAGATGACGGCCCGCGCGCTGGCAGAAAAACGAAATTGACAAAAATCCGCGCACAGCAAATCGTGCGCGGGCTTTGCATTGAATTGTAATTTTAATTATTGATTATTGAATCGAATTGAAAAAGAGAGAATTGCTGTAATGGCGCACACCTATAATGAGCTGTATATTGAAACGCGGCGGCGGCTGCGCGACGCGGGCATAAGCGCCTATGCGCTGGAGGCGCGGCTTATAACCGCAATGGCGGCGGGAAAGACGACAGAAAAGCTGCTGCAAGACTTAAATTATTACACAACCGACGCCATAGCGCGCTCTGTGAGGGAGCTGTGCGACCGCAGATTAGCGGGGGAGCCGGTGGCCTACATCACGGGGCGCTGGGAGTTTTACGGTCTGCCGCTGGAGATAACGCCCAACGTGCTCATTCCGCGCGCGGACACGGAAGTGCTTGTGGAGAAGTCCGTGGAGATGCTGCGCGGCGTGAAGCAGAACGCCCATGTGCTGGACTTATGCACCGGCAGCGGCTGCGTCGGCTGCGCCGTTGCCAAGACAATGCCCGCGGCGCGCGTTACGCTTGTGGATAATAGCCGCGCGGCGCTGGAGGTGGCGCGCAGGAATATACGCCTGAACTCGCTCAGCTCGCGCGTGGTCTGCGTGGAGGCTGACGTTACGCAGCCCCCGCCGCTCCGCCTCGGGCGCTTTGACCTCATCACCTGCAACCCGCCGTACATACGCACGGACGAATTGCCGACGCTGGACGCCGAAGTGCGCGACTATGAGCCCATATCCGCTCTGGACGGCGGGGAGGACGGCCTTGACTTCTACCGCGCCGTGCTCAGCCGCTGGACGGTGCTGCTCTCGCGCGGCGGCGCAATGCTCTTTGAAGTGGGGGAGGGGCAGGCCGACGACGTGCTTAATATGATGCGCGGCGCAGGCTTTATAGATTTGGGAACGGTCAGGGATACCGGCGCGATGGAGCGCGTTGTGTTCGGTGTTGCTCCCTGATTATGTATAATATTATATATTCGAGCTTTATGCAGCAGATTTAACGAATTATGAATTATTTTGTGAGGTAGCAAAGAAATGGCTGAAAAGAAAAAGGTTCCAATATCCACACCGGGTCAGGCGAGCGACAAAAAGACCGCGCTTGAAACGGCTATAGCGCAGATTGAAAAGAGCTACGGCAAGGGCGCCATTATGCGCCTCGGCGACGACATTCCCGTGAATGTGGACGCCATATCCACCGGCTCGCTCTCTCTGGACTTGGCGCTCGGTATAGGCGGAGTCCCCAGAGGGCGCATTGTGGAAATCTACGGCCCAGAGTCCTCCGGCAAGACGACCTTGGCGCTGCACATTCTGGCCTCCGCGCAGAAGGGCGGCGGCGAGGTGGCGTTCATCGACGTGGAGCACGCGCTGGAGCCCGCCTACGCCCGCGCCGTCGGCGTGAACATTGACGATTTGCTCATATCCCAGCCGGACACCGGCGAGCAGGCGCTGGAGATAACGGAGGCGCTTGTGCGCTCCGGCGCGGTTGACGTTGTGGTTGTTGACTCCGTGGCCGCGCTGCTGCCGCGCAGCGAGTTGGAGGGCGAAATGGGCGACTCCTCCGTCGGCGTTGTGGCAAGGCTTATGTCGCAGGCGCTGAGAAAGCTGGCGGGCACGATAAGCAAGACGAACTGCATCGTCGTCTTTATCAACCAGCTGCGTGAGAAGATAGGCGTTATGTACGGCAACCCCGAGACGACCCCGGGCGGCCGCGCGCTGAAATACTTCTCCTCCGTGCGCATAGACGTGCGCCGCATTGAAACGCTCAAGTCCGGCGGCGAGATGATAGGCAACCGCACGAGGGCGAAAATTGTCAAGAACAAGGTCGCGCCCCCGTTCCGCGAGGCGGAGTTCGACATCATGTACGGCGAGGGCATCAGCAAGGTCGGCGAAATCGTTGACCTCGCGGTGAAGCTGGAGATTATCGACAAGGGCGGCGCGTGGTTCACCGTCGGCGACACGCGCATACAAGGCCGTGACGGCGTTAAGGAATACCTCAAGGAGCACCCCGACGTGGCGGACGACATCGAAGCGCAGATACGCGCCAACGCCTACAAGCTGATGACGCCGCAGTCGCGCCGCGCCGCGCAGGTGGCAGGCCGCGCCGTGGACGTCTCCGCCGAGGACTTTGAAGGCTGAAGACAGTGAAGCTGACCGGCGTACAGCCCCTATCGGGAGATAAATACCGCCTGAGCTTTGACGGCGCGGAGGCGCTTATAGTCCCTGCGGACATTGCCGTGGGGCTCGGCGGCGGGGAGCGCGGCGTTTCCGACGAGGAATATGCCGAGTGGCGCGCCGCCGCTGACTCTCTGCACTGCCGCGAGCGGGCTATGCGCATTCTCTCCGCCACCCCCATGAGCGAGCGCGGGCTTTATGACCGCCTTGTGGAGAAGGGAGAGCCGGAGCGCGCCGCCGCCGAGACCGTGGCGTGGCTTGTGTCCATAGGCTTTTTGAACGATGAGACCTATGCCGCCATGTTGGTGCGCCACTGCGCGGCCAAGGGCTACGGCGCGCGGCGAGTGCGCGACGAGCTCTACCGCCGCAAGGTTCCGCGCGAAATGTGGGACGCGGCCATGGACGAGATGCCGGAGCAGGACGAGACAATAGACCGCCTCCTGCGCTCAAAGCTGAAGAGCGCGGAGCCGGACAGAGCCGAGCTGAAAAGAGCCACGGACGCGCTGGCGCGCCGCGGCTTTAGCTGGGAGGAAATTCGCGCGGCCTTGGAGCGGCTGCGCGACGAGGAATAAAAATGGCGAATGAAAAAATTGCCCTCATTTCACTGGGCTGTGCAAAAAACCTTGTAAACAGCGAACAGATGCTGTGTCTGCTCTCCGACGCCGGTTATGAGCTGGTGTCCGAGCTGGAAGGCGCTGACGCAGTTATAATCAACACCTGCGGCTTCATCGACGAGGCCAAGAGCGAGGCCATAGCGAACATTGTGGACGCGGGTCTGCTCAAAGCCGACGGCAAGCTGGGCAAAATCATTGTCACCGGCTGCCTCGCGGAGCGCTATCGCAGCGAGATACGCAGCCAGTTGCCCGAGGCCGACGCGCTGGTGGGCGTGGGCAGCTACGGCGAGATTGCCGACGTTGTGCGCCGCACCTTGGACGGCGAGCGCCCCGAGGCCTACGCCGACAAAAACGCGCCCGTGGACGAGGTGGGGCGCTTCATCACAACCGGCCCCGCGTGGGCTTACCTGAAAATTGCCGAGGGCTGCGACAACCGCTGCGCCTACTGTGCCATTCCCGACATACGCGGACGCTTCCGCAGCCGCCCGATGGAGAATATAATAGCCGAGGCCAAGGCGCTGGCGGAAAGCGGCGTGAAGGAGCTCATACTCATAGCGCAGGACTTGACGCGATACGGCACCGACATCTACGGCCGCCGCGCGCTGGCGGAGCTGTGCCGCGCTCTGGCCGAGCTGGACGGCGTACACTGGCTGCGCCTGCACTATCTCTACCCCGACGAGATTGACGGCGAGCTGATAGACGAAATCGCCGCCAACGAGAAAATTGTCAAATATCTCGACATACCAATTCAGCACATCAACTCCGACATTCTGCGCCGCATGAACCGCAGGGGCGACGGCGAGTTTATCCGCGCGCTCTTTTCCGACTTGCGCGAGCGCATACCGCGGCTCGTACTGCGCACCAGCCTCATAACCGGCCTTCCGGGCGAGGGCGAGGCGGAGTTCGAGGAGCTGTGCGAGTTCCTGCGCGAAGCGAAAATTGAGCGCGTCGGCGTTTTTCCCTACTCCCCCGAGGAGGGCACACCGGCGTATGATATGCCCGACAGGTGCGATTTCGAGGAAGCGGAGCGCCGCGCGGGGCTTATTATGGAGCTGCAAAACGGCATAATGGATGAATACAACGCCGCCATGCAGGGCAGGACGCTGGAGGTGCTCTGCACCGGCGCCGATGGCGGTTACTTGACAGGGCGGACGTATGCCGACTCGCCCGACGTTGACGGCACTATCTACTTCACGGGTAAGTGCGAGGCGGGGCAATTCACCAAGGTGCTCGTCACCGGCGAAATGGACGGCGAGCTTGTAGGAGAGGAGATTGACGAATGACAACAGCCAACAAGCTGACTTTATTGCGCGTTGCGCTGATACCTGTATTTTTGATAATACTATATCTGGATTTCCCGTTTGCGAGCTGGGTGGCGCTGGCGGTGTTCATAATCGCCAGCCTGACGGATATGCTGGACGGCTACATAGCGCGGCACTACAACCAAGTGACCGACTTCGGCAAGTTTATGGACCCGCTGGCGGACAAAATGCTTGTCATGGCGGCCATGTGCTGGTTCGTCGAGCGCGGCGCGATGTACGGCTGGGTGCTGGCGCTCGTGCTGCTGCGGGAATTTGCCGTCAGCGGTATGCGCCTTGTCGCCGTTGAGCAGGGCAGGGTAATAGCCGCGGCCAAGAGCGGCAAGATTAAGACGTTCGCCACAATGGTCTGCCTGTGCCTCATGCTGGCGTTCAGCTTCGGCTGGCTGAACATTGTGTGCCAAATCGTAATTCTTGTCACAACGCTGTACTCCGGCGTTGAATACTTTGTCAATAACAAGGACGTTTTCCGCAGCGCGTAATTACGGCGCGGGCAAAGCGTCCTGCGCCTGCCCGCGCGAAGGAGAGAGGAAAAATGAGCTGCAAGAGGCTTTTTGCGGCGCTGCTGGCCGCGGCAATGCTGCTCCTGCCGACGCTCGCGCTGGCAGAGGGCTCGCTTACGCTGTCCGAGCAGTCGATAACAATGACTTTGGGCGAGAGCACGCACTACATAACCTCCACGCTCAGCGGCAGCGATGACACACGCCGCTGGCAGAGCTCCGATACCTCGGTCGTCACGCTGGCCACCGCGGGCGGCGGGCGCTCGGCGTATCTGACCGCGGTGGGCGAGGGCGAGGCCGTTATCACAGTGACGGCGGGCGAGCTCTCCGCCTCCTGCCGCGTGACGGTCACAGCTGCCGCGACCGGCGAAACTTCGACAGAGGCCGCAGCGGAGGAGAACTCAACAGAGGCCGACGCGGAGCAGGACGGAACCCAAGCGGAGACCGGCGGCGCGGCAGAGACGACCGACGCTACACAATCAACTGCCGAAGCGACCGAGACAGCAGCCGAGACCTTTGCCATATCCGTCGAGTACACCGCGGGCGGCAGCGTCAGCGGCCCCGACAGCGTGGAAAAGGGCGAGCGGGCGGAGTATACGATTACGGCGGACACCGGCTGGCACATCGCCGCGGTCACGGTTGACGGCGTGAGCGTCGGCGCGGCGGAGGAGTACGCTTTTTCCTCCGTGACGAAAAACCACACCCTGACCGCCGTTTTTGAGCAGCATATTTTGGCTCACTACTTTGCCGCCGAGCCGACGACGGAGGCGACGGGGAACTTGGAGTATTGGTACTGCACAACCTGCGGCAAATATTTCTCGAATTCCGCGGGGACTAAGGAGACGACGCTCTCCGCCGTCACGCTCTCCAAGCTCTCGGCTGACTCCGCGGCTGCCGTAGCGGAGACGGTGGAGGCCGAGCCGAGCGCGGAGGACGACTACAGCGACCTCACCGCGGGCGCGTGGTACGCCTCGGCGGTGGAATTTGTTCTGACAAACGGCCTGATGAACGGCGTAGGCGGCGGCAAGTTCAACCCCGATGGCGTTATGAGCCGCGCCATGCTCGTGACCGTGCTGCACCGCGCGGCGGGCTACCCCGAGGCGACGGTTGCCTCCGCCTTTGCCGACACTGAGCGCGACAGCTGGTACTCCGCCGCGGTTGACTGGGCGGCGCAAAACGGCATAGTCAAGGGCTACAGCACGTTTGAGTTTGACCCCAACGGCTCAGTGACGCGCGAGCAGATAGCCGCCATTTTCCAGCGCTACGCCGCGTGGCTGGGCGTGGAAGAGCCAGAGAGCGGCGATACTTCCGGCTTTTCCGACGCCGCGCAAATATCCGCGTGGGCTGAAGATTCAATCCGCTGGGCAGTAGGCAGCGGCCTCCTCCACGGCAACGCCGACGGTACCCTAAACCCCACCTCCGCCGCCACCCGCGCCGAAACCGCGCAGATACTCCTGAACTTCGAGCTGAGCAGGGGATAATGCCAATGGCAGAGAATTAAAAATCCGCGGCCTCGTTGAAACAGCTTGACGAGGCCGCGGCATTTTTGCCCTACTGTCATTTTTTCTACTCGAGCGGACGGATACGTCGCAAAATTACTGAATTGGCAGCATTTTTTTAGCCGAGGTTCTCGCTGTGGTATACGCTGCCGTCCAGCGTTTTCCACTTTGCCATATCTCCCTCCAAGAGCATATAACCGCGCTCGCTGCCGTCCTTGGGGATGGACACCGAGCCGGGGTTCAGGCAGATGTTGTCCTCGCCGAAGCGCTCCCAAGTCGGGACGTGCGTGTGGCCGTGCAGCAGAATGTCGCCGCGCTGCAGCGGCGGCGGTGAGGCAAGGCTATAGCGGTGGCCATGCGTGGCGTAAATAAGGCGCCGGCCGAGCGCGAGAACGCAGAAGTCGGACATTATGGGAAACTCCAGCATCATCTGGTCCACCTCGGCGTCGCAGTTGCCGCGGATGCAAAATATTTTTTGCTTAATGCCGTTCAGCATTTCCGCCGTCTCGCTGGGCGCGTAGCCTTGGGGCAGGGCGTTGCGCGGGCCGTGGTAGAGAATGTCGCCCAAGAGCAGCAGCCTGTCCGCGCCCTCGCGCTCCAGCGCCTCCAGCAGCTTGGAGCAGTAAAACGCCGAGCCGTGTATGTCCGACGCTATCATAAGCTTCATGTGCAGTACCTCCTATCGGATTATGTTAAAAAGCAAAGCGGCGTGTCATGCATTTACGACACGCCGCTATTTTTGCAGTCTCCGGCCGCGCGGTCACTTCAGGCGCTTGTCGCTCTTGACCGTGGCCGCCGTGCCTATGGACTGAAATATTTGAACGATAATTATCAGCAGTATGACCGCAATCACCATGACGAGGTACTTGTAGCGGTAGTAGCCGTAGTTTATGGCAATCTTGCCCAGACCGCCGCCGCCGATTATGCCGCTCATGGCGGAGTAGCCCAGCACCGTGGTTATGGCAATGGTGAAATTCGATATAAGCGAGGGTACGCTCTCCGGCAGCATGACCTTCCACACAATCTGGAACGGCGACGCGCCCATGCTCTGCGCGGCCTCGATTATATTGGGGTTGACTTCGCGCAGGCTGCTTTCCACAAGGCGCGCCACAAAGGGGAACGCCGCCACCACGAGCGGCACGACTGTTGCCGGAGTGCCGACGGTGGTGCCGATTATGAGGCGCGAGAGGGGAAAGACCATTATCATCAGTATGAGGAAAGGTATGGAGCGCAGCAGGTTTATTATCACGTTCAGCGCCGCCATAAACGGTTTGGGCAGCGGCCGCACGCCGCTTTTGTCGCCCGCGACCAGCAGCACGCCCAGCGGCAGACCGATGACCACAGCCAGCAGCGTGCTGAGCACCGTGACGTAAAATGTCTCCCAAATGGCAAAGGGGATTTCCTCCTGCAAAACTCTGAGAGCCTCCTCCACGGAGGCGGATGTAAACATTTTTTCCAACATTGCGCTCAAACCTCCTCAACGACCACGCCGTCTACACTCTGCAAAAACTGCTTCGCCGCCTCGAAGTCGGCGTCGCCGCCGGGCAGAGCCAGCAGCATGGTTCCGTAAACCTTGTCGTCCAGCCGCCGTGTGGACGCGGCTAGTATGTTTGCCAGCACGTTTTTCTCCACGGCCATGCGCGCAATGAGCGGAGAGCCCGCGGCGTCCGCACCGTTGAACGTGACCCGCAGACGCTTTTCGTCGTGGGGGTCGGAGACGAGCACGTCGGCTCCCGTGGGGAACACCAAGCGGCGCGCGGCGTCGGACTTGGGGCTGGAGAATACCGTGCCCACAGCGCCCTGCTCGGCCACCTCGCCGCCGTCTAAGATGGCGACATGGTCGCATATCTCCTCCACGACGCTCATTTGGTGAGTGATGATGACGACGGTAATGCCCAGCTTTTCGTTTATGTCCTTTATGAGCTGCAAAATGGAGTGCGTCGTGTTGGGGTCGAGCGCGGAGGTGGCCTCGTCGCACAGCAGCACCTTGGGGTCTGTGGCGAGCGCGCGGGCTATGGCTACGCGCTGCTGCTGGCCGCCGCTGAGCTGTGCGGGGTAGCTTCGCGCCTTGTCGGGCAGGCCGACAAGCTCCAGCAGCTCCATTGCGCGCTTTTTGGCCTCGGCGCGCTTCATGCCCGCCAGCTCCAGCGGGAAGCAGACGTTGCGCAGGCAGCTGCGCTGCATGAGCAGGTTGAAGCTCTGGAATATCATGGCGATGTTGCGCCGCTCCGCCCTCAGCTCGGTATCCGAAAGCGCGGCCATGTCCCTGCCGTTTATTATAACGTGCCCCTCCGTGGGGCGCTCAAGCATATTTATGCAGCGCACAAGCGTACTCTTGCCCGCGCCGGACATGCCGATTATGCCGAAAATATCCCCGTCGTTTATAGTGAGGGAGATATTTTTCAGCGCCTGCACCTCTCCGCCGGATACGGAAAAGGTTTTGGAAAGGTTTTGTATTTCTATCATTAAAACGCCTCCGGAATTTTTATGTCCGTGCCGATGCCGGAGCAAGCATAAGACGCCGACAGACTGTGTGCCGGTCGGCGTCTATAATTATAAACTCAGCCGGTGATTACGTCAAGGCTGGTCTGCTTTCCGCCGTAAATGCCCATAGGCTCAACGTGTACGCCGGCAATGGACACAATGTGCGTGCCGTTTTCGGCGTTGAAGTCGTCAAGGTAGGGAACGTGCTGGAAGTAGTTAGCAAAGACCTCGCCGCTCTCAACAACGGTGTTGGGCTGGACATAGTCCGTGAACTCCATGATGTCCAGAGTGATGTCCTTCTCCGCCAGAATTTCGGCTGCGACGGCTAAAATCTCGGCGTGGGGAGCGGGGGAGCAGGCAATGGTGATGGTGGTTCCGGCAAGAGCGTCGTAGTCAACGGTGTCGTCGTAGCCGGTGCCCGGGTTATCGACCGCGGAGACAACGGAGCCGCTGTAAGTCTCGGTTATGAAGTCGGCGACAGCCTGACTGTAAACGGCGGCGGCAAGAGCCTTAGCCTCGTCGGTGTCCTCGTTGCCCTCGCGCACGCAGACGATGTTGACGTAAGCGGAGGCGGAGCCTTCCATTGCCAGCGCCTCGGTCATGGGGTCGATGTCGGCGGCTATGGCGTAGTTGGAGTTGATGATGCCGAAATCAACGTCCTGAAGCACATTGGGTATCTGCGCGGCCTCGACCTCGCTGAACTGGAGGTTGTAGGGGTTGTCCGTGATGTCGCTGATGGTGGCGGTGATGCCGGCGTCGGCGTCGATGGTTATGTAGCCGAGGGTCTCAAGCAGCAGCAGCGCGCGCGCTTCGTTGGTGGTGTCGTTGGGAACGGCGATGGTGTAGGTGGTTTCCTCGGTCTTGCCGCAGGCGGTGAAGGAGCCAAGGCAGGCAACGACCAGAGCGAGAGTGAGGATTAGCGCAAGAGTCTTTTTCATGGTGGTTTCTCCTTTTTTGATATTTTTTGCAATAAAAAAACGGAAAGCCTGATGGACTTTCCGTGATTGCACAAGTTGAGGGGGTTGAATCAGCTCTTACAGAAAGCACATCGTATTTAGGCGCGGCGGCACATGCACATGGTCATCATGCGCATAGCGGTCATATTCATCATTGTGCTGACGAAATGCCTCACGACGTGTTCTCCTTTCACTGATTTTCCGCTATTATAACTGCAACGGCCATAATTGTCAAGTTGAATTTTTACCGAAACAGAGGTAAAATGAAAGCGTACATTTGTCTACTAAGGAGATTTTCACCATGCTTTATCTGCCTCAGCACATAAGCAGGGTCATATCCGCGCTCAGCTCCGCGGGCTTTGAGGCCTACGCCGTGGGAGGCGCGGTGCGGGATATGCTGATGGGCGCCGCGCCGCGCGACTACGACGTGGCCACCTCCGCGCTGCCGGACGAGACGGAGGCGGTGTTCGCGCTTGAGCGGGTGCTGGAGACCGGCAAAAAGCACGGCACCGTGACGCTGATGACCTCCGACGGGGGAGTGGAGATAACGACCTTCCGCGCGGACGGCAAGTATTCCGACAACCGCCATCCCGACGCCGTGCGCTTCGTCAGCGGTATAGACGAGGACTTGGCCCGCCGCGACTTCACGATAAACGCAATGGCCTATGACGGCAAGGTGCTGCGCGACCCCTTTGGCGGGCGGCGCGACATTGCCGCGCGCACCATACGCTGCGTCGGCGAGCCGGAACGCCGCTTCGGTGAGGACAGCCTGCGCATACTGCGCGGCCTGCGCCTTGCCTCCGAGCTGGAATTTTCGATAGAGCCGGAGACGGCGGAGGCCATGCGCCGCTGCCGCGCTCTGCTGCAAAACGTCTCCGCCGAGCGTATAAATACGGAGCTGACGCGGCTGCTGTGCGGCGCCGGCGCGCAACGGGTGCTGCTGCAATATCCCGACGTTCTCTCCGCCGTGTTGCCGGAGATTGAGCCGATGGTCGGCTTTTTGCAGCACTCGCCGTGGCACAGCCTTGATGTCTGGGCGCACACAGCGGCGGTTGTGGCCAACACTCCCGCGCAGCCGGTGCTGCGCTGGGCGGCGCTTTTTCACGACATGGGCAAGCCCGCGACATTTTCCCTTGACGAAAACGGCGTCGGCCACTTTTACGGCCACGCCTCGGTCAGCCGCGACATTGCGGTTGACATAATGCACCGCCTGCGCTTTGACCGCGCCTCCGCAGAGCGCATAGAGCTGCTGGTGAAGCGGCACGACACACCCGTGCGCGTGGAGCGCGAGGCGCTGAAAAAGCTGCTGCGTCGTATCGGCGCGGAGGCTGCGCGCCAGCTCCTGCAGCTGGGAAGAGCGGATAATCTCGGTCAGAGCGAGGCCGTGCGGCACCGTCAGGCGGCCTACGACGCGGCGGAGGTGCTGTTGGAGGAAATTTTGGCCGCCGACGAGTGCTTTACGCTGAAAAAGTTAGCGGTGAACGGCAGCGACGCGCTGGCGGCCGGACTGCGCGGAGCGCAAATAGGCGCTGCCTTAAACGAGCTGCTGGACGCGGTGGTGGAGGGTCGCGCGCAAAATGACCGTGCCGAGCTCCTTGCGCTGCTTGCGCACATTGCCGAGGGTGAAAATAACTGAAAAATATTTGTGTCTTTTTCACTTTTGCAGACTCTAATATACAGAGCGAGGTGGCGGCTGTGGACGAGTTTGAAAGACTTTTTCGGGACTATACGCCCGTTGTGTACCGCTTCCTGCTGTCGCTGTGCGGCGACGCGGGTTTGGCGGAGGAGCTGACCGACGAGACTTTCTATCAGGCATACCTGCACATCGGCCGGTTCAGGGGCGAGTGCAAAATAGAGACATGGCTCTGCCGCATCGCCAAAAACGCGCTGTATAAGGAGCAAAAGCGCGCCAAACGCACAGCGGCAGGCGCGGAGCCGGACGAGACGGCGGCAACGGAAGACCCATTTGCCGCCATACACGACAAATCGCAGGCGCTGGAAATCCACAGGCATCTGCACAGCCTGAGCGAGCCTTACCGCGAGGTGTTTATGCTGAGGGTATTCGGCGAGCTGACGTTCAGAGAGATTGCCGACATATGCGGCAGAACCGAGTCTTGGGCAAAGGTGACGTTCTACCGCGCCAAGAATAAACTTATTGAGAGCATGGAGGGGCGGCATGAAAATTAACTGCAATATCGCCGACGATTTGCTTCCGCTGTATCTGGACGGCGTCTGCTCGTCCGACAGCAGGGCGGCGCTGGAAGCGCACTTGTCCGACTGTGCGCCGTGCAGGGATAAGTTGGAAAGAATGAGAAGGCGGGATATCGACCCCGCGCCGCAGGGAGAGGACATAGAAATTGCGGGGTACGCAAGGAAAATTAAGCGGTACAGGCTGCGCGCCGCCTTGCTGATTATAATAATTGGCCTTATAGCCGTTTGCGCGCTCTCGCTGTCGCTGCTGACGCTGCAAAGTATGCACCGTGCGGCCAACCCTGTGGTTTTCGCGGTCGAGGAGGGCGTATACAATCTGACGGCTGGCGCGCTGGAGGCTACGGGCGCGGAGGCCGAGCAATATGTTTTTTACACCAACAGCGCTAAAATAAAAGTAGAAATTTCGGACGGCGCCGAGCTTGACGGACAAATTCTGCTCTGGCGCACGGACGCTGACGAGCCGATTCAGTACGGCGGCATAACGGCGGGGGAGAGCGAGTGCGTATTCACCGGCCTCACCGCCGCCGCGCGCTACCGTCTTACGTTCCCCGACGGCGCGGACCGCTCTGTCAGGGTGAGCGAGGGGCGCGAGACGGGCTTTTGGCAGAACATGAAGTCAGTGCTGTCCGAGCTCTGCGGGTGATTTTTTAAAACTTGACACGGGCGCGGGGAGAGTGTTAATATAATGATGATGTGAATAACGGCGTTGAGCGGGAAAAACGGAGCTGTGCGCCGCCTTGCAGAGAAATCCGGCCGTCGGCTGTGAGCCGGATAGGTGAGGCGCGCTTCGGTATGCGCCCGTGAGCCATCGGGGAGGAAATGCCCCGACGTTTTGGCCGCGTTAAGGCTTTTGAAAGCTATAAACGGGAGTGGAACCGCGCTTACCGCGCCTCTCATGCCAAAGGGCATGAGAGGATTTTTTGTTTTTGGAGTGAAAGAATATGTTTAATGAACTGAGGGAGACAATAGCCGCTTACAAGGCGCGCGACCCGGCCGCGCGCAGCAGCTTGGAAATACTGCTGCTCTATCCCGGAATAAAGGCCGTGCGCAGCCACCGCAAGGCGCACTGGTGCTACGAGCACAACCTGCTCTTTCTTGCCCGCTTCATTTCCCAGCGCTCGCGCCATAAGACGGGTATAGAAATTCACCCCGGCGCCAAAATAGGCCGCCGCCTTGTCATCGACCACGGCATGGGCATTGTCATCGGCGAGACTGCCGAGGTCGGCGACGACTGCCTGATATACCACGGCGTGACGCTGGGCGGCACGGGCAAGGACAAGGGCAAGCGCCATCCCACCATAGGCAACAACGTACTCATCGGCACGGGCGCAAAGGTCTTGGGACCGTTCAAGGTGGGCGACAACAGCCGCATTGCGGCCAACAGCGTTGTGCTTAAAGAGGTCCCGCCGGACTGCACCGCCGTCGGCGTTCCCGCGCGCATAGTCCGCCGCGGCGCGGAAAAGGTCAACTACGCCGCCGAGGTTGACCAAGTGAACATGACAGACCCCGTGGCAGACGCCCTCGGCGACGTGCGCCGCGAGCTGGGACGGCTGGAAAAGGCCATATATGAAAAGGAGAATAAAAGTAAATGAAGCTCTATAATTCCGCAACAAGAAAAAAGGAGGACTTTGTCCCCATAGACCCCGCCGAGGTGAAGATGTACACCTGCGGCCCGACGGTTTACCACTACGCGCACATCGGCAACCTCAGAAGCTACATCATGGAGGACGTTCTGGAAAAATATCTGCGCTACTCAGGCTACGGCGTGAAGCGCGTTATGAACATAACCGACGTGGGCCACCTGACCTCCGACGCCGACACCGGCGAGGACAAAATGCTCAGCGGTGCCAAGCGCGAGCATAAGTCCGTCATGGACATTGCCAAGTTCTATACCGACGCGTTTTTCTCTGACTGCGCCCGCCTGAACATAAAAACGCCGGACGTGGTCGAGCCCGCCACGAACTGCATCGACGACTATATCCATATAATCGAGAGCCTTATGGAGAAGGGCTACGCCTACTTCGCGGGCGGCAACGTGTACTTTGACACCTCAAAATTAGAGAAATACTATATCTTCAACGACTTCAACGAGGAGGACCTCGCCGTGGGCGTGCGCGAGGGCGTGGAGGCCGACGACAACAAGCGCAACAAAAATGACTTCGTGCTCTGGTTCACAAAGTCCAAGTTCGAGGCGCAGGCGCTCAAGTGGGACTCCCCGTGGGGCGTGGGCTACCCGGGCTGGCACATAGAGTGTACGGGCATATCCATAAAGCACCTTGGCGAGAGGCTTGACATACACTGCGGCGGCATAGATAACGCTTTCCCCCACCACACGAACGAAATCGCCCAGTCGGAGGCTTATTTAGGCCACCATTGGTGCAATTATTGGGTTCATGTCCTCCACCTGAACACCACCTCGGGCAAAATGAGCAAGTCGAGCGGAGAGTTTTTGACCGTGCAGTCGCTGCTGGACAGGGGCTATGACCCGCTGGCCTACCGCTTTTTCTGCCTGCAGAGCCATTACCGCAAGGCGCTGGTTTTCTCGTGGGAAAATCTCAGCAACGCGCAGACGGCCTACAACAAGCTGATAACGCGCGTGGCCGCGCTCCGCGCCGAGGGCGAGCCCGACGCGGCGGCGCTGGAGGGGCTGAAAGCGCGCTTTGCCGCCGCTCTTGACAACGATTTGAACACCTCCCTCGCCGTGACCGCGGTTTACGACGTGTTCAAGGCTGACACGACCGACGCGACCAAGCTGGCCGCCGTGGCGGATTTCGACACCGTGCTGGGTCTTGACCTTGTGCGGAAGGCCGCCGCCAAGCGCGAGAGCGACAAAAAAGCGGCCTCCGCCGCCGGAGCGGGCTTCGCCGTGGTGAGCGAGAGCGGCGAGAGCGACGCCGAGGTCGAGGCAAAAATTCTGGCGCGGCGCGAGGCGAAAAAGGCCAAGAACTTTGCCGAGGCCGACAGAATCCGCGACGAGCTGAAAGCCGCCGGAATAGAGCTGACGGATATGCCGAACGGCGTAAAATGGAAGAGAATATGAATTCAGCGGGGCGCGGCGATTAAAAATTTCCGAAAATGAGCGCGGAAGTTACAATTTCTCTACCATTTTTCGCGTATATGTGCTATTATATTAAGAGCCACCGCGCCCCGTGCGGCGCGGTGGAGAAGCAGGCAAGGCGGTGAATCCCCGTGGAACGACCTAAAAATGAACAGAGCTTCATAACGCGCGAGCCTATGGACTCCGACTGGCCGTACCTCATGCGCGTTATGGCGGTGCTCAACGACCCCGTCCGTCTGGCCAAGCGGCGCAGCGTGACGAAAACCCATGCGGCAATGACAATGGGCTTCACCGGCGGCGCTTTGGCGCTGGGTGTGCTGGCGTTTTTGCCGGCTGCGCGCGCGTGGCTCAAGGCTACCCACGCGGACACGCTCGGCACGGACTTCGTGTGCGTGTGCATACTGACCGGCGTGGTCGCGGCGGCGGTTTTAGCCTTCGTCGGCTTTTGGGAGTACCGCTTCGCGCGCTCGGTATCGGATGAGCTGAAAGCCCTGACGGAGCTGGCGCGCCGCACGGCGGAGGGCGAGTACGGCGTCACCGTGACCAAGCCCCGCAACGACGAGCTGGGCGACCTCATAGACCTCGGCAACGCCATATCCCAGCGCCTTGCGCAGAATAATACGCACGGGGAGTGATTTCCCCCGCGCCGCAAAATTTATAAAATCAAAGGAAAACTGCTGATGTCAAAGAAAGAGACGGGCGCAGGGTGCGCCTTCAGAACGTCAATAGGCGGCCAAGCTCTCATGGAGGGCATACTTATGCGCGGCGTGGACAAGCAGGCCAGCGTGTGCCGCAAGGACGACGGCAGCCTTGTGACAAAGGTGGACGAGCTTCACCTCATCAAAGAAAAGTACCCCGTATTGGGCTGGCCGTTCATACGCGGCGTCGTGAACTTTGTGGACTCAATGGCAAAGGGCATGGGCGCGCTGCTGTGGTCGATGGAGCAGCTGCCGGAGGAGGAGCAGGGCGAGCCGGACAAGCTCGACCTCTGGATTGAAAAGCACTTCGGCGGCGACAAGGCGGAAAAGATTATCATCGCCGTCGGCGTGACGCTGGGCATACTGCTGGCGGTGGGGCTTTTTGTGCTGCTGCCCGCGTTCATATTCGAGCTGCTGCCCGACAGCCTGAGCCTTGTGCTGCGCTGCATAATAGAGGGCGTTTTGCGCATTGTCATATTCCTGCTGTATATGTGGCTGTGTACGCGGACTAAGGAGATTCAGCGAATGTTCTCCTACCACGGCGCGGAACACAAGACAATTTTCTGCTACGAAAAGGGGCTTGAGCTGACGGTGGAGAACGTGCGCCCGCAGAGCCGCTTTCACCCGAGGTGCGGCACGAGCTTCCTGCTGGTAATAATGATAATCAGCATTTTCGTCATATCGTTTATGACGTGGGTGCTGACGCTCTTCCCCTCGATAGCGGAGCTGGGAGCTGTGGCGGCGGCGCTGGTGAGAATGTGCTGCAAGCTCATCATGCTGCCGATAGTAGTGGGCATAACCTACGAGCTCAACCGCTGGGTGGGTCGGCACGACAATATAGTGTCCTCAATCCTTGCGTGGCCGGGCAAGCAGCTGCAGCACCTGACGGTGTTCGAGCCCGACGACGGCATGATAGAGTGCGCCATAGAGGCCATGAAGCTCGTCATACCCGAGCAAAAGGGCGCGGACGAGTGGTGAACAAGCCGCGCCGCGCACTCGCATTACATCAAAAATAAAATAAGATTAAGAAAAATAAATATTACGCAAAAAGGAGAACGCCAATGAACATTTATGACGCCCGGACGGTTGGCGAGAGGGTAGCGGGAAACAGCTATGTGGGACGCGGCATTGTCGTGGGTACCTCGCGCAGCGGCGGGAGCGCCGTTGCCGCCTACTTCATCATGGGACGCAGCGCCAACAGCCGCAACCGCGTTTTCGCCAAGCGCAGCGGCGCGCTCTACACGGAGCCTTATGACCCCGCCGCCTGCTCCGACCCCTCGCTCATCATCTACGCCGCGGTGCGCGAGAGCGGAAACCGCCTCATCGTCACAAACGGCGACCAGACGGACACCATTTATGACGGCCTTGCCGCGGGCAAGAGCTTTTCCGAGGCGCTTGTTTCGCGCGAGTTTGAGCCGGACGCGCCGAACCTGACCCCGCGCATCAGCGCCATGCTGACGTTTGCCGATGGCGGAGTCAGCTACGAGATGAGCATACTCAAGAGCGTGGACGCGGAGGGCTCCGGCTGCTGCCGCTATACGTTCTCCTACCCGTCCAAGGCCGGACTGGGTCATTTTATACACACCTACATGGGCGACGGTCAGCCCCTGCCCACGTTTCAGGGCGAGCCGGAGCGCGTGACGCTGCCGGACGACATCGACGAGCTGGCGGACGACATTTGGCGCAGCCTCGACGCGGACAACAAAATTTCTCTCTACGTGCGCTACACCTCCCTTGAGGACGGCTCTGTCACGGAGAGAATTATAAATAAATACGGGAGCGATGCAAAATGAGCGACAGAACGGGATATATCTCCCCGCTCTCCACGCGCTACGCCAGCGCGGAGATGCAGCGGGTATTTTCCGAGAGCTTCAAGTTTTCCACTTGGCGGCGGCTGTGGGTGGCGCTGGCGCGCGCGGAAAAGACGCTGGGGCTGGACATCACCGACGAGCAGATAGCGGAGCTGGAGAGCCACATTGACGACATAAACTTCGAGGTTGCCGAGGCGCGTGAGCGCGAGGTGCGCCACGACGTTATGAGCCACGTCTACGCCTACGGTCAGCAGTGCCCCAAAGCGGCGGGCATAATCCACCTCGGCGCTACCAGCTGCTATGTCGGCGACAACACCGACGTCATAATTCTGCGTGAGGCGTCGGGAATAATACTGAAAAAAGCCGCGCAGGTGCTGAAAAATCTCTGTGATTTTGCGCAGAAATACCGCAGTATGCCCTGCCTTGCCTACACTCATTTGCAGCCCGCGCAGCTGACAACCGTCGGCAAGCGCGCGACGCTCTGGGCTTATGAGCTTATACAGGACATGGAAAATTTGCAGTTCCAGCTCTCGCGGCTGAAGCTGCTGGGCAGCAAGGGCACCACCGGCACGCAGGCCAGCTTTATGGAGCTTTTCGGCGGCGATGAGGAAAAGGTGCGCCGCCTTGAAGCGCTTATCGCGGAGGAAATGGGCTTTTCCGGCTGCGTGCCCGTCTCCGGCCAGACGTACTCGCGCAAGGTGGACGCCTACTTTTTGTCGGTGCTCTCCGGCTTTGCCCAGAGCGCGGGCAAGTTCGCCAATGATTTGAGAATTTTGCAGAGCTTTGAGGAGCTGGAAGAGCCGTTTGAAAAAAATCAGATTGGCTCCTCCGCCATGCCCTATAAGCGCAACCCCATGCGCAGCGAGCGCATCTGCGCCCTTTCGCGCTACGTGATTGCCGACTCGCTCAACCCCGCGCTCACCGCCTCCACGCAGTGGTTTGAGCGCACGCTTGACGACAGCGCCAATAAGCGCATATCCGTCTCCGAGGCGTTTTTGGCCGTGGACGCAATGCTGAATATTTACATCAACATCTCCGGCGGCCTCGTCGTGAACGAGCGCGTTATAAGCCGCCGAGTTATGGACAAGCTGCCGTTTATGGCAACGGAGAACATTATGATGGAGTGCGTCAAGCGCGGCGGCAACCGCCAGACGCTGCACGAGGCTCTGCGCGTCCACTCCCACGCAGCGGCGCGGCGCGTTAAGCAGCAGGACGGAGTAAACGACCTCATAGACCGCATTGCCCAAGACGAGCTGTTTCCCATGACGCGGGAGGAGATTGTCTCCCACCTTGACCCCGCCGCCTACACGGGGCGCAGCGCGGGGCAGGTTGAGGAATTTTTGCAGAATACGGCGCGTCCCGTAATCGAAAAATACTACGCGGGGGATGTCTCCGCAGAATTGAAGGTGTGAGCATGAAGGAATACGAGCTTAAATACGGCTGCAACCCGAACCAAAAACCGGCAATTATCTACATGGAAAACGGCGCGGATTTGCCCATGAGCATACTCAACGGGCGCCCGGGCTACATCAACTTTCTTGACGCGCTCAACTCTTGGCAGCTTGTGCGCGAGCTGAAGGAGGCCACGGGGCTGCCCGCCGCGGCGAGCTTCAAGCACGTCAGCCCCGCCGGAGCCGCCGTCGGCGTACCGCTCGGCGACAAGCTCAAGCGCGCCTGCTTTGTGGACGACATCGAGGGGCTGGACGCCTCTCCGCTCGCCTGCGCCTACGCCCGCGCGCGCGGAGCCGACCGCATGTGCTCCTACGGCGACTGGATTGCCCTCAGCGACATTTGCGACGCGACGACGGCGCGGATAATAAAGCGCGAGGTCAGCGACGGCATAATCGCCCCGGGCTACGACTTCGAGGCGCTGGAAATCCTCAAAAGCAAGAAAAAGGGCAACTACAACATCATCGCCATTGACCCCGACTATGTTCCCGACCCCGCGGAGAGCAAGCAGGTTTTTGGCGTAGTGTTCGAGCAGCGCCGCAACGACTGCCGCATCACCGCCGATATGCTGAATAATGTTGTCACCGAGAATAAAAATATACCCGAAGCCGCCAAGCGCGACCTGCTGACGGCGCTGATAACGCTCAAATATACGCAGTCGAACTCCGTTTGCTATGCCTTTGACGGTCAGGCCATCGGCGTCGGCGCGGGACAGCAGAGCCGCATACACTGCACGCGCCTTGCCGGCAGCAAGGCCGACACTTGGTTCCTGCGCCAGAGCGACAAGGTGCTGAGCCTGCCGTTCCGTCCGGAACTGGGCCGCGCCGAGCGCGACAACGTCATAGACGGCTACATCAACCAGTACGAGCAGGACGTCTGCGCCGAGGGCATCTGGCAGGACTACTTCACCACTCGTCCGGAAAAGTTCACGCGCGAGCAGCAGAGAGCGTACCTCGACACGATAACCGGCGTCGCGCTCGGCTCGGACGCATTTTTCCCGTTTGGAGACAACATAGAGCGCGCCCACCTGAGCGGCGCAAGCTACGTAGCCCAGCCCGGCGGCTCCATACGCGACGACAACGTGATAGCCGCCTGCAACAAATACAACATGGCAATGGCCTTCACCGGCCAACGACTGTTCCACCACTAAAAATTTCGATTCAGCACCGGCTTTGAACTGCAATACGCTGCATTTGCAGGCAAAAGCCGGCGCAGCAACATAAAGTGATGCAAGGGAGACGGATATAATGAAGGTTATGGTAATCGGCGGGGGCGGGCGCGAGCACGCTATTGTGAAGAAGCTCAAGGAAAGCGCCAAGGTCAGCGAGCTTTACGTCCTGCCCGGCAACGGCGGCATGGCAGCGGACGCGAAACTTGTAGATATTTCCGCTGACGATATTGGCGCCATTGTGGATTTTGCGGTGAATAGCGGCATTGACTACGCCGTTGTCACGCCTGACGACCCGCTTGTGGCGGGCACGGTGGATGCGCTGAACGAAAAGGGCATACCCTGCTTCGGCCCGCGGCGCGACGCGGCTATGCTTGAGGGCAGCAAGGCGTTTGCCAAGGGCTTTATGCGCCGCCACGGAATACCCACCGCGGCCTACGAGGTGTTCGACAGCGAGGCCGAGGCGCTAACTTACGTCGCTGCCGCTCCGCTGCCCACGGTCATAAAGGCCGATGGTCTGGCGCTGGGCAAGGGCGTCACCATTGCGGAAACGCACGAGGCCGCGGCCGAGGCGGTGCGCGAGGCTATGTCGGGGCGCAAGTTCGGCGACAGCGGCAGCAGACTGGTTATTGAGCAGTTTTTAACCGGCCCCGAGGTCAGCGTGCTCTGCTTCACTGACGGCAAGACGATAAAGCCTATGGTGTCCGGCATGGACCATAAGCGCGCGCGCGACGGCGACATTGGCCCGAACACCGGCGGCATGGGCGCAATAGCGCCGAACCCCTATTATACGGCGGACATTGCCGCCGAGTGCATGGAAAAAATATTCCTGCCGACTATACGCGGCATGGCGGAGGAGGGAAGACCCTTCACCGGCTGCCTTTACTTCGGACTCATGCTCACGCCGGACGGCCCCAAGGTAATAGAGTACAACTGCCGCTTCGGCGACCCTGAGACGCAGGCGGTGCTGCCGCTGCTGCAAAGCGACCTCATGGACATTATGCTCGCCACGACAAACGGCACGCTGGCGGAAACGCCCGTGGAATTTTCAAATGACAGCTGCTGCTGCGTCGTTATGGCCAGCGACGGCTACCCCGTGAAGTATGAAAAGGGCTTCAAGCTCTCAATCGCCCCCGAGGTCGAGCCTTACGTCTATGTCGCCGGTGCCAAGCTCGCGGACGGCGAGCTTTTGACGAACGGAGGCCGCGTAATCGGCGTGACGGCTGTCGGCGCAACGCTGGCGGAGGCCGTGAAAACGGCGTATGAGCGCACGGAAAAGGTGAGCTTTGCCAACGCCTATTACCGCCGCGACATTGGCGGCCGCGCACTTGCAAAGGAGTGAACGCGAATGGTTTACCGCGTATTTGTGGAAAAGAAAAAGGCGCACGGCTTTGAAGCGCGCGACCTTTTGGCGGGGCTGAAGAGCTTCCTGCGCATAGAGGGCTTGGAGCGGGTGCGCATTGTCAACCGCTACGATGTGGAAAATATTACGCCGGAGCTTTTTGCCGAGGCGCGGCGCACCGTGTTCTCCGAGCCGCAGCTTGACGACGTGTTTGACGCTCTGCCCGACGCGGGCGCGGACGCGGTGTTCGCCGTTGAATACCTGCCCGGGCAGTTCGACCAGCGCGCGGACAGCGCGGCGCAGTGCATACAGATTATTTCCCGCGGCGAGCGCCCCACCGTGCGCACGGCGAAGTGCTACATGCTGTTCGGCTCGCTGAGCGCGGAGGACGTTGCCGCGATAAAAAAATATGTCATCAACCCCGTGGAAGCGCGCGAGGCCGCGCTGGAAAAGCCGGAGACGCTGCAGGCGGAGTACGATTTGCCGCAGAGCGTGGCGGTGCTGGAGGGCTTCACCTCGCTGGCTGACGACGATTTGGAGAGCGTCATTGCCGACTACGGCCTTGCTATGGACAGCGGCGACGTGGCTTTCTGCCGCGATTATTTCCGCTCCGAGGGGCGCGAGCCGACTATAACCGAGCTGCGCATGATTGACACCTACTGGTCCGACCACTGCCGCCACACGACGTTTAACACAATTATAGACTCTGTCAGCTTCGCAGACCCATTTCTGGAGAAGCTATGGCAGGAATATCTCTCCGCGCGCGCCGCGCTCGGGCGCACGAAGCCGATATGCCTCATGGACATCGGCACGCTGGCTGCCAAGTGCCTGAAAAGAGCGGGTACTCTGGAAAAGTTAGACGAGAGCGAGGAGATAAACGCCTGCACTGTCAAGATAGACGTGACGGTGGACGGCGAAAAGCAGCCGTGGCTGCTGCTGTTCAAAAACGAGACGCACAACCACCCGACGGAAATTGAGCCTTTCGGCGGCGCGGCCACCTGCATAGGCGGCGCGATACGCGACCCGCTGTCTGGGCGCAGCTACGTCTACGCGGCAATGCGCGTGACCGGCGCGGGCGACCCCCTGCGCCCCGTGGAGCAGACCCTTGCCGGTAAGCTGCCGCAGAGGAAGATTGTCACCACCGCCGCCGCGGGCTACTCCAGCTATGGCAACCAGATTGGTCTTGCCACGGGCATAGTGGACGAGCTGTACCACCCGGGCTACGAGGCCAAGCGCATGGAGATTGGCGCGGTCATTGCCGCCGCGCCGGAGAAAAACGTAGTGCGTTCCCGCCCCGAGGCGGGCGACCTCGTCATTCTGCTGGGCGGGCGCACAGGCCGCGACGGCTGCGGCGGCGCCACCGGCTCCAGTAAGTCCCACACCGCAAGCTCCCTCGCCGAGTGCGGCGCGGAGGTGCAAAAGGGCAACGCGCCGGAGGAGCGCAAGCTCCAGCGCCTTTTCCGCAATGCCGAGGCCAGCCGCATGATAAAGCGCTGCAACGACTTCGGCGCGGGCGGCGTATCCGTGGCCATAGGCGAGCTGGCGGAGGGACTGGATATAGATTTGAATGCCGTACCCAAAAAGTACGAGGGCTTGGACGGCACGGAGCTGGCTATTTCCGAGTCGCAGGAGCGCATGGCCGTGGTCGTGGAGGCCGCGGACGCTCCGCGCTTCTTACAGCTGGCGGAGAGCGAAAACCTTGAGGCCACGGTTGTGGCGCGCGTCACGGACAGCGAGCGGCTGCGCATGAGCTGGAACGGCAAAACTATTGTGGACGTGAGCCGCGCTTTCTTGGACTCCAACGGCGCGGAAAAGCACATCACCGCTGCGCCCGCCGCGCCGCAGGAGTGGCGCAGGGAAGTTACAGGCGGCTTTGCGGAGAACCTCAGGAGCATGGCCGGCGACCTCAACGTCTGCTCCAAGCGCGGACTGGGAGAGCGCTTTGACTCCACAATCGGCGCGGGCACGGTGCTCATGCCCTTCGGCGGCAAAAACCAGCTCACGCCCATACAGGCAATGGCACACAAAATTTCCGTGGAAAAAGGCTCTACCGACGACTGCTCGGTCATGTCTTGGGGCTACAATCCGTTTATAACGGAAAAAAGCCCCGCCCACGGCGCGTATCTGGCCGTGGTGGAGTCGGTCTGCAAGCTCGTTGCCACGGGCGCGGAGTTCAGCGGCGTTTACCTCAGCTTTCAGGAATATTTTGAACGCCTCGGACGCAGCGCGGAGGCGTGGGGCAAGCCGCTGGCGGCGCTGCTGGGCGCTTTCCGTGCGCAAATGGCGCTGGGCGTTGCGGCCATAGGCGGCAAGGACTCCATGTCCGGTTCGTTTGAGAATATTCACGTCCCGCCGACGCTTGTCAGCTTTGCCGTCACAACGGAGAAGTGCGAAAATATTGTCCCCAACCACTTCAAGAGCGCGGGACACACTGTGTGTCTCGTCGAGCCGGAGTATGACGCCGAGGGGCTGCCGACGGCGGAGAGCCTGCGCGCTGTCTTTAACCGCGTCACCGCGCTGCTGCGCTCCGGCAGGGCCGTGGCCGCGTGGACGCCTACCTACGGCGGCGTGGCCGAGGCAATTATGAAAATGTGCTTCGGCGAGGGCTTCGGCTTCGAGTTCGCGCAGGACGTTGACGCCGAGACGCTTTTCGGCTACCGCTACGGCGCTTTTGTGCTGGAGATGGCCGAGGGCGCGGAGGGCAGGACGCTTGGCCGTGTGAGCGAGAGGCATGAGTTCACCTGCGGGGGCGAGAGCGTTCCGCTTGCTGAAATCCTTGACATCTACGAGGGCAAGTTAGAGAGCGTTTACGCCTGCAACATCGACCAGAGCGCGCCGGTGGAGGAGTTCACATACTCCGCCTCCCGCCGCCCGACGCCGCCGACAGCGTGCGCCAGACCGCGCGTGCTTATCCCCGTATTTCCCGGGACAAACTGCGAGTACGACTCCGCCAAGGCCTTTGCCGAGGCGGGCGCGCAGCCGCAGGTTATGGTGCTGAACAACCTCAGCGCCGAGGGCGTGGCGCGCAGCGTTGACGAGTTTGCCGAGGCGCTGCGGAGCGCGCAGATGGTGTTTATCCCCGGAGGCTTCTCCGGAGGCGACGAGCCTGACGGCTCTGGCAAATTCATAACCGCCTTTTTCCGCTCCGCCGCCGTGCGCGAGCGCGTGACGGAGCTGCTGGACGAGCGCGGCGGTCTGATGTGCGGCATATGCAACGGCTTTCAGGCGCTTGTCAAGCTCGGACTTGTGCCTTACGGCAAAATTATAGACGCCGACGAGAACTGTCCCACGCTGACCTACAACGCCATTGCGCGCCACCAGTCGCGCATAGTCCGCGTGCGCGTGGCCTCCAACAAGAGCCCGTGGCTGGCCGCGACAGAGCCGGGCGAGATATATTCCGTCCCCATTTCCCACGGCGAGGGACGCTTCATAGCGCCGGAGGGGCTTATAAAGCAGCTCGCGGAAAACGGGCAGATTGCCACGCAGTATGTGGACTTGTGCGGCCATGCCACCGACGATGTGCGCTTTAACCCCAACTGCTCCATGTTCGCCGTAGAGGGCATAACCTCGCCCGACGGCCGTGTCTTCGGGCGCATGGGTCATGCCGAGCGCAAGGGCAGCGGACTGTATAAAAACGTAGCGGGCAGCTATGACATGCAGATGTTCACCTCGGCGGTCAGGTATTTTAAGTGACGCCGCGCCGTCAGGAGCTTGATTTTTACCGCGCGGCGGCTATGCTGGCGGTCATGCTGATACACATAACCAGTAATTTTGTGCTTGCGGAGACCAGATTCAGCGCTTTCGGCATAAATCCCGCATTTTTGCTGAATCAGGTCTGCCGCTTTGCCGTGCCCGGCTTCCTGCTGCTGTCGGGAGCCGGTCTCAGCCTCAGCCGGCGCGAGGAGAGCTATGGAGCCTTTATAAAGCGCCGTATGGCAAAAACGCTGCCCGCGTACCTTGTGTGGTGCGCAGTTTATTTTCTGGAAAAGGGCGACTACAGCGCGGGAACGCTGCTTGTGGGACTCGTGACCGGAAATCTGGCCGCGCACCTCTACTTTATAATAATTCTCTTACAGCTTTACCTGCTGTTCCCGCTGCTGCACCGTCTGGCGGAGCGGCGGGGCGCGGCGCTGACAGCGGTGTCGCTGGCAGTGTCGCTGACGCTGCAAAGCGCGCTGTACTGCCTGACGACCTTCGGCGAGCCGCTAACCCTGCCCGCGGGCACAAAAAACTGCTTTCTTTTCTGGATATTCTATTTCGTGGCCGGAATGGCGATTGCGCAGAGGCCGGAAAAACTGGACGCCGCTCTGGAGAGCGCCAAGCGCCGCCGCGGGCTGTGGGCGCTCGCTTTCGCGCTGCTGGCCGCGCTGCTGACCGCGGAGGGCAGGGCGACAGGCTCCTACGGCAGCAATATGCGCCCGCTCATTTTTCCCTATGTCATAGCGAGCTTTTTCTGCCTTGCGGGTGCGGCGGACGCGCTGCTGCGCCGCCGCTCCGTGAGCCGCGCCGTCAGCTTCCTTTCCCGTCACTCGATGAGCATATACTATGTCCATGTGCTCATCTTGGACTTCACGCGCCGCTTCTCGCTTTTCACAACGGGTATGCGCGGGCTGTGCCTGACCGCCGTGACTGTGGCCGCGCTCAGCATAGCGGCAGCGGCGGCAATAGACCGCCTGCGCGGCAGACTGCGGCGAGGCTGAGAAAAAATTTTTCAAATTTGGCGCAAAAAGTGAAAATAACTCTTGCAATTCGAGCGCCGTTTTGCTATAATAATTCGGCATTACGCATGGGCGCAGACTGCGCGCCGGTGACCGCAGGGCGGTTTAGCGCGCGAGGGTGAAGCGTCCAGAGGTAAACTAACTAAACACAAATGGAGGAAAATCAATGTCAGTAGTATCCATGAAGCAGCTCCTTGAGGCCGGCGTCCACTTCGGACACCAGACCCGCCGCTGGAACCCCAAGATGGCCGAGTACATCTACACCGAGCGTAACGGCATCTACATCATCGACCTGCAAAAGACCGTGAAAAAGTTGGAGGAGGCTTATAACTTCGTCCGCGACATGAGCATGAACGGCGGCACTCTGCTGTTCGTCGGCACCAAAAAGCAGGCTCAGGACTCCATGCGCGAGGAATCCCAGCGCGCCGGTCAGTACTATGTCAACGCACGTTGGCTCGGCGGTATGCTCACAAACTTCAAGACCATGCGCACCCGCATCGACCGTCTTGCCCAGCTCAAGAAGATGCAGGAGGACGGCACATTTGACATGCTGCCCAAGAAAGAGGTCATCAAGCTGCTCCACGAGATGGAAAAGCTCGAAAAATATCTCGGCGGCGTTAAGGAAATGAAAAAGCTCCCCGGCGCTCTGTTCGTTGTAGACCCGCGCAAGGAGCACAACGCCATTGCCGAGGCGCGCAAGCTGCATATCCCCATAATCGCTATTGTTGACACCAACTGCGACCCCGACGAGGTGGACTACGTTATCCCCTCCAACGACGACGCAATCCGTGCCATTCGCCTCATCTCCGCGACAATGGCCAACGCCGTTATCGAGGGCCGTCAGGGACAGGATGCCGAGGACGAGGCTCCGGCAGAGGAAGCCGAGACTGCCGACGAGGCAGTAGCTGAGTGATTACAGGGGAGGTACAATAAATTATGGCTTTCACAGCTCAGGATGTTAAAACACTCCGCGAAATGACAAACGTCGGCATGATGGACTGCAAAAAGGCTCTCGTGGAGACCGACGGCGACATGGACAAGGCAGTCGAGTGGCTGCGCGAAAAGGGACTTGCCAAGGCCGCGAAAAAGGCCGGCCGCGTTGCGGCGGAGGGCATGGCCTATGCCACCGTTGAGGGCGGCGTCGGCGCCGTCGTCGAGGTTAACTGCGAGACTGACTTCTGCGCGGGCAGCGACCTGTTCAAGGCTTTCGTCAAGGACATCGCCAAGGTCGTCATCGACTCCAACCCCGCCGATGTTGAGGCTCTGCTCGCCAGCCCCTACCCGGGAACCAACCTGACCGTTTCCGAGACCATTCCCGAAAAGGTTATGGCTATCGGCGAGAACCTGCAAATCCGCCGTTTCGTGCGCTATGACGCCAACACCAGCGTAGCCTACGTACACGCGGGCGGCAAGATTGGCGTTCTCGTCAACCTCGAAGTCGGCGGCGGCATTGACGCCACTGCTATCGGCAAGGACGTCGCCATGCAGATTGCCGCGCTCAACCCCCGCTTCTGGGACAAGAGCAGCGTGACCGAGGAAGTTTTGGCCGAGGAGAAGAAAATTGCTCTGGCGCTCATGGACAACGACCCCAAGATGGCGGACAAGCCGCAGGCGGTCAAAGAGAAGATTGTCATGGGCAAGATGAACAAGTTCTACGAGGAAAACTGCCTGCTGCAGCAGGACTTCGTCAAGGACGGCTCCATGTCCGTGGAGAAGTATATCGCTTCCGCTGCCAAGGCTCTGGGCGGCACCGTCAAGTTCGTTGACGCCGTGCGCTACATGAAGGGCGAGGGCATAGAGAAGAAGGAAGAGGACTTCGCCGCAGAAGTCGCCAGCATGATTAAGTAATTTTTCGAGACAATATAACAGCGGCCGACCTTTGTTTTCAGGGTCGGCCGCTGTGCTTTTTGCGCTCAAAACAGCACCGTAATCTCCGTGCCGATTTCAAGGCGGCTCTCCAGCGTAATCTCCGCGCCGTGCAGCGCCGCGCCGTGCTTGACAATGCTCAGTCCCAGCCCCGTGCCGCCAATCTCGCGTGAGTGGCTCTTGTCCACGCGGTAAAAGCGCTCGAAAACGCGCTCGCGGTCGTCCGGCGGTATGCCGATGCCTGTGTCCGCCACGCTTAGCGCCACGCGGCTGCCTCGCCGCTCAACCGTGACGCGCACTTGGCCGGAGGGCTTATTGTACTTTATCGCGTTGTCGCAGAGGTTGAAAACTATTTCCTCCAGCACCGCGCGCACGCCCATTACGTACTGCGCCGTGCCCACGACCTCGATTTTCACGTCCCACGCGGCGGCAATGGACGCAAGGCGCGAGACAATGTCGCGGCAGAGCGCGAGCAGGTCCACGCGCTCCATGCTGCGCGGCATTTCCGCCTCGTCCAGCTCGCTCAGCCGCAGAATGTCGCTCACCAGCAGAATCATTCTCTGTGCCTCGTCGTATATTTTGCCGGCAAACGGGGCGACGTCCTCCTCGCCCGCCACGCCGTCGCGGATTATCTCGGCGTAGCCGGAAATGGAGGTCAGCGGCGTTTTCAGCTCGTGGGAGACGTTGGCGGTGAACTCGCGGCGCATGGCGTCCTGCTGGCTGTGCTCGCGCTTTATCGCGTCCAGCTGGCTTTTTATGCGGCGGTTCTGGTCGGCAATGCGGCGCACGGCGGGGCGCAGCTCGGGGTACATATCGCGCTCGTCGGGGTTGTCGAGGTTCAGCTGCTCTATGGGCTGCGCCACCCTCTGCGCGCCGAAGGCCGCCAGCGCCGCGCCCGCCGCAAGGCACAGCAGCAGTATGCCCACAAAGGGGTAGAAGCACTCGGTCAGAACCTCGCCCAGCGCGAAGCCGGCCTCCGCGTCCGGCAGCGCCTGCCACAGCGCCGCCGCCGACAGCACGGCGCAGACGCACGAGAGGATAACCGAGGAGGCAAAAATGCAGACGAAAATACGTGTTTTCATGTTCATCACCTTTTATATTATAAAAAACCGGAGCAAGGCTCTTGCTCCGGCGTGGTGCGCCTGAAGGGACTCGAACCCACACGCATTGCAGCACGAGAACCTAAATCTCGCATGTCTACCAATTCCATCACAGGCGCGTTATTATATTGGCGAATTGCATTTTAACACAATCGGGGGCA
This sequence comes from Oscillospiraceae bacterium, assembly GCA_021202845.1. Classification (GTDB taxonomy): domain Bacteria; phylum Bacillota; class Clostridia; order Oscillospirales; family Oscillospiraceae; genus JAJQCF01. Next base: position 262,765 of record JAJQCF010000022.1, read on the forward strand.
TATTTCAACTGTTTTGTCCGCGGCAGGCGGATTTTTAAAATTTCTTGCGCCGCCGCACTTTACTCCGCGTGTGTTTTGGTATATAATCTCTAAGAATAAAATCTGTTTTTGGAGCTTAGAATGGTTTACATAACTGAAAGCACGGAGGAGACGGAGGCGCTGGGCGCGGCGCTGGGGCGCTGCGCGGCGGACGGCTCGGTCATCGCCATGTACGGCGGACTGGGCGCGGGGAAAACCGCCTTCATTCGCGGCCTCGCGCGCGGCATGGGCATCACCGCGCGCGTCACAAGCCCGACATTCACCATAGTCAACGAATACGAGGGCGCAAGGAGCCTTTTCCACTTCGACATGTACCGCCTCGCCTCTGCGGACGAGCTGTTCGACATCGGCTGGGACGACTACTTGGAGCGCGGCGGCGTCTGCGCCGTGGAGTGGAGCGAGAACGTGGACGGCGCTTTTGACGGCGGCGAAATCCGCGTCACTATTGATAAAATTTCAGATACGGCCCGCCGTATCACGATAGAGGGTGTAGATTTTGCTTATACTGGGTCTTGAAGCCTCGGCCAAGGCTGCTTCGGCGGCGCTCACGCGCGACGGTGCGCTGCTCGCACAGCACTTTCAGTGCAGCGGCCTGACGCACAGCCGCACGCTGCTGCCGATGGCGGAGGATTTATTGAAAAACGCGGGGCTGACGCTGGCGGACGTTGACGCCGTTGCCGTCTCGCAGGGCCCCGGCTCGTTCACGGGCGTGCGCATAGGCATATCCACGGCCAAGGGGCTGTGCTGGGGCGCGGAAAAGCCCGCTGTCGGCGTCTCCACGCTGGAGGCAATGGCGTGGAACGGCGAGTGCGCGCCGGTCGGCTCCGTCATCTGCTGCGTTATGGATGCCCGCCGCTCGCAGGTCTACAACGCGCTTTTCGACTTCCGCGGCGGTAGCCCGCAGCGCCTGTGCGACGACAGGGCGATAGCGCTGGAGCAGCTCGGAGCCGAGCTGCGGGACATGGGCAGGCTCGCCTTCGTCGTCGGCGACGGCGCGGAGCTGGGATATAACTATCTCACGGCGAGCGGCGTTCCCGCCGTTCTTGCGCCGCCGAGCGTGCGCCGCCAGTGCGCTTTCGGCGTGTGCCGCGCGGCGGAGGGGCGCGAGCCGAAATCTGCCGCGGAGCTGCTGCCTGTCTATCTCCGGCTCTCGCAGGCCGAGAGGGAGAGGCTCGCCAAGCTGCAAATAAACTCAACACACAAAGGAGACTGAGCAAAAATGAGTATTGTATACACGTTTGACCATCCGCTGATTCAGCACAAGCTGTCCATACTGCGCGACGAAAAAACCGGCGCCAAGGAGTTCCGCGAGCTTATAAGCGAGATTGCCGCGCTGATGTGCTACGAGGCCACGCGAGATTTGCCTATGGAGGACGCGGAGGTCTACACGCCCGTGGCTCCGGCCAAGGTGCGCCGCCTTGCGGGCAAGAAGCTCGCCGTGGTGCCCATACTGCGCGCCGGACTGGGCATGGTAGAGGGCGTGCTGAGCATAATCCCCTCGGCCAAGGTGGGGCACATCGGCCTCTACCGCGACCCCGAGACGCTGGAGCCGGTGGAGTATTACTGCAAAATGCCGCCGGACATCAGCGAGCGCGACGTATACATCGTTGACCCCATGCTGGCGACGGGCGGCAGCGCCGTGGCCGCGATAAAGGTGCTGCGCGAGGAGCACGGCGTGCAGCGCATACGCCTCATGTGCATAATAGCCGCACCGGAGGGCATAGCCGCCGTGCGCGAGGCGTACCCCGACGTTGACATCTACGCCGCCGCCGAGGACGAGTGCCTGAACGAGCACGGCTATATAGTCCCCGGACTGGGAGACGCGGGCGACAGAATTTTTGGCACGAAATAAAAACGGTTAAAAAGTGAAAGACCCCCGATTTTGCACATATCAGCGAAATCGGGGGTTATTTTCGACAGCAATAAGCCGGCAGACATAATGTGCGTTATGCAGTATCTGATATGGTTTTGACGCTTTATAAAGGCGTAAAAAGTGCGCGGCAGACCGTCCCCGCCGCTGCTGATGATGGCTGTATTTCAAGATTTTTTAGTACTATTTCCAAAAAAGTAATTGACAATTAAATATAATAGGTATAGAATCAATGTAATTACAGTTGTGGTATGCGGCAGAAATGCAGCATAACGCACATTATGTTTCGCGGCTCGTTATTTTACGCGGCAGTAATGTCGTTTTATATGCTGTTTGCTGTTATGCCCGTGGCGGCGTGACAGAAGCGCCCGAAAATCCAGCCATATTCGCCCTGAGGGGCGTGTGGATATTATTACCCGTCCGAACGGACGGAGAAAGTGAGAGGAATTCAACGTGAAAAAACAATGGAAGAGACTGCTGGCGCTGCTGATGGTCTTGACGATGTGCGTTGCTGTACTTCCGGGAGCGGCGTTGGCTGCGGATGACGAAGAAAGCGGAGACGATTCATCAGCAACAACAGTGAGCAGCAAGACGCTGACGGTTGGCAGCAGTGATGACGCTGATTATTCGACGATTCAGGCGGCCATCAACTATATCAATACTCAGGAAGATAAAACCGATTGGACGATTACCGTCGAGAGCGGTGCATATAAGCGCTTTACCGTGCTTACTGGTCTGGATGGACTGACGATTCAAGCTGCAGACAATGCAAATGTCACAATAAGCACTTGGGACGGCACAGCGAGCGAAGACGGCAGTGTTCCCAAGAAGCAGGAATCCTACTACCTTTATAACGGCATCTATATTATGTCGCAAAATGTCACATTAAAGGGCTTGACTGTCAATGTTGGCTGGGATGTGGATGTATCGTATGCCACCACATTGAGAGATGGTCTGTCAGACTTTGATTTGCCCTATTCTTCATGTTGGTATGTTGCGGGAATCAGAACGACTAAGGCGGACAGCGCGGATGGCTTGGTTATCGACAGTTGCCATTTCACATCGAGCATTCAGGGGGATGATTCTAACACAAATTACGGTATTCTGACAGCGTGCTATACCTTTACTGTAAAGAATACTACGTTTGATGGGTTCTGGCAAGGCATTTCTGTAATGGGCGATTATTATGCTGTGGATAGTGTGTCAATCACAGGAAACACATTTACAGATTGTAACCGTGCTATTTCGATTTACTATAAGGTTGCACCTACTGATACCAGTAATATGGGAACTTTGTCAATTACCAATAACGTCATTGTGGGTAGCAGCGATGTCAGAAGTAAGATCATTCTCCACGATGTTTCTTCAAATGGCAGCATGGGCAATGTAATAATGAGCGGAAATACATTCATTTATGGTTTTGTGCTCATCGTGAATTTTGCCGAAAGCCCAGATACCATCAACGGAAAGACAGTTCTCAGTGGAGAAGCAAAATCCGCGGTTTTTGCGGACAACACATGGTCATATGGAAGCTTCTACGTAGAATCCAGTGAGTATTATAATTCTGATAGCGGGTATACTGGAACACTCGAGGCTGACATTCCGGAGCTTGCATATTATGAAGCACCTGAAGACGACACCGGATATTGGGTGCTGAATACCGATTTGGAATCGGGTAACTATACGGGCAGCTATGCAAACCCTGAGGGGACTACAGAGTATGTGCAGTCTGTGATTAAAGCGGCAAATGAAGCAGGTTCTCATACACTTTCCTTTACGTTTGACGATGAAGACAAACTGATTTATACACTCACTGCATTTAAGGATGCTATCTACTGGGTTTCCTCCAGCTCTGAAAAAACCAGCGAACCCGGTCTTGAGAAGAAAATCCTCCTTGAGGACGGCACAGAGGTTGACCAGACCAGCGCCTCCACCGACGATGAAATCAAGTTCCAACTGACTTCCAATGTTCCGAAGGGGCTGGATACTTACGGGACATATACCTTGACGTTCCATGATGTTCTTGACAGCGCGCTTTCGCTAAACGAGGACAGCTTTACCGTCAAGATTGGGGATATAGTACTTGAGGACACTGATTACACGCTGACAATTTCTACAGAAGACGACCCCCTTGAAGATGGCTGCACCTTTGAGCTTTCCATTGTACTGACAGACATAGAAGGCATTGAAGAGTACGACGAGATTGTTGTGACCTACACTGCGAAGCTGATTACCACAACGCCGGGGGCTTACTACAACGAAGCATGGGTCACATATCCCAACGATGAATCCGAGCACGGCAAGGTCGAGGTTGACACCTACGGAATCAGCGTCTTTAAGTATGACGCGTCTGAATATACGACCGAGGATGACGGTACTATTACATATAAGGCTCTGTCCGGTGCAGTATTTACACTGTATTCTGATGAAGATTGCACAGTCGTGGTTGGAACGGATACTTCCGACGAGAATGGCACTTTGACTTTCAGCGGCCTTGCCGAAGGTACTTACTACCTCGTTGAAACCCAAGCCCCGAGCGGTTATGTTGGAAGCTCCACGGTGATAGAGATTGTCATTCCCGATGATGCGAACGCAGATACCTTCTGGGCATACGCTAACGTCCCGAACGCTCCTGTCCCCGAAACCGGCGGAACGGGCACAGCCATGTACACCACCGTGGGCGTAATAATCCTGCTTGCGGCGGGCTGTGTGTTCCTGTTCACTCACAAAAAGCGCGAATCTGACTAATCAGACTATGCTCGCTAACGGAGGGTTAACCCCTCCGTTCGGCGGGTAAAATAAAATCAATAACAGATAAGCAAAAAATCTTGCCATATTCGCCCTGAGGGGCGTGTGGATATTATTACCCGTCCGAATACGGACGGAGAAAGCGGGAGGAATTTACCTTGAAAAAGCAATGGAAGAGACTGCTGGCACTGCTGATGGTCTTGACGATGTGCGTTGCCGTGCTGCCCGGGGGGGTTGCTCTGGCTGCGGCTGACGACAAGACGCTGACTGTCAATGCATCAGCGACAGAAGTTGAAGGCGAAACATATACTACCATTCAGGACGCTCTTGATTATATTGCTGCTCAAGATGACGCCGATGGTTGGACCGTCACAGTAAAAGCGGGTTCATATACGAGTTTTACTGTTGCGACTGCGATTAGCAACTTGACTATCACGGGTGAGTCTGGTGCAACTGTCGATGCGTCCAGTGCCCCAATCGAAATTTTGGGCGACATTGTAACCATAGAGGGGCTGTCTTTTACGACTACTTCCACGTCCACGGTTTGGGAACAACCCATCATCAAAGACGCCTCCAGCAATTCAGGCCTATGTTACGACTCTATGGTGACAATTAGGAACTGTTCTTTCTCCGGTAATGGCGGAGGATATGCCATTTGGATTTGCCGTATGAATGCGACCATCGAGTATTGCACTTTTGAAGATTTGCAATCTGCAATTGAAATCGTTAATGAGACTACTACACTATATAGGTTAGACGAAGAACCGGATGCAGGCACCATTACGATTAGCAACAATATCGTCACACACTGCAATTTCTTTATCCATTACGGAGTGAAAAGCGGTATTTCATTGGTTGTCACAAACGACACAGTAACCGGCTGGCCTGATAAGGTTTGCGCCTCCCTCTTTGCATGGGATGGCGATAGCATTACGGTAGAAGACAACACATTTATCTATGCGGCGTTTGGCCTGCAGAACGCTGTTAACAATGTCACTGCAAAAGACTTTTTGGACACAAACACCTTCAGTTACAGCTATGCGGTGGATGACTATTACAACTTTAGTACAAAAGCTGACTATTCCGCAACTTACTATGCGCCGGATGTTGACGGAAACACCGTTACTTGGTCTGTAAGTGAATCCGGTGCTGGAACAATGTATGATACGGTTGCAGCTGCGCTGGAAGGTCACGAAAACGACAATCCTTTGACCTTCACGACAACCGATGGCGAGGGCGATTTGGTTTGCATGGGACTGGCATATCAGGCAATAATTTTGGATTATGACCAGAATGCGAAAACCAGCAAACCCGGCCTTGAGAAGAAAATCCTCCTTGAGGACGGCACAGAGGTTGACCAGACCAGCGCCTCCACCTACGATACAATCACGTTCAAGCTGAAATCCGATGTTCCGACGGGCTACAACGACGGTACAACATATACACTGACGTTCCATGATGAACTTGACACCAAGGTTTTTTTGCTGGACACGGACAGCTTTGAAGTTATGATTGGTGATACGGTACTTACAGAAGACCAGTACACACTTGTTCTGGCCCCTGATGAAACCATCACGGACGGCTGCACCTTTGAGCTGTCTATTGTTCTGACGGACATAAGCGGTATCAACGTAGACGACGATATTATAGTGACCTACACTGCAAAGCTGACTACCACATACCCGGGTGCATATTACAACACAGCATGGGTAACATACCCTGACAATCAATCCGAGAAAGCTACAGTCGAGGTTGACACCTACGGAATCAGCGTCTTTAAGTTTGACGCGGCTGATTACGATGAGACCAGCGGTACATATGCCGGTCTGGAGGGCGCAGTGTTTGCACTGTACACTGACGAGAGCTGCAATGAAGAATATCTGTTTGGCACTTATACTTCCGGCGATGACGGCTATTTGACCATCAGCGGCCTTGCCGAAGGTACCTACTACCTTAAGGAGACCGAAGCCCCGAACGGCTATGTTGGAAGCTCCACGGTGATAGAGATTGTCATTCCCGATGATGCGAACGCAGATACCTTCTGGGCATACGCTAACGTCCCGAACGCTCCTGTCCCCAGCACCGGCGGAACCGGCACAGCCATGTACACCACCGTGGGCGTAATAATCCTGCTGGCGGCAGGCTGCGTGTTCCTGTTCTCCCGCAAAAAGCGTGAATCTGACTGATAAAGACTATGCCTGCGAACGGAGGGCTGACCCCTCCGTTCTGCGGGTAAAATAAAATCCATGACAGATAAGCCGAAGCCGGAAAAAAAGAAAAAAGTACGTTTTTCCACAATTGTGTTCCTGCTGTTGCTGGCAGTGGGACTTGGAGTGCTGCTCTATCCCACTGTCAGTGACACGTACAGCCGCTGGAAAGCCGTACAAAGCATTTCCCAGTACAACGTAGTGGCCGCCGGCACGGACAAGGACTACTCCGAGCTTTGGGAGGCCGCCGAGGAATACAACCGCCGCCTTGCCGAGAGCGGGAACTTCACCGTTTTCGCCGACGACGAGCTGGAGAACGAAATCTCCCAATACCTGAACCCCTTGGGTACGGGGATGATGGGCTATATCGACATACCTGCCATAGACGTCTACATTCCCATTTACCAAGGTACCGACGAGTCGGCGCTCCAGGCCGGAGCGGGGTACTGGATTGGCACAAGCCTGCCCACCGGCGGCGAGAGCACCCACTGCGTGCTGACCGCCCACAACGGCTTGGTCAAGGCAAAAATGTTCACCGACCTCGACAAGTTAGAGCTCGGCGACACCTTTACCCTGACCGTCTTGGACAGGGTGCTGACCTACGAGGTTGACCAGATTCTGACCGTCGAGCCGGACGACTTTTCCGAGCTCACCATTGTGGAGGGCGAGGACTACGTAACGCTCTACACCTGCACACCCTACGGGGTGAACACCCACCGCCTGCTCGTGCGGGGCCACAGAATTGAGACTCCGCAGGAAGAACTCGAATCGAAGACAGAACCGCAGCTGCGGGAAACGGAAATAAACCTTATTCTGCAAATCGTACTTCCGCTGCTCCTCATTCTTCTCCTTGCCGCACTCATAGTGCTTCGGGAGAAAAAGAGGTACCACGGACAGCATGAAAAACGCAGAGACAGGAAGTGATGACAATATGCGTGTAATAAAATATAGAATTGCTGAAATTTTAATATCATTAGCGGTTATTGTCTGTCTGTGTCCTGTTCAGGCCTTGGCTGCAGGGAGCAGTGAATTAACCCTGAACTACGCCTTTGACGGCGTTGAGTTTCAAATATACCATGTGGCGGACGCCGACAGCAGTCTGACGGAAGCGTTTCGAGACTGCACCGTTGAGCTTCCCGCTACAAGCATTTCGGAAGATTGGCAGAGCGCCGCGAACACCCTTGCGGCATATGTTGCGCAGGAGGGCGTCGCCCCGACTGCCGAAGCAGTCGTAACGGGCGGCAGCGTGACCTTTGCCGGCTTGGAGGCAGGCTTTTACCTCGTAACCGGCGACGCCGCCGGCGACGGCATCTACACCTATACTCCGTCTCATTTTCTGGTGCTTGTCCCCGACGGGGATTCAATAACATCCAATGTCAAATATGACAGAACCGACGACACCGGTGGCGACTCTGACGAACCGGAGGAACCTGAAGAACCCGAAGAGCCCAGCGACGATGATGACGATGACGATGACGATGATGATGACGACGACGATGATGATGACGACGGCGATGACGGCGACGATGGTGACGACGATGGCGACGATGGTGACGACGGAGACGACTCCGACGAGCCGGAAGAAACGGGTGAACCCGAGGAAACCGGAGAGCCGGAGGAGACCGGAGAACCTGAAGAAACCGGTGAACCCGAAGAGACCGGCGAACCCGAAGAAACCGGCGAGCCGGACATTCCCCAGACCGGTCAGCTCAACTGGCCCGTTCCGCTGCTGGCTGTCTGCGGACTGCTGCTCTTCGCCCTTGGCTGGATACTGAAAAGCGGCAAAGAAGACAGCCGCTGATGACGACAAGGAAAAAGTTAGGCCTTGCCTGCATGATTTTGGGCGCGGTGCTGCTCGCCTCGGCGGTTGCGCTGCTGGCCTACAACAGGTGGGATGACTGGAGAGCCGGAAAAGCCGCGGACGAGATACAAAGCGCGCTGAAGGTCGTCATGGTTGACCTTCCCTCGGAAACCGCCGAGGAAGAAGAACCGTACGAGGCCGAAGCGGAAGCCGAAGAAGAACCCCGCGTTATGAACACTGTCGAGATAGACGGTGACGAGTATATCGGTATATTAACGATACCGTCGCTGGCTCTTGAGCTGCCGATAATGGCGGACTGGAGCTATCCGAAGCTGAAAATCGCACCCTGCCGGTTTGCCGGCTCCGTGTGGACGGATGATATGGTCATATGCGGCCACAACTATTCAAGGCATTTCGGGAACCTGAAATATCTTGAGCAGGGGAACACGGTGATATTTACAGACGTAGACGGCAACGTGTTCAGCTATGAGGTCGCGGAGACGGTCATTCTCCAGCCCACAGACGTGGAGGAGCTGCTCAGCCAAGACTCCGGCGACTGGGACTTGACCCTCGTCACCTGCACCGTCGGAGGGAAAACACGAGTGACGGTGCGCTGCGTCTTAGCGGCGGAATGAACGCGAATAAGACAAAACAAATCCGGCGGAGGAGCCTGCGCTCCTCCGCCGTTGTGTTTTATTTTTTGCTTTTCAGCTCTCCTCGGCGGGAGGCTGGGTTTCCTCCGCGGGGGCTTCCGTTTCCTCCGCGTCCACTGCCGTCATGCCGCCGGTGGGGGAAGGGTCGGCTTCCGAGGAGCCGCCGGAGCAGGAGGCGAAAATCAGCGCAAAAACGCTCAGAGCCACAGCGAGCGCTATTGCTGCGGCCCAGAAGGTATAGAATGTATTTCTGCGCTGGTTCATATTGTCTCCCGAACAGGGCGGCGGAGGTTATCCGCCGCCCGCTGTGTTTTTATTTGTGCCGAATCAGTCGGCGTCGGCCATTGCCTTGGCCTCTTCAATAACCTTTTGCTGCACGTTGCCCGGGGCTTCCTCGTAGCGCAGGAAATTGCAGGTGAAGGAGCCGCGGCCTTGGGTCATGCTGCGCAAATCTATGGTGTAAGAGCTCATCTCCGCCATAGGCACTTCCGCTTCCACAATCTGCATACCCTCTTCGGCGTTCATGCCCAGCACGGTGCCGCGGCGCTTGGAGGATATGTCGGACATAATGTCGCCGAGGTTGGCGTCGGGTATTGTGACCTTGAGCAGTCCTATAGGCTCCAAAATGGTCGGCTTGGCGCGGGGGATACCGTCCTTGAACGCTAAGTGCGCGGCGGTCTTGAAGGCGATTTCGTTGGAGTCAACGGGGTGGTAGGAGCCATCGTAGAGAGTGCACTTGAGGTTCACCATGGGGTAACCGGCCAGCACGCCCTTCTGCACGGCCTCGCGCAGACCCTTTTCCACGGCGGGGAAGAAGTTTCTGGGGACGCTGCCGCCGAAGACTTCCTCGGCAAATATCATTTCCTCCTGCTCCTCCTGCGGCTCGAAGCGAATCCAAACGTCGCCGAACTGGCCGCTGCCGCCGGTCTGCTTCTTGTGGCGGCCGTGCGCCTCGACCTTGGCCTTAATCTTTTCGCGGTAGGGCACGCGCGCGGGGAACAGCTCGGCCTCCACGCCGAAGCGAGCCTTGAGCTTGGAGCAGAGCACGTCGAGGTGAATGTCGCCCACGCCGGAGAGCACGAGCTGCTTCGTCTCGGCGTTGTTGACAACCTTGAAGGAGGAGTCCTCCTCGTTCAGACGGTTGAGGCCCATTGCCACCTTGTCGTCCTGACCCTTTACCTTGGGGCGGACGGCCATGGAGTAGCAGGGCTCGGGCATTTCTATGGGAGGCAGCTCCACGTCGGCCTTGGGGTCGCAGACGGTGTCGCCGGACTTCCACTCCATTTTGCCGACGGCCACGATGTCGCCGCAAACGGCGCTCTTGACCTCGGTGTTCTTCTTGCCGCACATGGTGTAGAGGCGGCCGAGCTTGTCTGTGGAGCCGGTGCGCACATCCTGCAGGGACATATCGGAGCTGAGGCTGCCGCTCATGATTTTTACAAAGCTGTATTTGCCGAACTGGTCGGATATGGTCTTGAACACAAAGCCCACGGTCGGGCCGTCGGGGTCGATGCCCTCGACCTCGGAGGGGTCGGGAACGTAATCGACAATGGCTTTGAGCAGGCACTCGGTGCCGATGCCGGATATGGCCGAGCCGCAGAAAACGGGCATTACGGAGCGGTCGGCAACGCCTAACTTGAGACCCTTGACAATGTCAGCCTCGGAGAGCGTCATGTCCTCAAAGTATTTTTCCATGAGCGCCTCGTCAGCGCCGGCGGCGGACTCCATGAGCGCCTCGCGCAGAGACTCGGCGGTGTCGGCGTCAGCCGCGGGAATGTCGGCGGTGGTGGTCTTGCCGCCGGAGGTGATGTAGGCCACGTTGTGGACAAGGTCTATAACTCCCGTGCCGTCGGAGGTCGGGCAGGCCGCCGCACAGACGGAGGAGCCGTATTTTTCCTGCAAAGCGGAGAGTACGGACGCGAAGTCGCCGTGCTCCTCGTCCGTTTTGGAGATATAGAAGAGCGTGGGCATATTGATTTTCTTCAGCCGCTTCCACGCGCGCTCCGCGCCGACAGCGATGCCGTCCTTGGCGGAGCAGAAAATAATTCCTGCCTCTGCTGCGCGGGTGGCGCTCATAGTCTCGCCGGCAAAATCAAAAAATCCCGGGCAGTCCAGAACATTGATTTTGCAGCCGCCGTAGTTAATCGGCGCTATGGCTGCGGAAATGGAGATTTGGCGTTTGATTTCCTCCGGGTCATAGTCGCATACTGTGTTGCCGTCCGGCGTGCGGCCCTGACGGTCTATGGCACCGGTGGTGTACAGCATATTTTCGGCCAGAGTGGTCTTGCCGGAGCTGCTGTGTCCCATGAGGCAGACGTTGCGCAGGTTCTTCGTCGTCATGAATGTTTCTCTCCTTATATTGAAATTGAATATTGATTATCCCTTTAATAAGGGTACGAGTTAAAAGTTTACAACATTAACATTATACACTATCAACGTCCGCTTTGCAACAATAATTTTATATATTTTTGCGCTATTTTTTCAGACTCAGCGTGAGGACGATGCAGGGGATGAGCCAGAGCAGCATAAATGTCAGAACATTGGAAACTCCGGCGCTGGAGTAAGCGCCCGCCCAGAACAGCATGAACAGCAGCACAAGTCCCAGAACCGACCCCGCGGCGGATATGGCGACGGATATGCGCGCGCAGCGGTAGAGCCGCGAGCCCTTGTCGGATACGTCCACGAGCGGTCCCATGCCCTCGCGCGTGATGACGGCGTCCGTGCGGGAGTGCTCGTCAGGCTCGGCGGAGGAGATGCGGCAGCGCTCGGCGTAGGCGGGGAAGTCGAACCTGTCAGTCGGCATACGGAAAAGCTGCTTTATCAGCGCGGGCGTGATGTTGAAGTCGCGTGTGGCGAAAACGGGGCGTTGGTTGGAGTGCAGCAGCACCGCCAGCGCGCCCTGAACGGAGGCGGTAGGGGTGTAGGTGATTTCAAATATGCCCACGAGCGTGCCGTTTATGGCCGTGTAGACGGAGCTTTTTGCGTTCAGCTTCTGCGGTACGCGGACGCCTATCAGGTTCATAAAGGCCGAGCCGCCTATGCACACGCTCTCGCCGTTGACAACCGCGGTCATGCCGCCGCCGTCGTGCGGCTCGAAGCCCTCCACGCGGCAGAGCGTCCAGCCGTTGCGCCGCATGAGGGTGGAAAATGCGTGAACCAGTCCGCAGCCGCTGGCCGTGAGCACGCTGGCGGTGTAGGACACAACCTTGTCTGTGTAAGCGCCCTCAAGTATGCGTATGCCGGAGACAGCGACGGTTCCCGAGGGGAAAACGTCCGTGTCCGTTATCACCACGCTGTGGCTCAGGCCGATGTCGCGCGCGCCTTCCCAGCCCGCTATGGCCGCACCGGACTGCGCCAAATCGCGCGCCGTGACCGCGTAGGGGAGAGCGAAGGCCAGCGCTGCGCTGAACGAGGACGAAACCGCCGTCAGCGAGGCCAGACAGTGGAGGAAAGCGCCCGCGCTGCCGTGAAAGACCGTGGCCAAGAGCGAGAATATGACCGCTGCCGCCAGCAGGAACGGCGTTATGGCGGAGTATGCGTACTCGGAAATATCTGCCTGCTCGCTGCGGCGGATAAAGCCCTCCGCGCCGAGGTGCGACTTCATGAGCGCGACGTGCTTATCCGTGACGCCGTATTCGCCGGTGACGGAGTAAAAGCCGGAGCTGGAGCCGAGCACCCTGAAGCTGTGACGGTAGGCGCGGCAGGTGTAGTAAGCGCCCCAGAGCTCGGCACAGAGCGCCGAGGCGGCGACCGCGCAGAACGGCAGACCGTAGTCCAAGCCCGCGGCGGCGGAGACAGCGGCGTCCAGAACGCAGAAAACGGCGCTGAGGGCGGCCAGCGTTTCGTGTCCGAGCCTGCCGCGGCACATGGAGGCAATTCCGGCAGTGAATATATCGAGCGCCGTCAGCATGACGGTGAGAAGCAAAATTATCTGCGTCAGGCAGAGCGCTCGGCTGCTGCTGCCCAGCGCGCCGAAAAGCGGCAGCGCAGAGGTCGAGGCAAACGAGATGTAAATCAGCACAATGCTCAGCACGGCAGTTAGTCTGCCGCGCAGCTTGAGCGAGGCGAGCTGGGAGGCGTAGTGCTTCGCGGCCTTTTTGGGGTTGGGGTCGGGCAGCTGCTCGTCCTCAACCGTGGGCGCGTGCGCCTCGCCGCCGCTGCGCTGGCCGCGCCGCAGCGCAATGAGCGCCAGCACCGCCACGAGCGGGGAGAGAAAGCGCTCCTTGGCCTTTTCGCGCCGCTCCTCGTCGATGTCGGTGGGCGGAATGTCCTCCTCGGGGAAGTCGGGGGATGCGTACTCCGTGCCGCCGGAGGGCAGAGCCTCGTCGCTGAGGCTGACCTCGGAAAATTCAGGTTCGCTGTTCACCGGCTGTTCCGTGTCCGCGGCCTCCGTTGGTTCGACATCCTCCGTTGGGTCGGGCGCGTCTTCGTCCGGCTCCGGCTCCTGCTTGTCGGCTTTGGCGGCGTCAACCTCGGCTATGGTCTTTTCCACTGCGTCGTCCAGCATATCGTCAAGGCTGGAGAAGCTGGCGCCGGCCACGCTGTCCGCGCCGTCTATTGCGTCCAGTATGATGTGGCGCAGTGTGTTTTCCAAGTCCTCGGCGGGCGGCGCGGGGCGGTCAGGCTCGCCGTATTCGGCCATTATGTCGTCCAGCGCGTAGTCGTCGTGCAATTCGGCATTGCGGATATATACTTTTTCGTCATCGCGCTCGTTAGGGTCCATGTTGTCTCCTGTCGATTGAAGTTTTCGTTACATTGTCCGCCGACGCAGTACCTCGTACATCATTATTGCCGCGGCGTTGGAGGCGTTGAGGGAGCTGATGTGTCCGCGCATGGGAATGCTGACAAGCCCGTCGCAGTTCTCGGCGACCAAGCGGCTCATGCCGTCGCCCTCGGAGCCTATCACAAGGCAGACAGGGCCGCTCAAGTCGGCCTGCCACAGCGTCTGCGGCGCGTCGGCAGCCGTGCCGAACACCCACAGCCCGCGCTCCTTGAGCTGCTTTATCGCGCTGCTGAGGTTGGCAACGCGCGCCACGGCCATATACTCCGCGGCTCCTGCGCTCGTCTTGTCCACAATGGCGGTCAGCCCTGCGGAGCGGCGCTTGGGGATAATCACTCCGTGCGCCCCCGCGCACTCGGCGGAGCGGATGATTGCGCCCAAATTGTGCGGGTCGGAAATCTCGTCGCAGACAATGACGAACGGCGCTTCGCCCCGCTCCTCAGCGCGGCGGAATATCTCGTCAATGTCGGCATAGGCGCGCGCCGCGGCCAGAGCTATGACGCCCTGATGTGAGTGCGTGGCGCTCATGGCGTCCAAGCGGCGGCGGTCGGTCTCGGAAACGGGTATGCCCGCGGCCTTGGCCTTGGATGCGATAAAGGCCAGCGTTTTGTCCGTCTCGCCGGAGGCTATAAACACCTTTTCAATGCTCCGCCCTGCGCGCAGAGCCTCCGTCACGGCGTTGCGCCCTTCTATTATGTCCTCGCGGTCTTTTTCAAAAGCCATGCTCTCTCCAATTCAAATGTTAAGAATTAAGTGTGTTGAATATATTTTTTCAGCGTTTCCGCCATGTCCGTGCGCTCCCACGGCAAGTCTAAGTCCGTGCGGCCAAAGTGGCCGTAGGCGGCGGTTTGGCGGTAAATGGGTCTGCGCAAATCCAAGCAGCGGATTATCTGCGCCGGACGCAAGTCAAAGTTCTCGCGGATTATTTCTGCCAGACGGTCGTCGGGCAGCACGCCGGTGCCGCTTGTGTCCACCATGAGCGAGACTGGGTTGGCGACGCCTATGGCGTAGGCCGCCTCTATAAGGCAGCTCTCCGCAAGCCCCGCGGCCACTATGTTTTTGGCGATGTAGCGCGTCATGTAAGCGGCGGAGCGGTCAACCTTTGTCGGGTCCTTGCCGGAGAAGCAGCCGCCGCCGTGGGGCGCGTAGCCGCCGTAGGTGTCCACAATGATTTTCCTGCCGGTGAGGCCGGAGTCGCCCACGGGTCCGCCTATGACGAAGCGGCCGGTGGGGTTAATGAATATTTTGGTTTCCGCGTCCAGCAGCTCCGCGGGCAGCACGGCGCGGATGCACTTTTCCTCAATCTCGCGCCGCAGCTCGGAGATGTCAATGTCCGGCGAGTGCTGGGTGGAGACGACAACGGCCTCAATGCGCTTGACGCGGCCGTCCGCGCCGTACTCGACCGAGACCTGACTTTTGCCGTCGGGACGCAGCCACGGCAGCACGCCCTCCTTGCGCAGCGCCGCCAGACGCTTGGTGAGGCGGTGCGAAAAGGCCAAGGGCGCGGGCATAAATTCCGGCGTCTCGTTGCAGGCGAAGCCGAACATCATGCCTTGGTCGCCAGCGCCGGTGTCGCCGCTTTCCGCTTGGCTCTCGCGCGCTTCCAGCGAGTTGTCCACGCCCAGCGCGATGTCGGAGCTCTGCTCGTCTATGCAGGTCAGCACGGTGCAGGAGCCGCCGTCAAAGCCGTATTCGGGGTTGTTGTAGCCTATATCGCGGACGGTTTTTCGCGCAATGGCGGGAATGTCCACGTAGCAGCTTGTAGAAATTTCACCCATAACAAGTATGAGGCCGGTGGTGGTGATAGTCTCGCAGGCCACTCTCGCCTGCGGGTCTTGGGCTAAAATGGCGTCCAAAACCGCATCGGATATCTGGTCACAGATTTTGTCGGGGTGTCCCTCGGTCACGGACTCGGAGGTGAACACACGGTTTGAGCTTTTAATGTTCATTTTCTTCCGCCTTTCTTTGTATTGTAGCATAAACATTGGCTGATATAAAGCATTTTTTTGCGCTTTACGGCAAAAAAGGCTCCTCCGCAATATCGGAGGAACCCTTGCAGACGTATTTCACTCCTTTATCGCTATCAGCAGGACCACCTTACGCCGCGGCGCAGGTTGGCACGGGGTCACAGAGCTGATCCTCTCACCCGTTCTTGATAAATGTGATTTGATTATAACCGATTGCGCGCAATATGTCAACTGCGAAATGAGCGAAAACGCAGGATTTCCGCGGAAAAAGCGGCGAGCCTCCGGAATCGGAGAACCCGCCGCCCTTTGTTCAAAGACGCTTGATTTGTTATTTGACTTATTTTCCCCGCTCGGCCATAAGCAGCTGTATCTCCTGCTCGTTAATGCCGACCATAGCCTCGCCCAAGTCCTCGCTCAATTCTGCCAGCAGCTTGGCGTCGGTGTAGTTCGTCACGGCCTTGACTATGGCCGCCGCGCGCTTGGCGGGGTTGCCGGACTTGAATATGCCGGAGCCGACGAAAACGCCCTCCGCGCCCAGCTGCATCATCAGCGCCGCGTCCGCCGGCGTCGCTATGCCGCCCGCGGCGAAGTTCACGACCGGCAGCTTGCCGTTTTCGTGTACGTAGAGCGCCAGCTCATAGGGTACTTGCAGCTCCTTGGCCGCGTCGTAGAGTTCGTCCTCCGACATGGAGGTGAGGCGGCGGATTTCCGCCTGCATAATGCGCATATGGCGCACGGCCTGCACAACGTCGCCAGTGCCCGGTTCGCCCTTGGTGCGTATCATGGAAGCGCCCTCGTTAATGCGGCGCAGAGCTTCGCCGAGGTCGCGCGCGCCGCAGACGAACGGCACGTCGAAGCGCGTTTTGTCGATGTGGTACTTGTCGTCGGCGGGGGAGAGAACCTCGCTCTCGTCTATATAGTCTATCTCAATGGCCTGCAAAATCTGCGCCTCGGCGAAGTGGCCTATGCGGCACTTGGCCATGACGGGTATGGAGACCGCGGCCTGTATGCCCTTTATCATCTTGGGGTCGCTCATGCGCGAAACGCCGCCCGCGGCGCGGATGTCGGCGGGTATGCGCTCGAGCGCCATGACCGCGCAGGCTCCGGCGGCCTCGGCAATCTGCGCCTGCTCCGGCGTGGTAACGTCCATGATGACGCCGCCCTTGAGCATCTGGGCGAGAGCGCGGTTGAGTTCAAGTCGTTCGCTCGCCATATATCAGTCCGCAAACATCGGGGTGGAGAGGTACCTGTCGCCGGTGTCGGGCAGGAGGGCGACTATGGTTTTGCCCTTGTTCTCGGGGCGCTTGGCGAGCTGTACGGCTGCCCAGAGTGCCGCGCCTGCGGAAATGCCGACCAGCACGCCCTCCGTCCTGCCTATGCGCTTGCCGTAAGCAAAGGCGTCGTCGTTTTCTACCGCTATGACCTCGTCGTAAACGGCGGTGTTCAGCACCTCGGGGACGAAGCCCGCGCCGATGCCTTGGATTTTGTGGCTGCCGGATACGCCCTTGCTCAGAACGGGGCTGGCGGCGGGTTCCACGGCGACAATTTTTATATTCGGGTTCTTGCTCTTGAGGTATTCGCCGACGCCGGTTACTGTGCCGCCGGTGCCGACGCCCGCGACGAATATGTCCACCTTGCCGTCGGTGTCCTCCCATATTTCAGGGCCGGTTGTGGCCTTGTGAATGGCGGGGTTGGCGGGGTTGACAAACTGTCCGGCAATGAAGCTGTCGGGAATCTCCGCCGCCAGCTCGTCCGCCTTGGCAATAGCGCCTGACATACCCTTGCTGCCCTCTGTCAGCACCAGCTCCGCGCCGTAGGCCTTCATCAGCTGGCGGCGCTCCACGCTCATGGTCTCCGGCATGACGATGATTATGCGATAGCCGCGCGACGCCGCCACGGACGCCAGACCGATGCCGGTGTTGCCGCTCGTCGGCTCAATGATAACCGAGCCGGCTTTCAGCCTGCCGCTGGCCTCGGCGTCGTCAATCATAGCCTTGGCAATGCGGTCCTTGACGGAACCGGCAGGGTTCAGGTACTCTAACTTGCCGACTATCTTGGCCTCCAGAGCCTCTTCCTTTTCAAGGTTCACAAGCTCCAGCAGGGGAGTGTTGCCTATGAGCTGGTCTGCGGATGTATATATTTTCATTTTTAAGCCTCCATAATAATTTTTTGAGTATAGTTTTTTATATTGTCCTCGTTTTTCGGCCCGAGCAACATCGGCGCAGCCGCGCCGCGGCGGGAGAGATGCAGTGTAGCATGATATTTACCAACCTTTCTTATTGGTTAATGGGATTATACACCCCGACTTTGCCTGTGTCAAGAGCAATTTTGCAAATTTTACGTTTGAAATACTATTAACCGCGTGGTATAATGGGTAAATCAATCGGCAAAGGAGCGAATAAACCATGCTCGTTTCAACAAAGGGGCGCTACGCGCTGCGCGTAATGGTGGATTTGGCGGAGCACCAAGGCGACCGCTATATCCCTCTGAAGGAGATAGCGGAGCGTCAGGAAATATCGGAAAAATATTTGGAGACTATTCTCAAAGTTCTTGTGCAGGAAAAAATGCTCGTCGGCCTGCGCGGCAAGGGCGGGGGATACAAGCTCAGCCGCCCGCCGGAGCAGTACACCGTCGGCAGCGTTATCCGCCTGACGGAGGGCAGCCTTGCGCCCGTCTCCTGCCTTGAAAAGTGCGCCTCGCCCTGCGCCCGCGCCGCCGAGTGCCGCACGCTCCCCATGTGGCAGAGGTTCAACGAGGTGATGAACGAGTTTTTCGACGGCTACACCATAGCCGACCTCATGCGGACAGGTCAGGACGGCGACAATTACGTTATATGAATAAGATATAACCGTCGCGGCGCTTAACGCTCCCGCGTCTTGCCGCGCCACGTAAGCAGGCAGAGCAGGGCGAACACCGCGGCGACTATAACCGCGACAGCCCAGCGCAGCGCTCCGCCGCCAAGCAGCAGGCCGAGCCCCTCGGCAACGGTGGTGAAGCCGAAAACGGCAAAGATGATGAACGCCACGGTGTTGAGGAAATTGCCGCTTGTGTTCTTTTTCAGCAGATAGCCGAGCAGCATACCGATGAGGTCGGCGGCAAAGAGGCCGATAGAGCAGGCCAGCCAGACCGTCACGGCGTTCTGCACTCCGCCGCTGGCGGCAAAGGTTATGGCGGTCAGCTGCGTCTTGTCGCCCAGCTCCGCGAGGAAGAACGTGCCAAATACGGACAGTATAGGGTGCGCCGCGCCGACGCCGGAGCGCTCCTTTTCCTCGTCGTCACCGCCGTGCAGCGTGGACCATGAGAAGTAGAAAAAAGCGGCTCCCGCGATGAGCTTGATAAGCCACGTGGGGATTATCTCGCTAATCAGCGCGCCCAGCGCCACCGCAAGCGCGTTCAGCGCCAGTATGGAGGCCACGGAGCCGATGATGATGTCGCGCAGCTTGTAGCGCGAGGTCATGGCAATCATCAGCAGCTGGGTCTTGTCCCCCATTTCCGCAATGAACATGGTGAGCATAATTTGAAAAAACAGTACCACAAAGCATTCTCCTTTTGTAAAATCGGACGTTCGAGCCGTTTCGCCATATAAAAAGCTCAGGGGTGGCCGCAGCCATACCTGAGCGGAAATCATAAAGGAGGGCAGCGAGATATTCCGCGGTAGTCAAGTGTAAGGCCGCAGAGCCAAGCTGAGTCTCGTTAATTAAGGCAAGCCAGGCCGCAGCCGGTGTGTTGACTTGCCGCGCTCGAAAGCGTCACTACTCCCTCAAAGCATATTCAATTTTCAAGTAATATATCACCGCCGCCGGCCTTTGTCAAGAATAACCGACAGAAACTTTCGGCGCCGCCAATTACAAATAAGTCTTAATTATAGCGCATATCGCCGCACTGCGGCGATATGCGCTATAATAATCACTTTGCAGCTTGACATTTCCCGCCGCTGAGGGTATGCTTTGGAAAGAACGTATTCATAGTATGTTCATGAAATTTTTATGTCTCGGAGCTATAATAAATCGAACTTAATCGAAATTTTGTAACACGCGAGGTTTTCTTCAATGGACGCCTTTCTGCTTATCCTTTCCGCCGTTATCGGTTATCTGCTCGGCTCTGTCAGCGTGGCCGTGCTCTACACAAAGCTGCGCTTCCACGCCGACGTGCGCCGTCAGGGGAGCGGCAACGCGGGAGCCACCAATGTTGCCAGAGTTTACGGCATGGGCTCCGGAGTAATAACGCTTGTCGGCGACGTGCTCAAGACCGTTGCCGCGGCGCTTATCGGCTCGGCGCTCGGGGGACACTATGGCCTCTGCGCCGGTCTCTGCGCCTGCCTCGTCGGCCACTGCTTTCCCGTGTTCTTTGGCTTCCACGGGGGCAAGGGCGTGGCCGTTGGCGCGGCGCTGGGAGCGTGCCTCGACTGGCGGCTCATCGCCGTGGCGCTCATAGTCTTTGCCGTCTGCTTTGCGCTGTCGAAGCGAGTTTCCGTCGGTTCGCTCGTCGCGGCTGTCGCTATGCCCGTGACCTGCGCGGTGACAAAGGGGGTTATCTGGCCGGATTTCTGGCTTTTGCTGTTCCAAATGTTCCTTGTGGCGTGGATGCACCGCGGCAACATCAAGCGGCTGATAAACGGCACAGAACCGAAGTTTGAAGCCCATAAGCGTGAAAAGTAATCGTTAATCATACAAAAGAGGTAATATATGGCTGAAAAAACTCGTCTTTCGCTCGGGCTGGACATAGGCTCCACCACGGCGAAGATTGTACTGACTAAGGACGGAGAACCTATTTACGAAAAATACGAGCGCCACTTTTCACAGGTTCGCACCAAGGCGCTGGAGATGATACGCGCTATCGAGCCCATGCTGAGCGGTCAGGAGCTGACGGCCTGCATCTCCGGCTCGGCGGGGCTGGGCGTGGCGGAGGCCGCGGAGCTGCCGTTTGTGCAGGAGGTCTACGCCACGGGCGAGATTGTCAAGCGCTTAGAGCCGGACACCAGCGCCGTCATCGAGCTGGGCGGCGAGGACGCAAAAGTAATATTTTTCGACGGCGGATTGGACGAGCGCATGAACGGCAGCTGCGCCGGCGGCACGGGCGCGTTCATCGACCAAATGGCCGTGCTGCTGAACATGACGGTGGAGGAAATGGACGAGGCCAGCCTGCACCACGAGCGCATTTACCCCATAGCCTCCCGCTGCGGCGTTTTTGCCAAGACGGACATTCAGCCGCTGCTGAACCAAGGCGCGAGCAAGGCGGACGTGGCGGCCAGCATTTATCAGGCCGTTGTAAACCAGACCATAGCCGGACTGGCGCAGGGGCGCGAGATAAGCGGCAAGGTCATGTTTTTGGGCGGCCCGCTCTACTACTGTCAGGGTCTGCGCGAGCGCTTCTGCGACACGCTGAAGTTGGGGGAGGGCAACGCCATATTCCCGCCCTACGCGCGCTTTGCCGTGGCCTACGGCGCGGCCATATACTGCGAGGACTCCGAGCCCACGACCTGCGAGGCGCTTATAGACGCGCTGGAGCGCTCCGCGGGCAAGATGACATACGGGCGCGACCGTATGCCGCCGCTTTTTGAGACGGACGCGGACTACGACGCCTTCGTCGCCCGCCACGCCAAGGCCGACGTGCCGCGGCGCGACATCGCGAGCTACTCCGGCCGCGCGTGGCTGGGCGTGGACTGCGGCTCCACCACGACGAAGCTGGCGCTCATATCCGAGCAAAAGGAGCTGCTTTACACCTATTACGGCCCCAATCAGGGCAGTCCCGTGGAATTAGTGCTGTCGGAACTGAAAAAAATACGCGCCCTCTGCGGCGACAGAATAGAAATTTGCGGCGCCTCGGCCACGGGCTACGGCGAAGAGCTTATAAAAAACGCCTTCCGCACGGACGAGGGTCTTGTGGAAACCATAGCCCACTACACCGCCGCCAAGCACTTCCGCCCCGACGTGGACTTCATACTGGACATAGGCGGGCAGGACATAAAGTGCTTCCGCATCCGCGGCGGCGCTATCGACTCCATAATGCTCAACGAGGCCTGCTCCAGCGGCTGCGGCTCGTTTATCGAGACGTTCGCGCGCTCTATGGGCTGCACGGTGGCGGACTTTGCGGAAAAGGGTCTGCACAGCCGCGCGCCTGTCAACCTCGGCTCGCGCTGCACGGTGTTTATGAACTCCTCCGTCAAGCAGAGCCAGAAGGACGGCGCAACGGTGGAGGACATATCCGCCGGACTCAGCATAAGCGTCGTCAAAAACGCCATTTATAAAGTTATCCGCGCCTCCACGCCGGAGGAGCTGGGGCAGCATATAGTCGTGCAGGGCGGCACGTTTATGAATAACGCCGTGCTGCGCGCATTCGAGTTAGAGCTGGGCGGCGAGGTCATACGCCCCGCCATTGCCGGACTTATGGGCGCTTACGGCGCGGCGCTGCACGCAATGCGCTTTGACCGCAGCGAGCTGCTCTCAGCCGAGGAATTGGAGAGCTTCCGCCACGAGTCCCGCTCCGCTGTCTGCGGCAAATGCACAAATAACTGCCACCTGACCGTCAACATATTTTCCGACGGCCGCCGCTTCATCTCCGGCAACCAGTGCCAAAAGGCGCTGGGAGCCAAGGACTATGAGCTGCTGCCGAACCTGCACGTCTGGAAGCGCGAGCGCCTCGGCTCCCTGTCGGGCACGCCGGGCAAGCGCGGGAAGATAGGTCTGCCGCTGGCGCTGGGAATGTTCGAGCTTGCTCCGCTCTGGCACGGCATATTCACCGCGCTGGGCTACGAAACCGTGTTCTCGCCGCTCTCAACGCGCCGCACGTATGAGCGCGGGCAGTTCTCCATTCCGTCGGACACCGCCTGCTACCCCGCCAAGATAATGCACGGCCACATCGAGCAGCTTATCGACAGCGGTGTTAAGCTCATATTTTACCCCAGCCTCACATATAATGTGGACGAGCACGCCAGCGACAACCACTATAACTGCCCCGTCGTGGCCTACTACGCGGAGCTGCTGAACGGCAATATGCCGTCGCTGAAAACGGTGGACTTCCTCTACCCGTACCTGAACATAAACTCTCCCCGCGCCCTTGTGCGCACGCTGGGGCGCTGCCTGAGCGAGTACGACCCCACTATCACGCACGCGGAGCTTAAGCGCGCCGTGGATGCGGGCTTTGCCGAGTATCATCAATATATCGCCGACCTCCACGCGGAGGGCGAGCGGGCACTGGCCTTTGCCAAAGAGCGCGGCAAGCGCGTCATGGTGCTGGCGGGGCGTCCCTACCACATCGACCCCGAGATAGGCCACGGCATAGATAAGCTCGCCGTCTCGCTGGGCTTCGTGGTCGTCAGCGAGGACAGCATCTGCCACCTCGCCGCGCCGCAGGAGACAAACGTGCTCAACCAGTGGACGTTCCACTCCCGCCTCTACCGCGCGGCGCGCTACGCCTGCGACCATGAGGGCGTGGAGCTGGTGCAGCTCGTGTCCTTCGGCTGCGGCGTGGACGCCATAACCACGGACGAGGTGCGCCGCATTATGGAGGAGAGCGGAAAGTTTTACACCCAGATTAAAATTGACGAGATAACCAACCTCGGCGCTGTGAAAATTCGCCTGCGCTCGCTTCTGGGCGCGGTCGAGGAAAGAGAGGCCAAAAATGCGCAGTGATTACATACCTTTCACCGAGGAGATGAAGCGGGATTACACCATTCTCATACCCACCATGCTGCCGATGCACTTTGAGCTGATAAAAGCCTACCTCTCCAACTTCGGCTACAAGATGGAGCTGCTGCGCTCCTCGGGGCCGGAGATTGCGGAAGCGGGGCTGAAATATGTCCATAACGACGCCTGCTACCCCGCCATCTTGGTGATTGGCCAGTTCATGGAGGCCGTCACCTCCGGCCGCTACGACCCGCACAAGCTGGCGCTGATTTACTTCCAGACCGGCGGCGGCTGCCGCGCCAGCAACTACATACCCATGCTCCGCCGCGCGCTCAAGCAGGCGGGCTATGAATATGTCCCCGTTATCTCCTTCTCCTTCGCGGGGCTGGAAAAGCACCCGGGCTTCCGCCTCACGCCCTCCATGCTCTACGGTATGCTCTATGCCGTCACCTACGGCGACTTGCTCATGTCGCTTGTCAACCAGTGCAAGCCTTACGAAAAGCGCGCGGGCGAGGCGGAAGAGCTGGCGGGGCAGTGGGTAGAGCGCTTGGGGCGCGAGCTGGGCGCGGGGAGGCGGATAAAATACGCCGACATCAAGCGCAACTATCTGGAAATAACCCGCGACTTCGCCTCCATACCGCGCGAGCGGCGAGACACGGTCAAGGTCGGCGTTGTGGGCGAGATATTCGTCAAGTACTCGCCCCTCGGCAACAACGACCTCGAGGCTTTCTTGGTGCGCAACGGCGCGGAGGTCGTTGTCCCCGGGCTGCTGGACTTTCTGCTCTACGCCACTTATAACGGCGTCATCGACTACAAGCTCTACGGCCGCGGCCCGCTGTCGCACCATGTGAACAATTTGGCGTATAAATACCTCTGCAAGAAAAAGCGCGACATGATTGCCGTTATGGAGCGCGAAGGCACGTTTGACCCGCCCATGCCCTTTGAGCGCACGGCGGAGCTGGGCAAGAGCTATATGTCAAACGGCGTCAAAATGGGCGAGGGCTGGCTTTTGACCTACGAAATGCTGGAGCTGGCGGAGAGCGGCTGCAAGAACATTGTCTGCACCCAGCCCTTCGGCTGCCTGCCTAACCACATTATCGGCAAGGGCATGATGCGCCCTGTCAAGGAGCGCAACCCCGACGTGAACATTGTAGCCATTGACTACGATGCGAGCGCCACGCGCGTAAATCAGGAAAACCGCCTGAAGCTAATGCTCTCCAACGCCCGCCGCATAGCCAAGGAGACCGCCCAGCGCGAACAACCCGCCCCCACGCTGCGCTGATGAAGAACAACAGAAAAACAAACGTCGGGACGCTCCCATGCATGGGGCGTCCCGACATTTTTCGGCCTTGTGCCATTTGTTTTAGCAGAGCCTTTATTTAATTTATTCTTCTATACCGTCAATATATTTCCGCAGCTCTCCCCATTGCTCTCGGAATATGCCGGGGGGCATTTCGCTGAGGGTTGGGGATATGGCGGGGCGGAAGTCCATGGCGGAGAGCACGTCGCGCTCGGGGTCGAGGCCGGGGGCTATTTCCGTCATTGTCAGGCCGCCGTCCGTCAGCTTGAACACCGCGCGCTCGGTGACGTACAGAACCTCTTGGTTTTCCGCGCGGCGGGAGGCGGCGTAGGTCACGGAGTCCACGTCGCGGACAAACTTGCGGTGGCTGCCCTCGCTGAGAATTTCCAGCACGCCGTCATGCACGGCGAGTTTGGCCTTGGCGGTCAGCGTGCCGCAGAACACGAGCCGCGGCGTGGCGTGGGTTATGTCTATGAACCCGCCGCAGCCGGTGATGCGCCCGCCGAACTGGTGGACGTTGTTGTTGCCGAAGCGGTCAATCTGCCCGATGCCCAGTATCGTCACGTCCAATCCGCCGCCGGTGATGAGGTTGAACATATCGCAGTGGGGTATGAACGCCTCGGAATTGAAGGCCGCGCTGGGCGCGTAGGAGGTCACGCCGCCGATGGCGCCGCTCTCCGCGCTCGTGGTGACAAGCCCTATGCAGTTTTCCTCCGAGAGTATGCGCCCGACGCCGGAGGGTATGCCGACGCCAAGGTTTATGAGGTCGCCGCGCCTTAGCTCCATTGCGCAGCGGCGGGCAATGACCTTGCGCTCATCGAGCGGCGCGGGGGAAATTTTGCGCATAGGCTTGTGCTGCTGGCCGGATATGGAGGGGTCGAACTCCGTCTTTTCCTCCTGCCAGCAGGCGCGCGGGTCGGTGGCCACGACAACATAGTCCACGAGCGCCGCGGGTATGCGCACGCGCTGGGGGCTGAGCGTGCCGGACTTGGCTATGTACTGCACCTGAACAATAACGATGCCGCCGCTGTTATGTACCGCGTTGGCAATGTCGTAGCCCTCGTGGATGAGGCTCTCGTAATCAAATGTGATGTTGCCGTCCTCGTCGGCCACAGAGCCGCGGAGCAGGGCAACGTCCACATTGTAGCTTTTATAAAACAAATACTCCTTGCCGCCGAAAGAGACGACCTCGGCAAAGGAGCCCTTGGCCGCGGAGTTCACGCGCCCGCCGCCGCAGCGGGGGTCAACGAACGTGCCGAGGCCGACCTTGGTCAGCACGCCCGGCCGTCCCGCGCCTATTGCGCGCCAGAGGTTCATAATTACGCCCTGCGGCAGCATCCACGCCGCAATATCGCCGTTTTTAACGTGCGGGTGCATGGCAAAGGCCGAGCCCATGTGCGCGCACGTCCAGCGCGTCACCATTCCCGGCTCGGTTTCTCCCAGACGGCTGACGCCGCGCTCCGCCCAGTCGCCAATGTCGCAGCCCTGATGCAGAAAAAGATTTTTCGGGTGCCCCGTGGCGTTATAGCGGTCGCGCAGGGCGCAGGCAATCTCCTCCGGCCAGCCGGAAAGACCCATGCCTCCCACGCCAACGCCCGCTCCGTCAGGTATGAGCGCCGCGGCCTGCGCGGCGGTGATAAACTTCACCACTTACCTCACCTCTGCAAAAAGTAGAATAGATTTTATAATCTATTTTAATATTTGAGATTATACCACGCAGCCCGACCAAGTGTCAACACTTGAAATTGCCAGCTTTGCGTTTTACTTGCCGACGCAGAAGCGCTCAAATATGCGGTCGGTAACGTCCTCGCGCACGGTTCTGCCGGTCAGCTCGCCCAGCGCGGACATTGCGCCCTCAGTTTCGGTCAGCACCGCGTCCGGCATAAAGCCGTCGGCAAGAGCCTCGCGGGCGGCGTTTATATAGTCTAAAGCGTGCGCGACGGCATCCGTCTGGCGCGTATTTGTCAAAATTTCACCCTCGGCGGTCGGCTCGCTCTCGGCAAACATCTCCGCCACTGCTGCCTCCAGCGCATCCAGTCCCTCGCCCGTGACGCTGCTCAGGCGCACAGCCCCCGCGACATTGGCGCGAACGGCAATATCTGATTTTGTCAGCACCGTGATGCGGCGCGGGGCGCAGGCGGCAATGCGCAGCGTCTCTTCGGCGGCGCTGTCAAGCTCCTGCGAGCCGTCGATGACCGCAATCACCAGCTCCGCACGCTCCGCCGCCGCGCGGGAGCGCTCCACGCCCAGACGTTCAATCTCGTCCGCGGCGTCACGCAGTCCGGCGGTGTCCGTCAGCCGCAGCTTGACGCCGCCCAGCACCGCGCTCTCCTCCACCGTGTCGCGCGTTGTGCCCGGTACGGGTGTGACTATGGCTCTGTCGAAGCCGACAAGCGCGTTCAGCAGCGAGGATTTTCCCGCGTTCGGCGCACCTATGAGCGCCGCGGAAACTCCCTCGCGCAGTATTTTGCCCCGCTCCGAGGCCTTCAGGAGAGAGCTCAGCGACGCGGCGGCCTCACTAAGCTGCTTTTCGTAAGCCGCCAGCTCGAAGGGCTCTATGTCCTCGTCGGGGTAGTCTATCACCGCGTGGTAGTGCGCGGATATGTCGGCCAGCGAGCTGTAGACGCTCTCTATGCGCCGATGCATAGCGCCGCCCAGCTGCGCCGCGGCGTTGACGGCTGCGGCGGCGGTGTCCGCGTGTATGAGGTCTATCACGGCCTCGGCCTGCGTGAGGTCGAGCTTGCCGTTCAAAAACGCGCGGCGGGTGAACTCGCCCGCCTTCGCCTGTCTTGCCCCCGCCGCGAACAGGGCGTTCAGCCCCTCGCGCAGCGCCATCGGCGAGCCGTGGCACTGCAGCTCCGCCGTGTCCTCGCCCGTGTAGCTGTTCGGCGCGCGGCTCACGGTGGCAAGGCACCAGTCCAGCGTGCGCCCCGCCGCGTCGTGCAGTCTGCCGTAAACAAGCTGCCTGTCCGCGCGCTCGGAGGCCGGAGCGCCGGCCATAGGGTCAAAAACCGCGTCCACAGCCCGCAGCGCGCCCTCTCCGCTGAGGCGTATTATGCCTATTCCTGCGAGGACGTTTCCCGTGGCAATCGCCGCTATAAGGTCGGACATATTTTACGCAGCTCCTTTTGTCTCTTACTCAATGCTGAACTCAACGCGCGCGCTCTCGTCAAACATACGGTTCATAATCGCCGCCGCCTCGCTGCGCAGTATACCGGTGTCTCCGGCAAAGGCGTTCGCCTCGTAGCCGCTGTCCGCCGTGTGACCCGTGAGGATTCCCGCGCGGTAGAAGGCGTAAACCTCGCTGCAGAAGCTGTCGTCCTCGCTGACGTCGGGTATCGCTCCGTCGGCAATGTCGTTAATCGCCGTGTACTCGCGCGAGGGCAGAGCGGCGTAGAATATTACAACAAACACGGCGCGCGTCACAGCCTCGTTGTACTCCTCGGCGGCAAGGCCGGTGTAATCGTCGGAAATTATATCGTTTTCATAAGCATAGTCCACATAGCTGTCGTACCACTGCTCCTCGCCGTTGGAGAGCGTGACGGAGCCCTCGTACCACAGCTGGTGCATACACGCCGCTAACTTAATCGTCTCGGCCAGCGTCAGCCCGCTGTAAGGCTCATAGGCAGTCGGCGTTATGCCGTTGACAAGACCGCGCTCTACGGCGGCCAGCACGTCGTCATAGAACCAGTCGCTCGGCTGCACGTCCGCAAACGGCGAACCGTTTATTTCCGTGACCGCACCGGCGGAAACCATAGCGGTCGAGTACTCCGCAGCCGTGACTGTCACGGAAGAGTCCTCGCAGACGATGTAGCGCTCATACGTATTCAGCCCGCCTACTCCCGCCTCCGCGCCGACGGCGACGTTGACGACGCTGCCGGATATATCCGTAAAGCGGCAGCGGCCCGAGAGCGCAACAATATACTCCCCCTCGCCGAGCGTCACCGTGGAACCGGCGGGGAGGACAACAGAGGAGAGCGCGGCTTCGCTGTCAGACGTACTCTCCTGCGCCGCGGACACAAGCTCGGTCCACGCTGCGCGCACTTGGGGGATAAACGTGTCGGTTATATAGCTGAGGGATATAAGCGGGTCGTCCGCGCTTCCGGCGGAGGCCAGCGCCGTGCCGCCGATGGCCGCGGTCAGCAGCGCCAAGGCTGAAAGGAAGCAAATAAGGCGTTTTTTCATCGGCATTCTCAGATGTGCTTGTCCGCGCCCGACTTGTCCTCAATGGAAAGGCGGTAGCTCAGCGACAGCAGACTGTCCGAAAAATAGATGTCCTCCACAATAACATTGGGGTCGCCCGCGTCAACGTGGACGTCGGTGAAGTTCCAAATTGCGCGTATGCCGCTGCGCACGAGGCGGTTCGTGACAGCCTGCGCGCGGCGCTTTTGCACGGAGAGTATGGCAATGTCGATGTTCTTCTGGCGGATAAACTCGTCCTGATACTCCGCGTCCATGATTATGGAGCCGGCAATCTCGGTGCCGACAAGCTCCTTGCGTATTTCAAACGCGCCCATGAAGCGGAAGCCGTAGCGGCTGAAGTCGAAGTTTTGTATCAGGCTCTGGCCTATGTGACCGACGCCGACGAGGATTACCGAGTAGTCTCTGTCCATGCCGAGGATATTGGCAATCTCCGCCCGCAGCGCTCGGACGTTGTAGCCGTAGCCCTGCTGACCGAACTCACCGAAGCAGGAAAAATCCTGACGTATCTGCGACGGCGTCAGCCCCATCTGCACGCCCAGCTCACTGGAGGAGATGCGCTCCACGCCCTTATAGGTGAGGTCGTCCAGCTTTCTGAGGTACTGCGGCAGCCGCCGTATGACGTTGTTTGATATTCCCTGTCTTTTCATAGTGTATCCACCTTAACAGCAGTTTTTTGTCCTGTGCCGATAAGCCGCGGGGTCTTTCTTGATTTATCCTTATTATATCCCATATCCGCCAAAATTCAAGCCCCTTTTTGCCCGCGCGGACACCGGCGGCGCACCGCTCGAATAAAAAAGCTGTTGCGCCGCAGCCTGCTTATGTGCTATACTATTAACATAATCATCTCCCCGCGAAGGGGAGAGCGCCCCGCAGGGGTTTGCCTGTTCTATATTTTCAACATCGTTGCCGCGAGGGCAGCGGGCGGGAGCGTGGTTCCGCCGCGCCCTGCGGCATATTTTTAATTTTGGAGGAATAAAAAATGGCTTGCTTCATCATTCCGGCGGCGGAGGCCGTTGTCACCACCGTTATTGCCCATGAACTGAAAAAGAAAGAATCCCGCGCCGAGGCGCAGACCGCGGAGCACGACAGCGCGATTATTCCCGCGTCGAAAAAACTCGGCTGGCTGAACCGTCTGCTCTGGGGCGGCAGCGCGCTGCTGTGCTTTGAGCACGTTTGGCACGGCGAGGTTGTGCCTTGGTTCCCGTTCCTGACCGCCGCGGGAGACAGCGCGAGCGCCGCGGTGATGGTGAGCGAAATGCTCACGGTCGGCTTAGGCATGGCGGCGCTGATAACAGCCGTCTGGTGCCTGATGCTGGCAGTTATCAAGGCAAAAACCGCGAAGGCCGCCTCCGAGCGGGGTGAGTGAGTTGACGCTGCTGATAACCGTGTTCGCCGCCGTCATTGCCACAGCGGTGTGGTACCGCACCGCGCCGAAAGGCACGATGATGGTCGGCGTGCTCTGCTGGCTGTACTGGGGCGCCTCGCTTATGTGGCTTGTGGACGCCGTGGCGGAGTATAGCGAGCTCGGCGCGGTACTGTTCACGCCGGAGCCGTCGGATATGTTAAACGACGCCTTTCTCGGCCTTTCCGCGGTGGCGCTGGGGCTTGTGATTTGGATAGCGGCGCTGCTCATCAAAGACCCGCGCGGCGCGCTGAAATCGGCGCTGTTCAAAAAGTGAGGCGCGGAAATGGCCAATGACACAAGGGAATTGCTTGAAGCTCTCAAAGCGGGCGAGGTGAGCGTTGACGAGGCTCTTTTGCGCCTCAAGACCGCGCCGTTCACCGACCTCGGTTTTGCCAAGGTGGACACCCACCGCGCTCTGCGCCAAGGGACCGCGGAGGTGATATACGGAGCCGGAAAAACGCCGCAGCAGATTTTGCAGATTGCCAAGGCACTGCTCGCTCAAGGCGAAAAGCGCGTGCTGATAACGCGGCTCGGCGCGGAGAGCGCGGAGGCTCTGTCCGCAGAATTGGAGCTTGACTACCGAGAAGCGGCGCGCATAGGCATTGTCGACGGACTGCCCGAGAGCAGGCGCGGCAGCATTGTTGTGGCCACCGGCGGAACAAGCGATATATCCGTGGCGGAGGAGGCTGCGCTGACGGCGGAGTTTTTCGGCGGCAGCGTCACGCGGCTCTACGATGTCGGCGTGGCGGGGCTGCACCGCCTGCTGGCACACTTGGACACGCTTTGCAGCGCCTCCGTTATTGTGGCGGTTGCCGGAATGGAGGGCGCGCTGGCCTCGGTGATAGGCGGGCTGGCGGACTGCCCCGTGATTGCCGTACCTACAAGCGTGGGCTACGGCGCGAGCTTCGGCGGCCTCTCCGCCCTGCTGAGTATGCTCAACTCCTGCGCCGCCGGCGTCAGCGTTGTCAACATCGACAACGGCTTCGGCGCAGGCTATCTGGCGGCGAAGATTAACGCAGGCCGAGAGGTGAAATAATGAAAATACTGTATTTTGACTGCTCAATGGGTGCGGCCGGGGATATGCTCTCTGCGGCGCTGGCGGAACTGATGCCGGATAAGGAACAGTTTTTGCGCGAGCTGAACGCGCTGGGGATTCCCGATGTGGAGTTCACGCTTAGTGAGGCGGCGCAGAGCGGGATAACCGGCGCGCGCATGAGCGTTTCCATACACGGCGAGCATGAGCACAGCCACCACGAGCATGAACACGAACATGAGCATGGGCATGAGCATGGGCATGAACACGGGCATGAGCACCACAGCCACAGTTCTCTGCACTCCATAGAGCATATTGTCTCACACCTTGCCGCGCCCGTGGAGGTGAGGCGGCAGGTGCTGGAGGTCTACCGCCTGATAGCCGACGCCGAGAGCAAGGTACACGGCACAGCGGTTGAGCAGGTGCATTTCCACGAGGTCGGCGCGCTGGACGCCGTGGCCGACGTGACCGCCGTCTGCCTTGCTCTGCATCATCTTGCGCCGGACAAAATTGCCGCCTCGCCCGTACACGTCGGCGCGGGGAGCGTGCAGTGCGCGCACGGACTGCTGCCCGTGCCCGCTCCCGCCACGGCGGAGCTGCTGCGCGGCGTTCCTATATACGGCGGAGAAGTGCAGGGCGAGCTTTGTACCCCCACGGGCGCGGCGCTGCTGAAGTATTTTGTCTCGGACTTCGGCTCAATGCCGACAATGAGCGTGGACAAAATCGGCCTCGGCTTGGGTCAGCGCGAGTTCGCCGGCCGCGTGAACGGCGTCCGCGCCTTTTTTGGCACGTCGGCGGAGCGGAGCGCGGAGGTTGTGGAGCTTAGCTGTAATCTTGACGACATGACAGGCGAGCAGATAGGCTTTGCTATGGAGCGCCTTTTTGACTGCGGCGCGCTGGACGTCTGGACAACGTCTATCGGCATGAAGAAGTCGCGCCCCGCGGTCATGCTGAGCGCGCTCTGCCGCCAAGCTGACCGCGAGCGCGTGCTGCGGTGCATATTTGCCAATACCACAACCCTCGGCGTGCGTGAAAATCTCTGCCGACGCTGCGAACTGGAACGCGCAACAAGCGAGCGCGAAACGCCCTGCGGCGCCGCGCGCCGCAAGACCGCCAACGGCTGGGGCGTCACGAGGCGCAAGTGGGAGTACGACGACCTCGCCCGCATAGCCAAGGAGCAGAACATCTCCCTATTCGAGGCCGAAAGCCGCCTAAACGCCGACTGGGACAAGCAGTAGGTCAGAATAAATTAAACTCCGGCGGTGTCCGACGAGATTAAAGCCGGACGCCGCCGTTTTCTGCGGCTTGTTTTTGCGGGAAATATGGTGTATAATAGCGCCGATAAATGCTTGAGGAGAGAATAATGACAGAGGAATTTAAGCAAAGATATGTTGCGGCGCGTAGGAGGCTTATCGAGGGTGAGTTTTCGCGGCTGAACCCGCCGCAGAGGAAGGCGGTTATGGCTACGGAGGGGCCGCTGCTGCTGCTGGCGGGAGCGGGGAGCGGCAAGACCACGGTGCTTATAAGCCGCATTGTCAACCTTGTCAAGTACGGCTGCGCTTCCGACTCCGACGAGGTTCCGTCCGACGCTACCGAGGAGGACATTGCCGCCATGGAGGCCGGTCCTTCCGATGATGCGACATGGGCGGCGGCGCTGCGTCCCGCGCAGCCGTGGGAGATTCTGGCCATAACCTTCACCAACAAGGCCGCCGGCGAGCTGAAAAGCCGTCTGGCCGCGGCGCTGGGACCGAGGAGCGAGGAGATATGGGCGCAGACATTTCATTCGGCCTGCGTGCGTATCCTGCGCGCCAACGCGGACCGTCTGGGCTACTCGCGCGACTTCACGATATACGACACCGCCGACAGCCAGAGCGTTGTCAAGCGCATAGTGCGCGACATGAATTTGGACGAAAAAAAGTATGCTCCGCGGCCTGTGCTGTCGTTCATAAGCAAATCCCGCGACGAGCTCGTTACGCCCGAAGCAATGCTGGCGCAGGCCAACGCGGTCAACGACGTTTACCGCAAGGGCATGGCCATGATTTACGCCGAGTATACGCGCCGACTGAAGGATGCCGACGCCATGGACTTTGACGACTTGCTCGCCAACGCCGTCAAGCTGCTTCAGGAAAACGAGGACGTCCGCACCCACTACCAGCACAAGTTCCGCTATGTCCTCATCGACGAGTATCAGGACACGAACAATATGCAGTACCTTTTCGCGGGCCTTATCGCGGGAGGACGCCAAAACATCTGCGTTGTCGGCGACGACGACCAGAGCATATACAAGTTCCGCGGCGCGACTATCAAGAACATTTTAGAATTCGAGCATCTTTATAAAAATGCCCGCGTCATAAAGTTAGAGCAGAACTACCGCAGTACGGGACATATTCTCAGCGCCGCCAATGCGGTCATCGCCAACAACACCTCGCGCAAGGGCAAGCGTCTCTGGACAGACGCGGACATGGGCGAAATGCCGGTTATGTTCGTCGCCAGAGACCAAGACGCGGAGGCGCAGTACATAGCGGACAAGATATTCGACTTAGTCTCGGAGGGCGGGCACTTCAGCGACAGCGCCGTGCTTTACCGTCTGAACGCACAGTCAAACGCGCTTGAGTACGCCATGAAGCGGCGCGGCATACCCTACCGCATTTACGGCGGCACAAGGTTCTTTGACCGCGCGGAGATTAAGGATATTCTGTCCTATATGTGGGTGGCGGTCAACCCTGCGGACGATTTGCGGCTTATCAGAATAATCAACACGCCCGCGCGCGGCATCGGAGACTTGACGGTTGAGCGCGCCGCGACGATTGCGCAGGAGCAGGGAACGTCCATTTTCGACGTCATCAGCGGCTCCGAGCTGTGGCCGGAGCTGGAGCGCACCGCCGCCAAACTGAAGCTGTTCTCGCAGATGATAGATGCGCTGCGTGAGAGCGCGGAAACGCTGTCCGCGGACAAGTTCTTTGATGAGCTGATTGAAAAAACGGGCTATATCCGCGCGCTGGAGGCCAAGGCCACGCAGGAAAACCAAACCCGCATTGAAAACGTGCGCGAGCTGAAGTCCAATATCATCACATTTATGAACGAGACGGGCGACGACTCCATTCACGCTTTCTTGGACGAGGTGGCGCTCTACACCGACCTCGACACGCTTGACCCCGACGCCGACTGCGTTGCCATGATGACGATACACTCGGCTAAAGGCTTGGAGTTCCCCAACGTGTTCATCGCGGGAGCGGAGGAAAATATTTTCCCCAGTATGCGCGTTCTCGGCGATAACGAGGAATTGGAGGAAGAGCGCAGGCTCTGCTACGTTGCCATAACCCGCGCGCAGCGCAGGCTCTTTATTACGGCGGCCAAGCAGCGCATGCTGTTCGGCCACACAAGCTACAACCGCACCTCGCGCTTCTTGGGCGAAATTCCCGACGAGCATATCGAGCGGCCTGTGGAGACACGCGAGTGGTCCTACGGCAGTTCTGTATCTGCGCCTGCACCTTCTGCACCCGCCTTTACAGCGCCGCCGCGCACGCCGGTGAAAAAGCCCGCGCCCGACAAAAAAGCGGCTATTCGCGCTATCATTACCGCCGAGACGAAAAAAACGCCGCCCAGCTTCAAGGTCGGCGACATGGTGGAGCACCGCTCCTTCGGCAAGGGCATGATAGTCTCCATGACGCCTATGGGCGGGGATTTCCTTGTGGAAGTGGCGTTCGACGGCGTGGGTACGAAGCGCCTTATGCTCCGCGCGGCCTCAATGCTGATGAAAAAGCTGTCATAAGGCTTGTCACAGCCGTATTTATGTGTTAAAATACCATAGTTAATTATTTATTCAGGGAGCTGATATAAAAATGTCCGGACACTCCAAATGGCACAATATACAAAAAACAAAGGGCGCGGCGGACGCAAAGCGCGCTCAGGCATTCACAAAAATAGCGCGCGAAATGATAGTAGCCGTTAAAGAGGGCGGCAGCGGCGACCCCGCCAACAACTCTCGCCTTGCCACGGTTATCGCCAAGGCAAAGGCGGCCAACATGCCGAACGACAACATCAAGCGCACCATAGACAAAGCGCTCGGCTCAGGCGACACCGCCAACTACGAGCGCGTCACTTACGAGGGCTACGGCCCGGGCGGCGTGGCCATAATCGTCGAGGCCATGACCGACAACCGCAACCGCACTGCCTCCGAGGTTCGCCACTACTTCGACAAGTATGGCGGAAACTTGGGCGCGGCCAACTGCGTGAGCTGGTCGTTTGACCGCAAGGGAGTTATCGTCATCGACAACGAGGACGAGGACTTGGACGAGGACGCCGTTATGATGGACGCTCTGGACGCGGGCGCGGACGACTTTGAGCCGGACGAGGGCATATTCAACGTCTACTGCCAGCCCGACGCCGTGGTGACCGTTTCCGAAGCGCTCACCGCCAAAGGCTACTCGCTGCTCTCCGCGCAGGACGAGATGATTCCCCAGAACGGCTACATCAAGCTCACCGACGAGGGCGACATCAAGAATATCTCCAAGATGATAGAGATGTTCGAGGACAATGACGACGTGCAGAACGTCTACCACAACTGGGAGGAGTAAGCCCGCTCTCGGGTGCGAAATAAAGCCAAACGGAAAATCCTGCGTTGTTTGCAGATTTTCCGTTTGGCTTTTGGTTTCTTATTGGCGACTGAGCGGCTTACTTCGCGTCGTCGTGCATACCGGCAATGTGCTTTTTCATCATTTCAAATGTCTCGTCACTGAGGTCGTGCTCAATTTTGCAGGCGTCCTCGGCGGCGGTCTGTTCGCTGACGCCTATGCGGATAAGGAAGTCGCACAGAACGCGGTGGCGGGTGTATATTTTGTCGGCGATGTCCATGCCGGCGGGTGTCAGGGAAATGTAGCTGTTGGCGTCCATTTCGATGTATCCGTTTTCGCGGAGCTTTTTCATCGCAATGCTGACGCTGGGCTTGGAAAAACCAAGCTCGTTCACTATATCTATCGAGCGAACATAGCCGTTGCGCTGCTTTAGAGCCAGTACTGTTTCAAGATAATCCTCGGCGGACTGATAAATCTTCATTGCCATTGCTTTCACCACCATAATTGATTATATATTTATAGAATACCACAAATTCCAGACTATAGCAAGAAAAAATTCATTAACAGACGGCGAAATGTGTTTTACCTATCTCAAACCTCCACCGCGCACTCGTGGGTTTTGGCTTCACGGTTGTAGTTGATGCCGACCAGAAGCAGCTTGCCGCTGTAATCGCGCAGGGAATCGGGATAGTTTTTCTCCTTTATTTGTGCTATTGCGGCGTCTATAGATTTGTCCCACTTCAGCTCTGCGACTATTGCGGGTTTATCTAAATGATTCGGACGCGGGACGAAGCAGATATCCGCGAAGCCTTTGCCGGCGGGCATTTCCCTCACCATGTTGTAATACTCTCGCGCGTAGTAGAACGCAAGTCCTATGGTGCAGCTGAGGGAGTTTTCGTTGTTATATTGCAGTATGGAGACTTCCTGATGCGCTTTTTCGATACCCGCGGCTACCGCCGCGCCGTCCATGTCCCACACGGCTTGCAGCAGTGACTTGGAGTTTTGGATTGAGCGCGCGACCTCGCCCCATGAGCCTATCTGCCGCACGGAGCGGACGAACTCATTGGAAACTTCCTTGTTGGGAATGGAAACCGTAGCGTTGTCCTGATTGTACGCCAAATATCCGAGATGCACTAACAGTGTCAGCACCTCGTCGCGGCTGTGCAGCTCAAACATATCGTTGTGAAATACGCCCGTATCTATCTCCACCGACGCGCCCGCCAGCATTTCAACTATTGCGTCCTTGAGGCCGTCCATGTTCATCTCGATGTAGACCTTCAGCGCTTCATATGTCTCGGTTTGATTCCAATAGGCGTCGTACCTGTGGCGGAGCATAGATTCGGATATGGACTTCGGGCTATAAATCGAATACTCTCTCCGCACTCCGCCGGCCTCGGAAATCAGCCGATAACCGTCGTACCACTCCTTGGCGGTGTCAAGATTCATGCCGTATCTCTCGCAAAGCTCCGCGACTTCGTCGTCAGTAAAGCCGAAGCAGTCGCTTATCTCGGCGGAATCTATCATCGAGTATTCGTAGAACATATTCAGCGTCGAGTGTTCGCCGTATTTTTTAATCGGCAGAATACCCGTCATGTAGGCTAAAGCAACATATGGTTTATCTTTCATAAGATTGCGCAGGAAGTCAAGGTATTCCTTCTTCTCCTGCTCGCAGTGGTAGCGCCGCATGACGCAGTCCCATTCGTCGATGAGAATGACAAACTGACGGTTTGTGCTGTTAAATACGTCCCCCAGAACCTCCGCTAAGTCGGCCTTATTTTTCATGCGCACAGCGGGAAATGTGTCCACCAACTCAAATGAAATGTAATCGGTCAAAATATTCAGCATTTCCTTTACCGAGTTAGCTTTGCTCATAAAGGCCTGCATATCTATTTTCAGCACGTTGTAATGGTTAAGATTTTTCTCAAAGCTCTTGTCCTGCGCAATTTTCAGGTTAGTAAAAAGCTCGCGCGTGTCCTCACCGCAGCCGTAGTAAGCCGCCAGCATATCCGCCGCCATTGATTTGCCGAAACGCCGCGGGCGGCTGACGCAGATGTAGCTCTGCTGGGTGTTGACTTTTTTATTGGTGAAAGCAATCAGCTGCGACTTATCAATATAGATTTCCGAGCTGATGCTTCTTAAAAAGTTCCTTCTGCTGGGATTCAGGTAGCTGCCCACTTTGCCGACCTCCTCAATGCTTATCTATATTTAGAGTATAAACTATCACTTGCGAAAAAGCAACGACAAATAAATTTCAACACTTCCGCAAGCGCTTCGTCAACTTTTAGTTGCACATTTTGCGCTTATGTGGCATAATTGACGGTAGAAGCTGTTTGGCGCAAATGTAGTGTCCTATCTTTGAACTAAAGCGAAGCATTGGACTGCTTTGGCAGCGGCCGGCGCTTCGCTTTTGGCGTTTCGGGCGGCGATTGTCCCCGCGATTTTTACGGATTTTTATTTTGTTGCAAAAAAATTTACACACTATTAATAGAATTTTTCCTTCGGGGCTTTATACTTATAGTGATAAAAAACAGGGGACAGATAGTCCGTTTGGGAGCTGGATTACATGAGAAATTGGTTTTATAATTTTATGAGCGGGCGATATGGCTCGGATGAGCTTTCGCGTTTGCTGAGTATTGTTTCGGTTGTGCTTATTGTTCTCAACCTTATCTTCAGCAACTTTTTGGGCGGCATACTCTGGTATATTGCTCTTGCGATACTCATCTACGCATACTTCCGCATCCTCTCGCGCAACATCGACAAGCGGCGGAGCGAGAACGCGGCTTACCTGCGCGCGCGCAGTCGGGTCACGGACGGCTTCCGCAACTGGCGCGACCGCAGCTCGCAGAGGCGCGATTACTGCTTTTTCCGCTGCCCGAGCTGCAAGTCCATGCTGAGAGTGCCGCGCGGCAAGGGAAAAATCCGCGTCACCTGCCGCAAGTGCGGCACCGCGTTTGAAAAGCGCACCTGAGCAATGTTCGGTTACATTATCGCCAACAAGGACTTGCTTACGCCTGAGCAGCTTGACCGCTACAAAAGCTGCTACTGCGGCCTTTGCCGCGCGCTGCACGAACGGCACGGCACGCTCGCCCGCATGACGCTGAACTTTGACATGACGTTCCTCATCATGCTCTTGACGAGCCTGTACGAGCCGGAGGAGAGCGACGGCTACGCTCGCTGCGCGGTTCACCCGACGCAGAAAAACCACTGGTCGCGCAGCGTCTATACGCTCTACGGCGCGGACATGAATGTCGCCCTTGCCTACTATAACGCTCTGGACGACTGGCACGACGCGCGGCGCGCTGTAAGTTTGGCGGAATCCAAGGCGCTGAAGCGCGGGTTCGAGCGGGCGCAGAAAAGCTGGCCGCGGCAGTGCGGCGCGATAAACAGCTGCTTGGCTCGGCTCGGAGAACTGGAAAAGGAAAGTTCGCCTGACGCGGACGCTGCCGCCAACGCCTTTGGCGAGCTGCTGGGGGAGCTGTTTGTTTACGACGAAAACGACTACCAGAGCAAGCGGCTGCGCTCTTTCGGCGAAAAGCTGGGCAGATTTATTTATATGATGGACGCCTGTGTGGACTTGGAAAAGGACGTTCGGCGCGGACAGTATAACCCATTTGCGGCCATGCGCCGCTCTGACATGAGCGAGCAGGAGAAGCGCTCCATTCTGACGGCGCTGATTGCGGAGGCCGCGGAGGAGTTTGAAGCACTTCCCATGCTTCAGGATGTTGATATTATGCGAAACATACTTTATTGCGGTGTATGGACGCAGTATGAGCTAAAGCTAAAGAAAAAAGGGGGGCGCGGAAGATGATAAGTGACCCATACAAAGTGCTTGGAGTATCTCCCGACGCAAGCGACGACGAGATTAAGGCCGCATACAGAAAGCTGGCGAAGAAGTATCACCCCGACCTCAACCCCGGCGATGCTGCGGCGGCGCAGAAGATGAACGAAATAAACGCTGCCTATGAGCAGATTAAAAACCCGCAGAGTCAGCAGCAGAGCCGCGGCCCGGAGGGCTACGGCGGCGCATACAGCGGCAGCTACGGAGGTTACGGCGGATATGGCGGCTACGGCTATCAGGAGCAGCGCGCCAATGAACGCAACGAGCTGCGCGCCGCCAGAACATATATCCGCGCGCGCCAATTTTCCGAGGCCGTCAACGCCCTCAGCGGCGTGCCGACAGCTGAGAGGACTGCCGAGTGGTACTACCTCAACGCAATCGCCAACTACAACATGGGCAACCGCATTGTCGGCATAGACTGCGCGCAGCGCGCGTGCAGCATGGAGCCGGGCAATATACAGTACCGCCAGCTCCTGATGCAGATGCAGCAGGGCGGCCAGACCTACCAGTCCGCGGGCGAGGGCTACGGCTTCCACAACGTGAACTTCGACGGCGGCAAGTTCTGCATGACGCTCTGCATTGCCAACGCCCTGTGCAACCTCTGCGGCGGCAGGTTCATGTTCTGCATTTGACCCTTGCTCAATGGATAATTCTGTGCTACAATGACATATACATTCCGCACCTAATTTTGCTTAATTTTAATTTTATAAGGAAGTGCTGTCAGCAATGCCTGATTTTACCGAACGCTACACAAAGCAGGAAGCCCTTGCTATGCTGTTTGAAAAATGGAGCTTCACTCCCGCCGTGGAGACGGTTCCTGTTGCCTCCGCCGCCGGACGAGTTACGGCGGAGGACATTTTTTCGCTTGTCAATGTGCCTGTTGTGCGCTCGTCCGCTATGGACGGCGTGGCAATAAACTATTCGAGCATTGAGAATAAGCCCCCCGACACCGCGGCATGGCGCATGGGCAGGGAGTATGTCCGCGCGGACACGGGCGACGACTTTGATGATGCCTATGACACCGTTGTGCGCATTGAGGACGTGAAGCTGCTGCCCGAAGGCGGACTGGAGTTCACCGCGCCGGAGAAAATAAAGCGCGGCCAGAGCATACGCCCCTGCGGGTCAAG
This sequence comes from Oscillospiraceae bacterium, assembly GCA_021202845.1. Lineage (GTDB taxonomy): Bacteria > Bacillota > Clostridia > Oscillospirales > Oscillospiraceae > JAJQCF01. The sequence continues at coordinate 303,935 of JAJQCF010000022.1, forward strand.
CATCGCTCTCGGAGAAAAGCTCGCGTCTGCCGGAACGGTGCTCGGCGCGCTCGACATGGCGGCCATAGCCTCCGGCGGACACGACAGCGTTCGTGTGCTTGCCCGGCCGCGCGTCGGATTTATCCCCACCGGCAGCGAGCTTGTGCCCGTCGGCACGCCGCTGGAGAGGGGACAGGCCTACGACGCCAACAGCATCATGGTCGCCCAGCTTGTGCGCGACATGGGCGCGGAGCCTGTGCTGCACCCGATAGTCCGCGACGACCGCGCCGCGCTCTCGGCAGCCTTTGACGAAATGCTCCCGCAGTGCGACATACTTCTTGTGAACGCCGGCACCTCCAAGGGCGGAGAGGACTATGGCACGCTGCTGCTGGCGGAAAAGGGCGAGCTGCTGCTGCACGGCGTCAAGGCCGTACCCGGGCGGCCTATGGGCATCGCCATAGCCGACGGCAAGCCGGTTATTAACCTCTCCGGCCCCACGGCGGCGGCCTTTTACGGCATAGACTGGGCGCTGCGGCCAATGGTCTGCCGCGCGCTGGGAATAGCCGTACCCGCGCGCAGAACGGTGCAGGCGACGCTCACCGCGCCGCTGAACTGCCCGCCTAAGTTCAGCATGATGTCCCGCTTGGAGCTGACAAAGCAGCCCGACGGCACCCTGACCGCAACGCCCCTCGCCCACCACGGCCCCAACGCCGCCGGCAGCGCCCGCGTACTGACCGCCCCGGGAATCTACATCTCCACCCCCGGAGAGCCGCCAAAAGCGGCAGGGGAGGAGATAACGGTGGAGCTGGTGCGTGATATTGACTGAAGTTGAGTTTGAAAATGAGAGAGAATCCGCAGCAACCATGTCGGCTGCTGCGGATTTTTGCTTTGCGCTATGTTATGCCTTGTCCTCAATTAGTGAGACAGGGAGACCGTTTAGTTCTATTTCACTGTCGGCGGGGATTAGGATGTACTTTTTGCCGTCAATAGTTCTCGTTTCTACAAGATAGCTCAGTTCTGGCGGGACGGTTATAGACGCGCAGGATGTCTTGATGGCAAAATGCTCCGTATCTATTAGCACGGCGGGGTCGAGCTCGGCTTTTTCGCCGAACTCCTTTGCGCACCTTTCGCTGAATGCCTCGGAACACTCCTCGCTCACGCCGCAGGACTGCAAAATTGTGCCGAGCTGCTTCGGCGTGAACACCAGCGGCTCAACCTCGCCGCTCTCCTTGTGCTGCTCTATGCGTCCGGCAAACTCCTCGTGGACGGCCTGCATCAGCTCCATGCCGCACTTGCCGTCCATTGCCTCGCAAAGCGCGCTGTGAAATGCCTCGCGCTGTTCGGTGACCGTTTTGAGCGGTTCCGTGTGGAACAGCGCGTCCATAAGCTCGGGATGCAGCTCGTCCTTGCTCTTGGAGTAATAAAGTGCGCTGTGGATATTTGCGGCGCGGTCGTCAAAGGCAGGGAAGAGAAAACCGAGCTGCGGAGGGGCGACAATCTGTCCGCTGGAGCAGTGGAATTCGTTGTCGCTTGGACAGTAACCGAGTTCCGCTTTGCTGTCCTTGACGGGGCAGATGGCGCAGACGACAAATGAAAACGCTTCGTCGGAGCCGTCAGCGTCACCGTTGTCCGCTCTTCTGCGGGGCACATCATAAGTGTTGTGCGCAAGGAGTATGAGATAATTACCCTCCATATCTAAACCGGAAGTAATTCTGCTGTAGAGCTCATGCCGCAGCTCGTTGTCCTTGAGCTCTGCTTTGCGCAGGGACATGAGCAGGCGATGTTCGTCGCCCTCAAGAACCTGCCGGGTGGAAAAGTCAATATTGAACAGATTGTTGTTCAGCGAGCCGGAGAGCGTTTTTTTCAGTAGCGACAAATATTTTTCGGCGTCCTCCTGCGGAATCATGCCGAGAGACTCGCTCAAATCGGCAACAACCTCGCGGACACTGTTGACAAAGCAGCCATAAATGCGGCTGACGAAATTCCTTTCGGGGCTGAGGGAACGCCTGAGCTCCGTGATTTCCTTTGAGTTCATAAAACACCTCTATTTGTGAAATACATTACCAAAGTACCACGGTATTATACCTGCGCGTGAACCGTTTGTCCAGAGCTAATGAAAAATCGGAAAAATTAATCTGTGATAATGACAATATGCGGTTTATGAGATAGAATACAAAATTGTGACGGATTACCAAAAGAACAAAGCATCGGAACTGGAAAATATTTGGTTTAAGCAGAGGCGCCGTTTCTCGTTGACACACCAATTTGTGTGTGCTATAATATTCAAAACTATATACAGAACGTCAATCCGCCTTTATGAGCGCTTTTATTTGATAAAATGTTCCACGATTGTAAAAGTGAAGCAATAGTGCTTATACAGCTTAATGAGTTTTAAATTTCAGCGCATCGCCACCGTTAAGGATACGCTGATTAAATCAAGTTTTACGCATAGTTCACCCAAATCCACCCCTAAAGTGTTACAATAGAGCCATCAAACAAAGGGGAAGGCGGAACCACCATGAACGGACAGCAGACTTTCAGTGACATCGAGTACAGCATGAGAAAGCGTACAACCAAGCGAGAAGCATTTCTGGATGCAATGGATGAGTGCATTGTCTGGGATGAATGGTGCGCGCTCATCGAGCCGTACTATTTCAAAGGCAAGCGTGGCCGCCCGCCTATGGGTATTGAAAAAATGCTGCGGATGTATCTTCTTCAAGTATGGTTTAACCTGTCCGATGAGGGAGTAGAAGAAGCCATCTATGACAGCTACGCTTTCCGCAAGTTCATGGGCATCAACTTCACAGAGTGCCAAGTCCCTGATGCCACCACACTTCTCCACTTCCGTCGCATCATTGAGGACAACAAGATTGGAGAAAAGCTGTTTGCTGCTCTGAATAAGGCATTTGAAGAAGCAGGCTTCATCTGGCGGGGCGGCACGATTGTCGATGCTGCCATCATCGCTGCGCCCAGCTCCACGAAGAATAAAAGCGGCAAGCGTGACCCGGAAATGCACCAGACCAAAAAGGGCAGCCAGTGGTATTTCGGCATGAAGGCCCACATTGGTGTAGATGCCGGTACAGGCATGGTTCACACGGTTGAAGTTACCCCTGCCAATGTTCACGATGTTGACATGGCGGAGAAACTTATCCGCGAGGATGATGATGTAGTCTATGGAGACTCCGGTTATCTCGGTCTGCAAAAGAGGCCCGAAATTCGTGACAACAAGAACAAGGCAATGATTGACTTCCGCATCAACCGTCGTCCCTCTCAGGTGAAGACCTCGGATACCTATGCCGGAATCAACTGGGAGAAGAAGATTGAGCATGACAAATCATCCGTCCGCTGCAAGGTTGAGCATCCTTTTCTCGCTGTGAAGCGAACTTTCGGCTACAGGAAAGTCGCTTACAAGGGGCTTGAGAAGAATAGGAATCGGCTCCTATTCCTGTTCTCTTGTTCCAACATTCTAATGTATCTCAGAGGAACAAGACGGGTGCCGATGCCGCTTGTGGGGTAATTGGCGCCATTTTAAAGTAATATAGCCCCTAAATCCGGTAAAATTGCGCCAATGATGATTGATTTTAAGACGTTTGAACATTAGCACAAAAATTTTTACACAAGAGCCACTTTTGCTTGCTACGAAGGTCATTTAATCATCGTATTCTTAAATATACAAATTCGGCATGAAGAGATGGCGTGATTGAGAGATTTCTATGGCATTGGCAGGCGCGTGGGCTTTGATTTTTATCTGAAAATGAAGCACAGGCGCTGTATGGAATTTTAAAAGTAGTTTTCTGTGATTTGTACATAGTGCTTTTATATGAAAACATTACTATGAAAATCGCAGCATAAAAAACATAAATGAGGAGCTTTAAGACAATGAGTGGTTTAAATATTGCAGTAGCCGGAACGGGCTATGTTGGCCTTTCGATAGCCACATTGCTTGCACAGCACAACATGAATGCGGCATAATAGGAACAAAGCCAGCAAGAAGATGAAAAGTGCTGACTGAGTTCATATTTTCTTACCCGGAAAAATGAGCGAAAAGCCCGGAAAATGGGCATTTTGGCCGACATTAAGGAGGGTAGAGTTGCCGCAGCGGATGGAGAATTTCTCTACCCGCTGTTTGTCGTGTTGAATATAAATTTTTCAAAAATAGATTCAAGGAGTAGAAAACAAAATGATGAATGGTGAAAGAAAATATAGGATCGCAGTTGCCGGAACTGGATATGTAGGTTTGAGTCTTGCTGTCTTGCTGGCTCAGAATAACAAAGTGACAGCGGTCGATATTCTCGTCGATAAGATAAATAAAATTAATGAGAAGATTTCGCCTATTCAGGATGAGTACATAGAGACGTACTTGGCGGAAAAAGAACTGGATTTGATTGCCACTATGGACGCTGCGGAAGCATACAAGAATGCTGACTTTGTTATCATCGCAGCTCCTACTAATTATGACAGCAAGACGCAGCATTTCGACACCTCTGCTGTGGAGACTGTAATCAGGTTGGTCATTGAAAACAATCCGAACGCTGTGATGGTTATTAAGTCCACTATTCCTGTAGGTTACACAGCAAGCATCAGAGAGAAGTTTCATTGTGATAACATCATTTTTAGTCCAGAGTTTTTAAGGGAATCCAAGGCACTCTATGATAATCTTTATCCATCCCGCATTATTGTCGGAACGGATGTGGAGAACGCCAGACTGGTAAAAGCGGCTAACACATTCGCGGGGCTTCTGCAGGAAGGAGCAATAAAAGAGAATATTGATACACTCATCATGGGTTTTACCGAGGCAGAGGCTGTGAAGCTGTTTGCTAATGTTTACCCAACAAAAAAAGTTTTAGATTTCAGCGTCAGTGCCACTATTTTTCACATAGATTTTGAGCCGAAAACCGGCGTTAAACGCCGAGCAAGCTAAAACTTCTATGATAGACGATTTGTAGGGTAGACCTATGGTAATGAATGTTTCATGGCTATGGAAAACGAAATGTAGGGTAGACATGGGTATTGAGACTAATCAATGATTTGTTGAAGTATTACAAAGAGTGATTGAATTGAGGAATGGTTATTTGTAATAAATACACAAGAAATCTATAGTTTCCTTTTTTGTAGGGTAGATATGGTTGCAGATGTGTTCTGTATTAAATTTGAAACTTTTTCTGTTGGGTAGAGGTGCTTAAAGATATGTACCATGTTGAGAACGGTAAAATAAGAAACTTTTGCCGTAGTGTAGACCTGTTTCAAATTATGTACCTCTTGTAGGCGGCTGTGTAGAATTAAAACTTCTGCTTTTGGGTAAGCACCTCGGAAGATATGTACGAGTGAGCGAATATGAAACTTTTTCCGTAGGGTAAACCCAGTTTAGAGTTTCATAATGCAGGAGATGGATAGATAGGGCTGTGATTAACACAGTTTATATAGAAGAGATTGTATGAGGGAGAATTACACCAATGAGCAACATTGATTTAGCACATAAGACAATACTGGTAACCGGGGCAGCCGGATTCATCGGAGCAAATCTTTCACAGCGTTTATTGGATGAAGTGGAAGATGTGAAGGTGATCGGGCTAGACAGTGTTAACGATTACTATGATGTGTCAATTAAGGAATACAGATTAAAACAGTTGTCTGGATATCCAGCATTTACATTCATTAAGGGGAATATCGCTGACAAGGAATTGGTTACATCTGTGTTTGAACAGTACAGGCCAGAAGTTATTGTGAATCTTGCGGCACAGGCTGGTGTCCGGTATTCAATTACAAATCCGGATGCTTATGTGGAATCAAACCTGGTCGGCTTTTTCAATATCCTGGAGGCTTGCAGGAATTACCCTGTGGAACATCTGGTATACGCATCTTCGTCCTCTGTATATGGAAGTAACAAGAAGGTTCCTTACAGCACGGATGATAAGGTGGACAATCCGGTATCGCTTTATGCTGCCACGAAGAAGAGCAATGAGCTGATGGCTCATGCGTACAGCAAGTTGTATGACATCCCGTCCACAGGGCTGCGCTTCTTCACAGTTTATGGTCCTGCTGGAAGACCTGATATGGCCTACTTTGGATTCACGGACAAGCTCCGTGCCGGTAAGACTATTCAGATATTTAACTACGGAAACTGCAAACGTGACTTTACATATATCGATGACATCGTTGAGGGTGTTGTCCGGGTTATGCAAAAGGCTCCTGACAGAGCCACAGGTGAGGATGGTCTGCCAATTCCGCCGTATGCACTCTACAACATTGGAAACAACAGCCCAGAAAATCTTCTGGACTTTGTGGACATTCTTCAGCAGGAGCTGATCCGTGCAGGTGTGCTTGATGCGGATTACGACTTTGACAGCCATAAGAAACTGGTGCCGATGCAGCCGGGAGATGTGCCTGTAACTTATGCGGACACGAGTGCCTTGGAGAGAGATTTCGGCTACAAGCCGAGCACAGATCTTCGGACTGGGTTACGGAAGTTCGCAGAGTGGTACAAAGAGTTTTATATGAGCTGAAAAGGTGGTCTGACCGGCCACATAAGAAACTGGTGGCGAGAATACCAAAAAAACTATGGGAATAGCCACAGAATATAAAAATACGAGGAGTTAGAACAATGGGTTTAAATATTGCGGTAGCTGGAACTGGATACGTTGGACTTTCAATAGCAACGCTTCTTGCACAGCATAACAAAGTGATGGCTGTGGATATCATACCGGAAAAGGTGGAGCTGATTAACCAGAAGAAGTCACCTATTCAGGATGATTACATAGAGAAGTATTTGGCGGAGAAAGAACTGGATTTGACAGCCACTCTGGATGCTGAGGCAGCTTATACCGACGCTGACTTCGTGGTCATTGCTGCGCCGACCAACTACGACAGTAAGAAGAATTTCTTCGATACGAGTGCTGTTGAGAACGTGATCGAGCTGGTTATCAAGTATAACCCCGACGCAATTATGGTAATCAAGTCCACTATTCCTGTCGGATATACGGCGAGTGTCAGAGAAAAGTATCACTGTGACAATATTATTTTCAGTCCTGAGTTTCTTCGGGAAAGTAAGGCATTATATGACAACCTGTATCCGTCCCGCATTATCGTTGGTACGGATGTGGAGAATGCGCGTCTGGTTAAGGCGGCTAACACATTCGCTGGATTACTCCAAGAAGGAGCAATTAAGGAGAATATTGACACTCTCATCATGGGATTCACGGAAGCTGAAGCTGTAAAACTTTTCGCAAACACATATTTGGCCTTGCGGGTGAGTTACTTCAACGAGCTTGATACATACGCTGAGATGAAAGGGCTAAACACACAGCAGATTATTGAAGGTGTTTGCCTTGATCCTCGCATTGGAAGCCATTATAACAATCCGTCCTTTGGCTATGGCGGGTATTGTCTGCCGAAAGATACAAAGCAGCTCCTTGCCAACTATGCAGATGTGCCGGAAAACCTTATCCAGGCTATCGTAGACAGCAACAGAACTAGAAAGGACTTCATTGCTGATCGTGTGATGGAAATTGCCGGTGGATATGAAGCAAATGAGAGCTGGAGTGAAGCCAAAGAAAAAGAAGTTGTTGTCGGTGTTTACCGTTTGACTATGAAGAGCAATAGTGACAATTTCCGTCAGAGCAGCATCCAGGGCGTCATGAAGCGCATCAAGGCTAAGGGAGCCACAGTAATAATTTACGAACCGACTCTCGAAGATGGAAGCACTTTCTTCGGTAGTAAGGTCGTTAATGATTTAGAAAAGTTCAAAGAGCAGTCGCAGGCAATTATTGCGAATAGATATGACAGCTGCTTGGACGACTGTGAGGATAAGGTCTATACACGCGATCTTTTCCGCAGGGATTGAGTTTTATAGAGGAAATTAGAGATATGAAAGGCATAATTTTAGCAGGAGGTTCAGGCACTCGCCTGTACCCATTAACAAAAGTTACATCGAAGCAATTGCTTCCTGTTTATGATAAGCCGATGATTTATTATCCGATGTCGGTTTTAATGAACGCAGGCATCCGAGATATTCTTATCATTTCCACGCCACAGGATACTCCTCGTTTCGAGGATCTGCTTGGTGATGGGCATCAATTCGGAGTGAAGCTGTCTTATGCGGTTCAGCCGAGTCCAGATGGATTGGCACAGGCATTTATCATTGGTGCAGACTTCATCGGTGATGATACTGTGGCGATGGTACTTGGCGATAATATTTTTGCCGGTCATGGATTGAAAAAGCGATTAAAAGCTGCTGTGGAGAATGCGGAAAAAGGTAAAGGCGCCACAGTGTTTGGTTACTATGTTGATGATCCGGAGAGATTCGGCATTGTTGAGTTCGACCAGGATGGCAAAGCTGTGTCTATTGAGGAGAAGCCGGAGCATCCGAAGAGCAATTACTGTGTGACCGGATTGTACTTCTATGACAACCATGTTGTTGAGTATGCAAAGAATCTAAAACCATCTGCTCGTGGTGAGCTGGAAATCACAGATTTGAACCGTATCTATCTTGAAAACGGAGACTTGAATGTGGAACTTCTCGGTCAGGGCTTCACATGGCTCGACACTGGAACGCACGAGAGCCTTGTTGATGCAACCAACTTCGTAAAAACCGTTGAGCAGCACCAGCACAGAAAAGTTGGCTGTCTGGAAGAGATAGCTTACTTGAATGGTTGGATTAGCAAGGAAGATGTACTGGCTGTGTATGAGGTATTAAAGAAGAACCAGTACGGCCAGTATTTGAAAGACGTATTAGACGGAAAATATCTGGATGTGCTGCACTGAAAGATGATGCACTAAGAAGATGCATTGATGCACACAGTCCAATTATACATAGAAAGAGGAACAGAAAATGGTAATCATTGTCACCGGCGGTGCCGGATTTATCGGAAGTAATTTTATATTTCATATGTTTGATACATATCCCGACTATCGCATTATCTGTTTAGATAAACTGACATACGCGGGAAATTTGTCAACTCTGGCACCTGTGATTGACAATCCGAATTTCAGATTTGTGAAAGCGGACATTTGTGATAGGGACGCAGTCTATAACCTTTTTGAAGAAGAAAAACCTGATATTGTGGTCAATTTCGCAGCGGAAAGCCATGTTGACCGTTCTATAGAAGATCCGGGCATCTTTTTACAGACCAACATTATCGGAACATCTGTATTGATGGACGCTTGCCGGAAGTACGGCATCACCCGTTACCATCAAGTCTCAACCGATGAAGTATATGGTGATCTGCCATTAGACCGCCCGGATTTATTTTTTACCGAGGAGACACCCATCCATACGAGCAGCCCGTACAGTTCGAGCAAAGCAAGTGCAGACCTTCTTGTCCTTGCTTACCACAGAACGTATGGCTTGCCTGTGACAATCTCCCGTTGCAGCAATAACTACGGTCCGTATCACTTCCCAGAGAAGTTGATTCCGCTGATGATTGCCAACGCTCTGAATGACAAGCCGCTCCCTGTGTATGGTGAAGGACTTAACGTTCGTGATTGGCTCTATGTGGAAGACCACTGCCGTGCTATCGACTTGATTATTCATAAGGGTAGGGTCGGAGAAGTCTACAATGTCGGCGGTCATAATGAGATGCGAAACATTGATATCGTCAAAATTATCTGTCGAGAGCTTGGAAAGCCGGAGAGTCTCATCACCCACGTCACCGACCGTAAGGGTCACGATATGCGTTATGCCATTGACCCGACTAAGATTCACAATGAGTTGGGTTGGCTACCGGAAACAAAGTTCGAGGATGGTATCAAGAAGACTATCCAGTGGTATCTCGATAACCGTGAGTGGTGGGAAACCATTATAAGCGGCGAGTACCAGAACTATTACGAGAAAATGTACGCTGATCGGTAAAAATACAGAATCGCTAAGCTAAAAGGGGAAGATTATGAAGATTTTCGTAACAGGTGTCGGAGGACAGCTCGGACACGATGTGGTGAATGAATTATATAAGCGTGGCTACAATGGTGTTGGCTCAGATGTCGCTGATGTTTACTCTGGCGTAGCGGATGGGTCTGCTGTGACCACAGCGCCATATGTTTCGCTCGATATTACCGATACTATAGCGGTTGATAGGACTATCACCGAAGTTAATCCGGATGTCGTGATCCATTGCGCTGCTTGGACGGCTGTGGATATGGCAGAGGATGATGACAAGGTTGAAAAAGTCCGTGCGGTCAACGCAGGCGGTACGAAGAATATCGCAGATGTCTGCAAGAAACTGGGCTGCAAGATGGTTTATATCAGCACAGATTATGTGTTTGACGGACAGGGTACGGAACCCTGGCAGCCGGACTGCAAAGACTACAAGCCGCTCAATGTCTATGGTCAAACAAAACTCGAAGGCGAGTTAGCGGTCTCTTCCACACTGGAAAAGTATTTTATCGTCCGTATCGCTTGGGTGTTCGGACTGAATGGGAAGAACTTTATCAAGACGATGCTGAATGTCGGAAAGACACACGATACTGTGAGAGTTGTTAATGATCAGATTGGCACTCCGACTTATACATATGACCTGGCACGGCTTCTGGTTGATATGGTGGAGACTGAAAAGTATGGCTATTACCACGCCACCAATGAGGGAGGATACATCAGCTGGTACGATTTTACCTGTGAGGTTTATAAACAGGCTAGTTATACGACGGAAGTTATTCCTGTGACCACAGAGGAGTATGGGTTGTCTAAAGCGGCACGCCCTTTCAACAGTCGATTGGATAAGAGCAAGTTGGTCGAAGCCGGCTTTAAGCCGCTACCTAGCTGGCAGGATGCCGTGAGCAGATATTTGAAAGTAATTGAGTATTAAGACGATAAAGCTATAGAGGTTAAGAAATATGGGACAGATAAAAGTTGAAAAAGATGTTGCTGGCATTAAAGGGCTTTGTGTGATTGAACCTGCTGTACACGGTGACAGCCGGGGATACTTTATGGAGACCTACAATCAGCACGATATGGAAGAGGCGGGAATCAACATCACCTTTGTTCAGGATAACCAGTCCATGTCAACAAAAGGTGTCCTCCGGGGACTGCATTTCCAGAAGAACTTCCCACAGTGCAAACTTGTGAGAGCAATCAAGGGAACGGTATTTGATGTGGCCGTGGACTTACGCTCCGGCAGTGAGACCTATGGCAAATGGTATGGCATTGAGTTGTCCGAGGAGAATAAGAAGCAGTTCTTGATTCCAAGGGGATTCGCGCATGGATTTCTCGTTCTGTCTGACACGGCGGAGTTCTGCTACAAGTGCGACGACTTCTATCATGCAAACGACGAGGGTGGAATGGCATGGAATGATCCGGAGATTGGAATCGAGTGGCCATGCGTTATTGGAGAGTATAAGGGCACAGCAAGTGCTGAAGGATATAGCTTAGATAGAGAGCCTTTGAATCTTAGCGATAAGGATCAGAAGTGGCTGGGGTTAAAAGATACTCTTGCGGGGTTAGAGGGGAATTTGAACAATGGGTGACAAGGTTTCTGTAATTACGCCGACCTATAATAGTAGCAAGTATATTAGAGAAACAATTATATCAGTGCAGGCACAGACTTACACGGATTGGGAAATGATTATTGTGGATGACTGTTCAACAGATGATACATGTAAGATTATTGACGAATTTCAAGATGGCGACTCCAGAATTAAGTTGTTTCACCAGAACAGAAATTCAGGTGCAGGAGCTGCTAGAACAAGAGCCTTGCACGAATCAAAAGGGCGCTATATAGCCTATCTTGATGCGGATGATATTTGGCTTGCGAGAAAATTGGAAAAGCAAATCTCTTTTATGACTGAGAAACATTGTGGGTTTTCATGTACATCTTATGAGGTAATAAATAATGAGGGTGAACGTTTAAATAAGGAAATACATATGTTGCCAGAATCCGATTATGTAGGGTTTTTGACTCACAATCTTCTCCAAACAGTTGGAATTATGGCAGATGTTAGTATTGTAGATAAGAAGTACTTGGAGATGCCCAATATAAGACGTCGCCAAGATGCCGCTACATGGCTTCAGGTTTTAAAGGCTGGATACAAATGTTATGGCGTTGATGAAGTCCTGGCACAATATAGACGCACAAATAGTTCTCTTTCAAGTAATAAACTTATGGCTGCAAGAGGCGTCTGGACTCTGTATCGAGATATTGAGAAATTATCGTTACCATTTAGTTGCTACTGTTTTGCAAGATATGCTTTTTTAGCAGTATGGAAGAGAACATACACGAAAAAGGAGAAACGCTAGAACCATGAAAGAATCTCGAGTGGTCTTTGTTATTCTACATTATTTGGCAGGAAAAGACACGGTAGAATGCATAGAGTCCATAAAACGCAACATTGAATACAATAACAAGTATATAGTGGTTGTAGATAATGCATCGAATAATGGATCATGTGAGATGATCCAAGAAAAATATGAGGGAGATACAGAAATAGTAGTTATAAAGAACGAGGAAAACCTTGGGTTTGCCAAAGGCAATAACGTGGGTTTTATGTATGCTAAAAATATCTTAAAAGCTAGGTTTATAGTATTGCTTAATAATGATACAATTATAAGGCAAAAGAGTTTTTGCGATTTGCTCATAAGCAAATATAAGGAAAGAAAATATTATGTATTAGGTCCAGACATCATAACTCGTGATGGTTACCACCAAAACCCATTGAAACATAGAAATTGGACTCTAGGAAAATTAAAGTTGTTCAAAATTAAAGCTCAAATAAGACTTTTAGATAGAAAATTACTCGCAATTGGCCCGCGTCTACTTAAAAAGAAACAAAAAGTGACAGCAGCTAAAACAGCACCATCAGGAGATTGTACATCTGTGCGCTTACATGGATCATGCTTAATTTTTTCGCCAGATTACATCAAAAAATTTGATGGCTTAAATCCTGGGACCTTTTTATATATGGAAGAGGATTTATTACAAATTGAGATGGATGCATATAATTACTCTATGTGGTATTCAGGTGACTTGGAAATATTCCACAAGGAAGATGTATCAACAAAAATGTTGGATGCTACTCAAAAGGATAGGGACATCAGATTTCTGAAAAATCTTATCAATTCCATTGATGTATGTATAAAAAGTATCAAGAAATAAGGAAAGCTACATTATGAAGATTATTGCATTTTATTTACCACAGTTTCATAATATACCGGAAAACGATGAATGGTGGGGAAAAGGTTTTACAGAGTGGGTTAATGTGAAAAAGGCTAAGCCTTTGTATGAGGGGCATATACAACCTCGCATTCCTTTGAACAAAAATTACTATAATTTACTTGATGAAGATGTGCAAAAATGGCAAGTAAGGTTGGCAAAGGAATATGGCATTTACGGATTTTGCTATTATCATTATTGGTTTGACGGTCATTTGCTCTTGGAAAAGCCTATGGAGAATATGCTGAAAAACAGTGATATTGATCTCCCATTTTGTATATGTTGGGCCAACGAAGCGTGGACACGAGCTTGGGTTGGAGAAACAAAAACATTGATTCCACAAAGATACGGAACAAAGAAAGAATGGAAAGAGCATTTTGATTATCTCCTTCCATTCCTTAAAGATGAACGTTACATAAAAGATGATGAAGGTAAGCCAATTTTTGTTATTTATCGGCCGGAAATAATTGAAGTTCTGAATGAAATGCTGGATTTTTGGAATGAACTATCAATTGCAAATGGGCTACCAGGCATTAGCTTCGCATATCAACAATTAAACTTTGACTTAATGAAGGATAGAGATGATTCGAGATTTAAGTATAATATTGAATTCCAACCGATGTATTGTTTCTATGACTTAACATCCCAAAAATACAGTTTTCTTAGAAAGGCGAAACGTTGGCTAGTTGCGTTTGTGGAAAAACATACGGGTAAGGATATACGTCAACTGGGCAGAGGAAATAATCTAGTTGGATTTAACAGAATTTCTTACGATGACGCATGGAAAGCGATTTTAGCACATAATCCTGAGAGCAATAAGTGCATTCCAGGAGCATTTGTGGATTGGGATAATACACCAAGGCACGGCGATAGAGGAAGAATTTATACTGGTGCATCACCGGAAAAATTCGAAGAATATTTAAAACAGCTGATTGTGATAGCTAAAGAGAAATATAAGAAAGATATGATATTTATTGATGCTTGGAATGAATGGGCTGAGGGTGCATATTTAGAGCCGGATGAAAGGTTTGAGTATGGATATTTAGAAGCAATAAGGAATGCTCTTTTGTCTGACGAGAATCTATAATACTTAGAATCCGTAAGAGCTTTAGCTCTGTTATAGCATCATATTTATATAGGTATCTTTCGTAGATGAAAAGCGTGTGTCCTTAAAAAGAAAATCGGAATAAAGAAAAGGCGAAAATATATGGGAATTATTATTTCTGCGATTTTGGCATTAATATTTATCGTATTTATCGTTAGTCATAATGATAAATACGGAATATTATGCTTGTTTATAGGTATGTGGGCTGGAATATGTATCTTAGCTACTTTGAAATTATATGGCATGCGGGATTACAATGATTATGCATTTGTTGTAATTCTCATAGGATGTTTAGCTTACGTAATGGGTTATATGTTTTCATGTAAAGCACGAATAGGAATACGAAATGTAACTACAATAGAAAACAACGAAACAGGTGACTTATCACAAATCAATACAACTATTTTACGATTGCTTGTAATAGTGTCATTGATATATTATGTGGTATTGTTTCTCCAAATGGTGAGGGAACTGTCATCTGGGACAACATATTATATGTTCAGAAGAATGTATCAAGGCTATGAGGAATCATCTCTGTATACATCTGCTATTCAGCAGTATATAGGGTCTTACATTTCAGTACCCACAATCTTTGTTTTAGAAGCTATTGCTGTTATGTGGACATTTCAGAAGAAATACAAACAATACAAAATACTTTATTTTTCCATTATTATAACCATTGCTTTATATATCATCACATCCGCAAGTAGAATAGCTATACTTACTATTATTGTAGAAGCAATTTTCTGCTTAAGGATTTACAAGGTATCGATATCAAAAAAAGCTAAAAGAAATATTAGGAGAATGATAATCTTACTTATAGTAGCAATTCTAG
>JAJQCF010000013.1 GCA_021202845.1 Oscillospiraceae bacterium
GGCAGCCAGACTGACGTCGGAAGCAGCGCGAACAAAGTTACCAGCGTAAAGGTAATGCGCGGTGACGAGGACGTGACTGACAACTACACAATAGGCGAGAGCGTTGACGGCACACTGACTGTTACTCCTGCAACGGTAACAATAGTAACCGAAAGCGCGAGCAAGCCTTATGACGGAACAGCTCTGACAGCCGGCGGCACGATAACCGGCCTTGTAGATGGTGAGACAGTGACCTTCACGGTAACTGGTTCTCAAACTGAGGTTGGTTCCACCACAAACACCTATACACTTGACTGGGGCGAGGTCAATAAGGATAACTACACAGTGACCGAAGACCTCGGCACGCTGACGGTTAACACAAACACGACAGCGCTGACAGTAGACGCAAAAGATGTGGAAGAAACCTATGACGGAGCGACGCATGAATCTACCGCAACGGCGTCTATAGAAGAAGCCACTGTGACGGTGAAGTATTACACCGATGCAGAGTGCACGACAGAGCTTGAAGGACTTCCGACAGATGCGGGAACGTACTATGTGGTAGCGACAGCGGAGCTTGAAGGCTATGCAACAGCTACAGACACAGCGACGGTTGTGATAAATCCTGCACCTGTAACAATAGTAACCGAGAGCGCGAGCAAGGCCTATGACGGAACGGCACTGACAGCGAACGGCACGATAACCGGCCTTGTAGATGGCGAGACAGTGACCTTCACGGTAACCGGTTCTCAAACTGAGGTTGGTTCCACCACAAACACCTATACACTTGACTGGGGCGAGGTCAATAAGGATAACTACACGGTGACCGAAGACCTTGGCACGCTGACAGTTGACCCGGTTTACAGTGTGATTTACGCTTGGGGCAGTGATGTCCTTCCGGACGGCGTTGAGCTCCCTGTTGATAACAACTCCTATGCTGTTGGCGCAGAGTACACTGTGGCTAACGGATTTGACCCGGTTTACACCTACGATATTTACGGCAATGTGAACGGTACTTACGTATTCAGCGGCTGGAATGACCCGAACAACGGTGTCATGGGTGACGGCGATGTGACTATCGTCGGTACTTGGACATACGCTGATGAAGAAGTAGCAACGTACACCATAACTTACTACCTTGACGGAGAGCAGTACGGCGAAGTAGAGACTTACATTTGCGGAGCACCTGTTACGGCAAAGGAAGTCCCGACAGTGGTGGGTTACACAGTTGCCGGCTGGACTGATGAGGACGGCAACGCAGTAACGGTTGTTAGCACCATGCCGGCAGAAAATCTCGAGTACTACGCAACAAGCACCATCAAGACCTACACAGTAACATGGGTAGACGAGGACGGAACAGTCCTTGAGATTGACGAGAACGTACCGTATGGCACTATACCGACATATGACGGCGATACCCCGACCAAGGATGCAGATGACCAGTACACTTGGGAGTTCGCACGTTGGGCGCCTACGGTTGTTCCTGTGACCGAGGATGCGACCTACACCGCAGTCTACGGAGGCTACGATAACCCGTACACGGTGACGATTCACTTCGTCGATACCGAGGGTACCGTGCTTCAGGGCGACGTAACAGTCGTATATGATTACGGCAGAACCTATGACTGCACCGAAAATGTTCCGAGCGCTATCACGTACAATGGCGACAACTATGCTTACGTCAGCGCCGACAGTGAGCTCAGCGGAAAGATTACCGGTGATGTTGAGATTACCGTAACCTACGCTCTGGACAACTGGCACGACGCCGACCCCGAGAATCCTGACGATAGCGACAGCGAGACCGGCGGCGACGGAATCCCCGACAGCGAGCAGATTCTGATTAAGTATGTATCCGCAAACGAGAGCATGGGCACTGTTTCCCCGAGCTTCGAGATTGTGACGCTTGACGAAAACAGCGCTGCTGCGGCCGACGGCTCTACAGCCGCTGCTGCAAGCGGATACACCTTCACCGGCTGGACCTGCGAAGACGAGATTGAGCACGACGCAAATCTCGCAAGCGCAGAAATGACTGACTACACCATCACAGGCGCGACCGGCGGCAGCACTTACACCTTCACCGCAGCGTTTGAAGTTGAGTACATCCCCGGCACTTACACGGTGACGGTCAATTACGTCGATGAGAATGGCGAAACGCTGAAAGCAAGCTCTGTGGTTGCAGTTGAGGAAGGCAATTCCTACGACTACACCGACAACAGTGACGTAATTCCCGCGACCATTCAGGTTGACGATGACAACTATGTTTATGTCAGCGTTGACGGCGAGCTTAGCGGAACGGTTACCGAGAATGTTGAGATTACCGTGACCTACGCTCTGGACAACTGGCACGACGGCGACCCGGATGACGACGATGACCCGGACGACGAGACCGGCGGCGACGGCGTTCCCGACAGCCAGCAGGTTCTTGTCAAGTACGAGTCCGCAGACGAGAGCAAGGGAACTGTTTCCCCGAGCGTTGAGGTTCTGACGATTACGACTGATGAAGAGACCGAAGTGAGCAGCGTCAGCGCCGAGGGTTCGACTGCTACAGCTGCGAGCGGATACAAGTTCAGCAAGTGGAGCCTCACCACCGAGGCTGAGGGCGAGTCCGATGCAGCCCTTACGAGTGCTGAGATAGCTGAGTACACCATCACCGGCGTCACCGGCGGAGATGTCTACACCTTTACCGCAACGTTCACCGCGAAGAGCAGCGGCGGCGGCGGAAGCAGCAGCGGCGGTTCTTCTTCGACTCCCACACTTAACACCGAGGACCATGTGGCTTACATCATCGGCTACGAGACAGGCTATGTCATGCCGAGCGGCAACATGACCCGCGCCGAGGTTGTTACGATATTCTTCCGCCTCCTGACGGACGAAGCCCGCAGCACCTATTGGAGCCAGACCAATCCTTACTCCGATGTGGCTAACGATGCATGGTACAACAACGCCATTTCCACGCTGACCAATCTCGGCATACTGGACGGCGACCCGGACGGCAAGTTCCGCCCGAACGACCCGATTACACGCGCAGAGTTCGTTAAGATTGCCGTGAGCTTCTTCGAGCTTGCGGAGGGCACCGAGTTCGTCTATGACGGAACATTCAGCGACGTTGACGGCTCCGAGTGGTACGCAGACTTCGTTGCTGAGGCTGTTGAACTGAGCATAGTAAACGGCTACGAAGACGGAACGTTCCGCCCAACCAGCAACATACTCCGTGCCGAGGCCTGCGCTATAGTAAACCGCGTGCTTGGCAGAACTGTCGATGCGGACCACCTGCTGGACGAGGACGAGATGACGGTTTGGCCGGACAACACGGATACCACAGCATGGTACTATGCGGATATCCAAGAGGCAACGAATTCCCACGACTACACCACGACCACTGTGGACGGTGAAAAGGTTGAGCAATGGGAATCCAAGATTGCGGACCGCGATTGGGCAGCCCTCGAGAAGACATGGTCTACAGCCAACTCCGCCCCCGGCGGCGAGGTTATGGACTGAGCTTCGTGGAGCTTAACCCAAGGCGAGTGAAAACAATATAGCATAACTTAAACGGTGCCCGCCGAGACGAAAGTCCCGGCGGGCACTGACATTTCAACTACTTGGATATGTATTCCATAAACTCAGGCGTGGGTAATGGCAGGGATAATGAAATTTTACTATTGACAAAAATGCAATCACGTATTATAATCCTACCATACCAATCAACTTAGTAGGTAAATACAATCACAGGAGAGACGGTCATGCTTGCTTTGTTTCAAAATCTTTTGCGCAGCAATTTCCGCTGCGGGCGAATGTGCAGTTTGCTGTTGTTTTACACCCCCGCGGAGGGCTTTCCGCAAAAATAAATTTTGAAATTAAAGAGGTAAAAATGACATGAGCAACTATAAATTCGAGACGCTTCAGCTGCACGTAGGCCAAGAGCAGGCCGACCCCGCTACCGATTCCCGCGCGGTGCCTATATACCAGACGACTTCCTATGTTTTTCACAACTCCGAGCACGCCGCGGCGCGTTTTGGGCTTACGGACGCGGGCAACATCTATGGCCGCCTCACGAACTCCACGCAGGACGTGCTGGAAAAGCGCGTGGCGGCTCTGGAGGGCGGCGTGGCGGCGCTGGCGACTGCCTCCGGCGCGGCCGCGATTACGTACACCATTCAGGCGCTCACCCAAGCGGGCGACCATATCGTGGCGCAAAAGACCATTTACGGCGGCAGCTTCAACCTGCTGGCGCACACTCTGCCGCTCTATGGCGTCAGCACGACGTTCGTGGATGCGCACAACTTAGCCGAGTTAGAGGGCGCCATTCGGGACAACACCAAGGCCGTGTTCATCGAAACGCTCGGCAACCCCAACTCGGACATA
This sequence comes from Oscillospiraceae bacterium, assembly GCA_021202845.1. Taxonomy (GTDB): domain Bacteria; phylum Bacillota; class Clostridia; order Oscillospirales; family Oscillospiraceae; genus JAJQCF01. Next base: position 4,342 of record JAJQCF010000013.1, read on the forward strand.
CCCGACATCGACGCCATTGCCGAGATTGCCCACCGCCACGGCCTGCCGCTTGTCATCGACAACACTTTTGGCACTCCGTACCTCATCCGTCCCATCGAGCACGGCGCGGATATTGTCGTCCACTCCGCCACAAAGTTCCTCGGCGGCCACGGCACAACGCTCGGCGGCATCATCGTGGATTCCGGCAAATTTGACTGGAAGGCGAGCGGAAAATACGCGCCCATCGCCGCCGCCAATCCCAGCTATCACGGCATATCCTTCGCGGACGCCGCCGGCCCCGCCGCTTTCGTCACCTACGTCCGCGCCATACTCCTGCGCGACACGGGAGCCACAATCTCGCCGTTCAACGCATTTTTGCTGTTACAGGGTGTGGAGACGCTCTCACTGCGCCTTGACCGCCATGTAGAGAATACGAAAAAGGTTGTGGAATATCTCGTAAACCATCCGCTGGTGGAGCACGTGAACCACCCCTCGCTGCCGGAGCACCCCGACCATGCGCTGTATGAGCGCTATTTCCCCAACGGAGGCGCGTCCATATTCACGTTTGAGATAAAAGGCGGCAAGGACGAGGCGTGGCGGTTCATAGACGCGCTGGAAATATTCTCGCTTCTGGCAAACGTGGCGGACGTAAAGAGCCTCGTAATCCACCCCGCGACGACAACTCACTCCCAGCTAAGCCCCGAGGAGCTGGCCGACCAAGGCATAAAGCCCAACACCATACGCCTCTCCATAGGCACGGAGCATATCGACGACATAATAGCCGACCTCGATAAAGGCTTCGCGGCGATAGGGTGAGGGAGTATAAAATTTTTATCGAAAGGAACGTCAGGGACATGAAAAAGTTCTGTTGTATGTGTAAATGTATGAGTATGAAAACCGAACACAGCCAAGTTTCCTGTCGGCGCTTTTTGCGATAGGCCGCGCACTTACGGTCAAAAACGGGCGGGATGTCATTGCGCTGTGACTATACCGCCCATGCTTTCTGTCTGCGCCGAACATCTCGGCCGCTCCGTCTGCATAGGGCAGGCGGAGCATTTTTTGTGTCTGTCAGAAACGGAGGAATTTACAAAATGGAGAAATCAAAACAAGACCGCATTTTCACCTGCACGGACTGCGGCAGCCTCAGCTGTGCGGCGCGCACGGAACGCTTTCCGGAATTTTGTCTGACCACTGCCCTCAGCGAGGACGAGCTGGACACCGTGACCGCGCTATATACTAAAAACAAGGTTAATAACCGCGTTGCGGTGGCGGCGGCGCAGGTCGAAGGTGAGTTTTACGGCAAATATACCCGCGTTGAGGAAATAATAGAGTTCGCCAAACGCATTGGAGCAAAAAAGATTGGCATTGCAACCTGTGTGGGACTAATAGAGGAAAGCCGCCTATTTGCCAAAATTCTGCGTCTGAACGGCTTTGAAGTCTACTCTGCATCCTGCAAGGTCGGCTCGGTGAACAAGACCGACATAGGTGTTGCGCCGGAGTACACGCAAAAGACCGGCTGCGTTATGTGTAACCCGATATTGCAAGCTAAGCTGCTGAACAAGGCAAAGGTGGACTTAAATGTTGTCGTAGGGCTGTGCGTAGGGCACGACAGCTTGTTTTATAAGTACGCCAACGGCCTCACAACCACGCTTATCACCAAAGACCGTGTTTTGGCTCATAATCCCGCGGGAGCGCTGTACCAGTCGCGCGCCTACTACAAGCGGCTGTTAGAGGAAAAGGAAGCGACATGAAAAAACTTATTTATGCGCTTTTGCCGTTTGCCTCCGGCTTCGCGGCGCTGGCCGTCGCTCTGCTTGTGCCGGACTCGTCCAAGCACCCTGAAGCGTCGCACCCGTGGTTTGCGTGGCTGACGGCGGCCATCATGGCATACTTTGCCGTAAGGCTGCTGGTTTTCGCAATCAGCGGACGCGGAACAGACGCCGCGGTCTACAAGGCTCCGTTTATGGCGGGAGTGCTGCTGTTTTTGAATCTGTTGAACCTCGTCACGGTGAAGCTCGCGCTGCTGCCGGTGCTGTACTTTCCGTCGTTGGACAGGATACTCGGCTCCATTGTTGAGGATTATTCCCTTATTTTCAAGTGCATGGGCTACTCCTTCCGTATTCTAATAACGGGAGTTCTGGGCGGCGCGCTCATAGGTTTTTTCATGGGCGTCGGCATTGGATTCAGCAAGAAGCTCAATTACTGGCTTATGCCGGTGATACGCATACTCGGCCCTATACCGTCCACAGCGTGGATACCCATTGTGCTGGTGGCGTTTGCCTCTGCCCGTTCTGCCAGTTCGTTTATAATAGGTATTTCGGTGTGGTTCCCGATGACGATTATGACCTCCAGCGGAATTTCCAATGTACGCAATTCCTATTTTGAAGTCTCCGCTACGCTGGGCGCTAACTCGTTCTGGCGTATATTCAGAGTTGGCGTGCCAGCTGCTATGCCGCATATCTTTCTCGGCCTTTTCAACGGTGTCTGCGGTTCGTTCATAGCGCTTATGACGGCGGAGATGATTGGCGCGAAGTATGGCCTCGGCTGGTATGTGAACTGGCAAAAGGATATGATGGCCTACGCCAACGTGTATGCGGGTCTGATAGTTATAGCGGTGCTGTTTTTTATCATAATAACGCTGCTGTTCCGCCTGCGCGACAGAATACTCGTCTGGCAGAAGGGGGTTATCAAATGGTAGGGCAGCTGGAAATACGGGAGGTTACAAAGCTGTTCCCCAAGGCAGGGGAGAGCGGCGTACTGGCGCTGAACGGCGTGAGCCTGAACATTCACTCCGGCAGCTTTGTGTCGTTCATCGGTCCGTCGGGCTGCGGCAAGTCCACGCTGCTGCGCCTTATAGCGGGGCTGGACAGTCCCACGAAGGGCGAGATATGTCTGGACGGCGTCAAGATAACAAAGCCCGGCAGCGAGCGCGGGCTGGTGTTTCAAGACCCGACGCTTTTCCCGTGGCTGAATATTCACGACAACATAGCTTTCGGCCTCAAAGCGCGCGGAGTGTACAAGCAGGAGCGCGACAGCGTGGCGCAGTTCATAAAAATGGTGGGGCTGGAGGGATTCGAGAAGTCGTACCCACACCAGCTCTCCGGCGGAATGTGTCAGCGCGCCTCGCTTGCCAGAGCGCTGATTGGTCACCCCACGGTGCTGCTGCTCGATGAGCCGTTGGGCGCTTTGGACGCCTTCACGCGCATGAATATGCAGGATGAAATTCTGCGCATACGCCGCGAACAGAGCATGACGATGGTTATGGTTACTCACGACGTTGACGAGGCGGTCTATCTCTCCGACGAGATAGTTGTCATGTCCCCGCGTCCCGCTAAGATAGAGGGCATAATACAGGTGCCGCTGACACACCCGAGGGACAGAAACAACAGTGAATTTGTACGTCTGCGCGGAAAAATACTAAAAATTCTGCACTATGCCGGCAGAGAAAAAGAGCCGGAATACTACATCTAAACATATTTGCAAAGCATTGAAAGGACTAATTAACATGAAAACCAATACATACAAAAGAGTTTTAAGCCTTGTACTTGCGCTGGCACTTGCCTTTGTGCTTGCAGCCTGCGGAAGCAGCGGAACCGCTTCCCAAACGTCTGCTGCAAGTGAGAGCAAAGCGACAAACGAAACAGCTGACGAGACGGCGAGCGAAACGGAAGCCGAAGATGACGGCTATATCGACGACTATGTGCTGAAAATAGGCGAAACTCAGGGCGCGCTGTGCCACGCTCCGCTTCAGGTGGCAATGGAACTGGGTTACTTTGATGAAGAGGGCATACGCTGGGAGCGTGTGGATTTTGGCAGCACGGACATTCAGGCCGCATTGGGCGCGGGAACCATCGATGCAGGCTTCGGGCTTGTGGGCAAGTTCATACAGCCCATAGAAAACGGACTGAACATGGTTATAACTTCCGGTATGCACACCGGCTGCACCAAAATTCTTGTGCGCGCCGATTCCGGTATAACCTCTATTGAGGATTTGCGCGGCAAGACTATCGGCGTCAGCTCCCTTGCCGGTTCCGAGGCGGTTACGGCAAAGCGCGCGCTGTATGCTGCGGGCATAGACATTTCCGCTGACAGCGACGAGGTCAGCTTCGTCGTGTACAGCAACACCGACCAGCCTCTGGCGCTGCAAAACGGAGCGGTTGACGCCATAGCAACTCCCGACCCCGTTGCCACGACCGCCGAGGCGGAGTACGGATTTGTCGCCATTCTGGACACTGCCTCGACTGAGCCTTACGCCAGCGAGTATTGCTGCATCAGCTTTGTCTCCAGCGAGGTCGCGGAGGAGCACCCCGAGGTGGCCGCCGCGTTCACGCGGTCTGTTCTGCGCGGCAGCGCATGGGTAGCGGAGCACATAGACGAGACTGCGCAGCTTCAGGTTGAGAAGGAATATGTTACCGGAGACCCTGAATTTAACGCGGAAGTTCTCCGCAGCTACAACTTCGTACCGAGCGTTCAGGGCGGATATGACGCGCTTGTGAATGTTTCGCAGGTCCTTCAGGAAATTGGCGTACTCAAGGCAACAACGGACATTGACGCGCTGGTGGAGCGCTCGTTCAGGTTCTTTGACGGCGTGCCGGACACCTATACTCTGGACGGAGATACATTTACGGCGGTTTATTCCTAAGCCGCGCCGTCAGCCGGCGGCGCGGGAGATTTGCGGGATTATCGCATAATTACAGGGAGGCGGAGCTATGCGCTTGGCTATGGCGCAGATGAGCATGAGCGAGTCTGTCGATGAAAATCTGCAAAAAACGCTGGAGCTTATGGAGAGCGCCAAGGACGGCGGGGCGGATATGATATTCTTTCCCGAATTGCAGCTGTCGCCGTTTTTCCCGCAGTATGAGGGGCGGGACGCCTCCCGCTGGCTGCTGACGGCGGAGAGCGCGGCGGTGAAAGCAATATGCAGATGCAGCCGTTCGCTGGGACTGTGGGTCAGTCCGAATATATACCTTGAAGAGAACGGAAAACGCTACGACGCCTCGCTGATGATTGACGCGGACGGTGAGATAAAGGGCGTTTCCAAAATGGTTTATGTTGCCGACGCGCCGTATTTTTACGAGCGCGGTTACTACACGCCCTCCGATGAGGGGTTCCGCGTGTATGCCACGCCTTTCGGCAGCGTGGGAGTTGTGATATGCTTCGACCGTCATATACCGCTGAGCATACGCGCGTGCGCTGTGCAGGGCGCGGAGCTTGTGCTAATCCCCACGGCGAACATAAGCAGCGAGCCGTCAGAGCTGTTCGAGTGGGAGGTCAGGGTTCAGGCTTACCAGAACGCAGTGTTCGCGGCCATGTGCAACCGTGTCGGGACAGAGGGAGAGGTCACATTTGCCGGACAGTCGCTTATTGCAGAGCCTGACGGCGGGCTTTTGTTCAAAGCGGGACAGAAAGAGCAGCTGTGCATAGCGGACATTCCTCTTGAACGTGCCCGCGAAGCATGGCGCCAAAGACCGTGGCTGGCGCTTCTCGGAGAGGAAAAACGCGCAGAGGGATAAAACAGGCAGCCCTGAAGCGGTTTTCGGGACTGCCTGATTGGTTGAAAGTGAAGTTTTCACCACACCTGCCAGCGTAGGACAAATGCGCAGGTGTACAGCAGCGACAGCAGTGCAAGCGCGAGCGTGGCGGCGCGGTCGGCCTTTTCGCTTTTCGTAAGCTCGCCCAGACCGATATACAGCGGAAAGAGCACCAGCAAATACCGCGGCGCGCTGAGCAGCCACGTCGCGCCAATGGCAATGACGTAGTAGCCGAGGAACCACAGCGCGTAGCTGCCCCTGACGCGCCGAGCCGCGCAGAGCATGACGACGAGCGCGGCGAAGCTGCACACCAAGTTCGGCAGCCAAAGGCCCCAGAAGTTTTTCGGGTTTGAGAGAAATGTACTTAGCGCGTACTGCGTCTGGTAAGCTGCCGTGTTGAAAAACCAGCCCAGCGACTGCCCCCAGTGCTGTTTTTGGTAAATCAGGAATTGAAACGCATTTCCTGACACTTGGTAATTTATCAGGCAGTACGCCGCGAAGCCCAGCGGCACGAGCAGCAGCGCGGCGAGGCGGCATACGCCCTTGCGCGGGCTTGGGCGCGCGCCGACAAGCGAATACAGCGCCTCCACCAGCAGCGGCGCCAGCAGCGTCAGGCCAACCGAGCGCGTGAAAGCCGCCGCCCCGCCCAGCAGACAGCCGGTGAGCCAGCGCCCGCGCCGCGCGCAGTAGAGGCAGGCCGCGGCGAGCAGCAAAAACAAGCTCTCGCTCATGGGCGCGGCGAAGAAAAATCCGCCGGGAGCGAGGCAGAAATATTTCAGCATTTTCTCCACCCGAGCGCGCGGGTAGTCCAGTGACAATAAGCGGTAGAGCACACAGAGCGCCGCGGCAAACGACAGCGCCGAGACAATCAGACCGGCATAAAGTGCACTGCCGACAATCTTTGCCGCCAGCCGCACAACGAGCGGAAAGCCGGGCAGGAAAACCAGCTGCACCAGTCTGTCCCAATCGCCCTCGGAGAGGTACCAGTCCTCGGCAATGTCCAGATAGTGCCCACTGTCGAGGCACTCCCAGAACTCCAAGCTGCCGCTGTAGCCGAAAAGACGCCGCAGCAGAAAGACCAGCACCAGCCACGCCAAGTCCACCGCCAGCCCAAACACGAAAATGCGCAGCATAAAGCAGCGCGGCTCGTCCGCTTCAACCTCCTGCGTCGCCTCCGGCGGAAACGTGTCGATTGCGTGGGAGATTATGCGCACCGCTGCCGCCGCAAACAGCCCCGCGCTGAGCAAAGCCGCCAAACGCGGAACAGCGCCGCAGCTCGTCTCTCGCCACCGAGTATAAAGGCAGCGAGAAGCACGGCGCAGACGACGGCGGAGACTATTACCGTGAACTTAGATTTGAGCGCGCGTGTCATAGCGTTGACCGAATATCAGCGCAATAATCGACGTCAGCACATGGAACACAGCCGATAAATATTGAAACTGTAAGTACAAACATAAGCATTATTCTTCTCATATCTAAATCTCTCCTATCGAATCAAATAGTTTTTCCAGCTGCTCAAAAGTCAAGCTGCCGGAAGCGGATATTTCGGTTAGTCCGTCCATACAGGCTGCCGTGTTGTTTTCCAAGTTGCTGAACATATACACGTCGCGTCCGTTGCTTTCGTACAGTTTAGCGGGAACCTCATCTTTGAAATAAACCGTGTCGGTTGCGTATTCGGCTGAACTGTATCTCATTACCTGCACAATCAAGTGTCCGCCGTCGGGCGCGGTGTAGCTGTATATCACTCCGCGGAAATCATCCAAATCAACTTCGGTTATTTCAACCTCCGCGTTTTCAAACCCTTCCGGCACCCATGTCGGCAGGTATTGTGTCAGCTCAGGCTCGCTGTCCTGCGCGTTGGCTTCTCCCTGTATGGCGAAGCTGAATGTCTCGTCCGTCCAGTTGCCTATGAAGCCGAATATGTCGTATCCCGCGGCCTGCACCGTAAGCATTACGCCGAATGCGGCGGCGATAACGGCGGCGGCCAAGACTGCGCGGCGAAGCAGCGCACGGGCGGCGGTCTTTTTCTTATCATCCCCCTTTTCCTCTATTTCCGCGGAGGCTGCCCGCTCGGCGTACAGCGGCTGCCCCGCGCCCTCCGGCTGAACGTACACGGCGTGAAAGCGTTCCAGCGCGGACTCCGTGTCAACGCCGTCAAGCTCCCCGCGCTTTTCCAGTATGGCGAGGATTTCGGCGACATACTCCGCGGACAGTCCGTTCACGCGCTCAAAGTCCGCCGAAAGTATGTCGTTCAGCGCCTGCGTACTCAAGTTATTCAGATTGGAATATTCAGACGGAGATTTTTCTTCCGACATTTCAAACACCCCTTATATATTTTCGTAAATCGGCAAATCTGACAGCAAAATATTAATATTTTGTAAACATTAGTCCTTGCCGTACTCATCTTTTATTTTTTCTTTGATTCTCGACAGCCTTTTCGTACTCGCCCAGACCGTTATGCTGAACTCCTCGGCCAGCTCCGCGTGGGAGAGGCCCTCGAAAATGGCTCTTTGCAAAAAACGGTAGTCGTCCTCGCCTAAAAAATCCTTCAGCTCCCGCGACAGCATGACCCGCGCGATAGCCTGATTTTCCACGGATGCCGCCGACGGCACTGCGCCCGCGTTTTCCAGAGAAACAATGCGCAGCAATAGCTTCTGCCGCGCCGTCACCGCATTCAGAGCCTTGTTTTTCGCCGTTTTCAGCAGCCAGTAATAGGGGTTGGGGTGCTGCATAACGGCGTCTATCTTGTTAATGGCCTCGTGGAATGTGTCCTGCGCAATGTCCTCCGCCGTTTCGGGGCTTTTGACAAGTACGCGGACATAATAAAATATTTTGGCGTAATACTGCCGATATAGCTTTTCTATAAATTCTTCCTCGTTAGGCTGCACCGAAATTTCGCCTCCATACAGCGCAGCGGCAAGGATTTCCGCACCTTGGAATCCTTGCCGCTGTGTATTGCTTCCGCAGAGCGGTTCCATTATATACCGCTCAGTAAAATTTGTAAAGACATTTTCTGAATATTATCTAATCAGAGCTACGGAAGCATATATTTATCTGTAATCCTTATGGCACACGCTTATGTCCACGTTGCCGTTTATGCCGTTGACGGAGCCGGTGGAGGTGTACTGCCACATATCGTATTCGTAGTAGTAGTCGGTCGTGTCAACATAGTGCGCCAGCCACTTGTCCCATGCGGTCAGGCGCGTGAGGTCGTACTGGAAGTAGGCGAGGTATTCGCTGTAGTACACCGCCGGAGTGTAGCCCGCGGCGGCTATGCGCTGGCAGAATGCCGCGGCGCAGTCCGTCAGCGTCTCGCCGGAGTAGTAGAGCGTGCGGGAGGTGGAGTAGGCCTGCGGCTCCCAGTCGAACACAACCGGCCATGTGATTTCGTAGCCCTCTATCAGCGAAAGCACGAACTCCGCCTCCTCCACGGCCTCCGCCGCGCTTGTGGCCTGCGAGAAGAAGTAAATGCCCACCGGCAGCCCCGCGGAGAGCGCGCCGGTTATGTACTCGGCGAACATCGTGTCCTCGTATATGTCGCCGCTGGAGTAGCCGCGGTAGCCGCAGCGCAGCATGACGTAGTCAATGCCGTCGGCGGCCACGAGCGGCCAGCTGATAGTGCCTTGGTGAAAGGATACGTCGATGCCGACGAGGCTGTTTGAGCCGTAATACATGCGCCCGCCGACGGTGGAGTAAAGTGACGTGTCGTAGCCGTTGGCCGCCAGCCCCTCGACCTTGTGGACGTAGGTGCTGTAGTAGGTGACATAGTTTTCCGCCAAATACTCGGATATGCGCAGAATAACGGCGCTTATTTCTGCGCGGGTGATGTTCGTCTCGCCGTTGAAGGTGCGCACGCCGGAGTCGGATGAGCCCTCCATAATGCCCGCGGCGTAGAGCGTGACGGCATCGGCGTCGGAGGTGTCGGCAAAGGGGCTGTCCGCTGTAAGACTGATGTCCAGCGCCTTGGCCGTGAGCGAGGCTATCTCGTAGCGCGTTATGGCGGAACTCAGGTCAATTTCGGCATTTGAATCCACATAGCCGCTGCGCACGGCGTAATCCAGATAGCCCTGCGACCACGCCTGACCTTGCTCCGCGGTCTGCTCGGAGTGGCCGGAGGCCAGCAGAACCAGCTTGAGCGCCTCGCCCCAGCTGACCGAGGCTTCGGGGCGGAATGTGCCGTCGTCGTAGCCGGAGACGATACCCGCGGCGCTGAGGTCGGAGATATAGGTGTAGTACCATGCGTCGGTTTCCACGTCGGAGTATAGGCTCTTTTCCGACCAAACGGCGGTCACGCTGAGGCTCTCGGAGGCGGCGTCGTCCGCGCTGAGCACGGCGCCGTCAGCAGTCTGCCAGCCGGAGAGGGAATAGCCGCTCCGCTCCGCCGTCGGCAGCTCGCCGTAGCTCTCGCCGACTTCGTAGCAACTCACGTCGGAAACAGCCTCGCCGCCGCCGAGGTCAAGCGCCAGCCAGCACCAGTCGGGGCTTGAGCCGTCGCCGTAGTCGCCGTAGAGGAAAATTTTCGCCTCGTCAATTCTGCGCCGGAGCAGGGAAGTGTCAATCTCGCCGTCAATGTGGCACCACGCGGCAAAGGCGTCAACAATCTGCTTGTCGGTATAATTTTCAATGCCCGCGGCGAGGTAGGACGGCAGGCGGTTTTCCGTGTCCAGCCAGCCGCTGCCGAAAGCGTAGGTCATGGAGCACAGGGCGTCGAACTGGCTTTGGTTTACCTCGGCGCTGTACTCGTTCAAAAACGCGCTGACCGACTCGGCGCAAGTCTCCAGCGCCTCGGCCATAAGCTCCGCGGCCTCCTCCTCGGAAATGCCGTCTGGGTAGTCGTCGGCTTCGCAGGCGAGACCGTAGCCTATGTACCAAGCGCCGCCGGAGCAGTAGGCCTCGGCAGAAAAGCCCTCGGCCTGCTTTATGTACTCGATAATCGCCTCGCTCGGGCTATAGAGCTGTCCGCTTGATGTCGTATCCGCCGCGGCGGAAGCGGAGAAAAAGCCCGTCACAAGCGCCAGCGCGAGGAAAAGTGAAATTGTTCGTTTACGCATTAGCATTATATGTACCTCTCTATGTCTTGGTATAGTGCTGCGTTTCTAATTATAGCGATTTTTGTATCATAAATGTATCATAATCCAATGCGCCCGCTCGCCAAATGGTGGAAAGCGGGGCAAAAATCCGCTCTACAGGCTGTTAATGGCGGCGGAGAGAACGTATTCGTCCATTACGGCGGCGGAGCTGACGCCGGAGGTGAAGGAGTTCATGCAGGCGGCAACGTCGGAGCATTTCCACAAAAACTGCGCGTATTTGTTCAAATCCTCGCTGCCCTGTGCCAGCTGCACGGAGTAGATGTCGGCGGAGCGGCAGGCAATGCGCGCGCCCTCCAGCGAGCGGTAGGAGCTGTATTCGCTGTCCGCCAGCGACACCAGCAGCACGCGGCTTTGCATATAGCTGTCGCCCGCGGCCATGCCGGAGGCGGCGATTTCCGCGGGGAAGCCGACGGCGCAGTCGATGTTGCCGGAGGCTAACTGCGCGGAGAGGTCAAGGCAGGTCACGGGCTGTATGCGCACGTCCCAGCCCAGCACGCCGCCCAAGGCGTAGGCAATGTCCACGCTCATGCCGACCCACTCGCCGTTTTCGTCCTCGTCGGCAAAGGGCGCACTGTCCGCCTCGACGCCGACAACAAGCGTGCGCGGCGCGGCTTCTTCCTCCTCCGTATCGTCCTCGTCAGGCTCGCTCTCGGCGCCTTTGAGCGTTATAACGTCGCTGCCCAGCCACTTCTGCGCGGCCGTGGAGAGCGTGCCGTCGGCGGCAAGGGTGTTCATGGCGTCGTTCACCTTTTCCGCCAGCGTGTCCCCCTCGCGGCAGTAGACCGCAAGGTGCTTCACGCCCAGCTCGTCAATAACGCGCACCCCGCCCGCGCTCTCGCCGCAGCCGCTCAGCAGCGACAGCATGACGGTCAGCGCCGCAAAGAGCGCAGTCAGCTTTTTCACCACGGCGTTCACCGTCCTTTCGTCGGTCAGGATTGCCCTGCAATGAGATAACCTATATCATATACGATATTTCGCCGAGGTTCAAGAACAATGTGTAAATTTTGCGCCTTGCGGTACAATCAGAGCCTTGTCTGAGCTTGACATACGGGGAAAAAGCAATATAATTGGATATATGCGGCGGCAGCTGCAACGCTGTTTCGGGAGGCGCGCTTTGGAGCTTTTTCTTATAGGACACGATTATAAATACGCCTCCGAGCAGATAATGCTGATGATGTTTCCGCAGGAGAGGCCGACCTACCCGACCGAGCCCTCGGGCGCGCTGCGGGCGGAAATTGCCATAACACACGGCGCACGCTACGCCACCGCCGTTTGCCGTATCACAGACCCTGAGCGCGGCGCGTTTTCCGGCAGAGCCGCCGTCAGCGAGCAGAAGCTGAACGGCAAGGTTGAGCGTGACCGCTGGCTGCAGCGGGCGGTAAAGCTCGCGTTCTACCGCGCCGCCGTGCGCCTGACGGGGCAGACACCGCCTTGGGGCGCGGTCACGGGAGTGCGCCCGGGCAAGCTGCTGCGGCAGATGCTGGAGCAGACGGGCAGCGAGAAAGCCGCCGTGCGGGAGATGATGCGCTCCTGCTCGGTTTCGCGTGAGCGCGCGGAGCTGTGCATGGACGCGGTGCGCGCGGCGCTGGACGCGGAAAAGCGGCTGAGCACGCGAGACGTGTGCCTTTATATCGGCATACCGTTTTGCCCCACGCGCTGCGCCTACTGCTCGTTCGTGAGCCAGACGGTTGAGCGCAGCTTTGCGCTGTTGGAGCCGTTTGTGGAGGCGCTGCTGCGCGACATCGAGGCCACAGCGGCCGCCGTGCGCGAGGCGCAGCTGCGTCCCGCGGCGCTCTACATGGGCGGCGGCACTCCGACAACGCTCTCGCCCGAGCAGCTTGACCGCGTGCTGGCGGCGCTCCGGGGCAGCTTTGACCTCTCCGCGTGCCGTGAGCTGACAGTAGAGGCGGGCCGACCCGACACCGTGACGGCGGAAAAGCTGACCGTGCTGAAAAAGTGGGGCGTCACTCGCGTGAGCGTCAACCCGCAGACCATGTCGGACACCGTGCTGGAGGCCATAGGCCGCCGACACACGGCGCAGGACGTGGTGCGCGCCGTGGAGCTGGTGCGCTCCGCGGGCGGGCTGGAGATAAATATGGACATGATAGCAGGTCTTCCGGCGGACAGCTTCGAGGGCTTTGCCGCCAGTCTGGACACTGTAATGGCGCTCGAGCCGGAAAACATAACCGTCCACACGCTGGCGCTGAAAAAGGGCTCGCGCATTATGTTGGAGGGTGAGAGCGTGCCATCGGCGGAGACAGTGGGGCGTATGCTCGATTTTGCCTCGCTGCGGCTGCGCGGGAGCGGCTTTGCGCCGTATTATTTATATCGCCAAAAATATATGTCCGGCGGCTTTGAAAACGTCGGCTGGACATTGCCTGATAAAGAGAATTTATACAACATCTGCATCATGGAGGAGCTGCGTAGCATAGTATCAATGGGCGGCGGCGCTTCCACAAAGCTGATAGACGGCGACGGCCGCGTGGAGCGCTTTTTCGCCCCCAAGTACCCGCTGGAGTACATACAGCGAATCGACAAAATTTGCGCCGACAAATCGAAGATAAAGGAGTTCTATAAATAATGGAAGGATATTTTCAGCTAAAGGAGATAAACCGACTGGCGAGCACCGACCCCAAGGGCTTCGTTGAGGCAGAAAACGACAATTTTCAAAAGAAGCTCGAAAACGCCGCGTCCATGATAATCGAAAATATGCGGCACAGCCCCATTGTGCTGCTCTCCGGCCCCAGCGGCAGCGGTAAGACGACGACATCTATGAAGCTGGCCGCGGAGCTGGAGCGCCGCGGCGTCGGCAGCCACTCCATAAGCCTTGACGACTACTTCAAGACCGTTGATCCCCTCACCACGCCGCGCACGGCCAAGGGCGACTACGACTTGGAGTCGCCGAAGTGCCTTGACATGGACCTGCTCAACCACCACTTCACGGAGCTGAGCGCGGGCAGGAGCATTGTGGTGCCGAAGTATGAGTTCGCGCGGCAGATAAGCTACTCCGACCCCAGCCGCACGCTGCGGCTTGGCAGCGACGAAATCGCCATTTTCGAGGGCATACACGCGCTCAATGACGACATAACCTCCGTCCACCCCGAGGCGTTCAAGCTCTATGTCTCCGCGCGCTCCGGCGTGGCCGACGGCAGCGAGCTGGTGTTCAAGGCCACTTGGATGCGTCTGCTGCGCCGCACCGTGCGTGACAGCCTTTTCCGCGGCTCCAGCGCCGCAATGACGCTGAAAATGTGGGCCAATGTCCGCCGCGGGGAAAAGGCGAATATATCCCCGTTCAAAAACCGCGCCGACTATCAGTTCGACTCGGCGTTCCAATACGAGGTCTGTGTGCTGAAAAAGCACGCGCTCAAGCTCTTTGAGCACCTTGACGCGGACACGGAGCGCTACGCGGAGCTGATGGGCTTCATTCCCGCAATGGCGCGGTTCGCGGATATTGACGACGCGCTTCTGCCTCCGGATGCGCTGCTGCGCGAGTTTATCGGCGGCGGGATATACGGCTGATGAATGTAATTGAGGCACAAATTCTGCTTTTCATTCAAGAGCATCTGCGCTGCGACGCCCTGACGCCGCTCATGCAGCTCATGTCACGGCTGGGCGACGCGGGCATGGGGTGGATAATTTTCGGGCTGGTGCTGCTGATTTTTGCCAAAACGCGGCGGGGCGGGCTGGATATGCTGCTCTGCCTCGCGGCGTGCTTCTGCGTCTGCAACCTGATTATTAAGCCGCTGGCGGCGCGGATAAGGCCATACGAGGTGGCGGAGGCGCTGGACATTTTGGTGTCCGTGCCGACGGACTATAGCTTTCCCTCCGGCCACACGGCCTCGTCCTTCGCCTGCGCCACGGCGCTGACGCGCGCGTTCGGCAAAAAGGGCGCGTGGAGCTTCGTCTTTGCGGCGCTCATCGCCCTGAGCCGCCTCTATGTCGGCGTACACTACCCAACCGACGTGCTGTGCGGCGCGCTGCTCGGCGCGGGCATATCGTGGATAACCTACTCCCTCCTCCACCGCCGCAAATCTTCTTAAATCTTAATATAATCGGTTGACGAAAGCGTGTTTTGGTGCTATACTCTTATCTTGTTTATACCCGCGGGGAGGCTGCGGGAATCAGAACACCGGAGAGTGATTATCCATTATGGATGGAGACAGTTTATTTTCCTGCCTCATCATTATTTGTTTGCTTTTCATGTCGGGCTACCTTTCCATGAGTGAAACAGCCTTTGCCTCGGTGAGCCGCGTACGTCTCAAGTCGCTTTGCGAGCACGGCGACAGCAGAGCGAAAAAAGCGCGCTACGTCACCGAAAACTTCAACAAAGCCATTACAACGCTGCTCATTGCCAACAACATTGTCAACCTGACCCTCGCCGCGTACATCACGGTTCTTGTAACACGCCGCTGGGGCGTCAGCTTTGTTACGGTCAGCACCATCGTCACCACTCTTGTGGTTTTCCTCATCGGAGAAATGCTCCCCAAGAGCATGGGAAAAAGGTACAGCGAGCGGGTCGCGCTTAGCTCCGCGGGGACGCTGTGCTTTTTTATGCGCGTTTTTGCGCCCGTATCCGCCGTTTTGACCGCCATAGGCAACGCCGCGGCCAAGCTCACCAAGGGCGACCCCGAGGTTTCCGTCACTGAGGACGAGCTGTACGACCTCATAGAGACTATGACCGACGACGGCGAGCTGAGCGAGGAGCGCGGCGAGCTGGTGCAGTCGGCGATGAGCTTCGGCGAGGTCTGCGCGGAGAACATTGTCACCGCCCGCGTGGACATTGCCGCCATCGACATAGACTGGCCGCCGGAGCGCACGCTGGAGTTTATAAAGCAGGTGCGCCACTCCCGTCTGCCGGTTTATCAGGGCAGCGTGGACAACATAATCGGCATACTGCAAATTAAAAAGTATATAAAGGCCTATCTCGACGGCGAGGCCGCGGAGCTGAAAAAGCTGCTGGACGAGCCGTTTTATGTCCACGCCAGCACGATGATTGACGAGCTGCTGCGCGAGATGAGCGAGCGCAAATGCAATATTGCCGTTGTGACGGACAACTTCGGCGGCACGCTCGGCATTGTCACGGTCGAGGATATTTTAGAGGAGCTTGTCGGCGAAATCTGGGACGAGGACGACGTTGTGGTCGAGCCCTGCGTAAAGCTCGCCGACGGCAGCTACAGCTTTCAGGCCGACGTCGAGGTTGAGGACGCCTTTGACTTCATGGACTACGAGAGCCCCGACGCCTACGACTTTGAGCACATCTCCCTCGGTCAGTGGGCATACGAGCAGCTGGACGGCATACCCGTCGGCGGCGAGAGCTTTGCCTATAATGACCTCAGGGTTTTCGTTCAGGACGTGGAAAACCGCCGCATACGCACGCTCAGAATCGAGCGCAGTAAGGAAGCGGGTGAAGCGCAATGACGGCATTTTATATAACCGCCGCGGTGGTCTGCCTGCTGCTCTCGGCGCTGTTCTCGCTCTCGGAAATGGCGCTGTCCTCTGCCAACCTCCTGCGGCTGGAGAACATGGCGGAAAACGGCTCCAAGCCGGCCGCCGCCGCTGTCAAGGTTCTGAACAAGTTCGACGACGCGCTCTCCGCGCTGCTCATAGGCAACAACTTTGTCAACGTGGCACTCTCGTCCGTCTCCTCGCTCATAGCCATACTCTACTTCGGTGAGGATTACACATGGCTGGCAACTGTCATTGTGACTGTGGCCGTCATAATAATAGGCGAGACAATACCGAAAATAGTCGCCAAGAAAAACGCCAACCGTCTTTCCCTGACGCTCGCGCCGTTTGTCAGGTGCCTTTCGCTGCTGTTCTGGCCGCTCACAAGGGCAGTCGTCGCGCTGGTTGACCTCATCGTGCGCCCCGCGCCGCAGGAGGAAACTGACGAGACGCGTTCCGAGGCCGTGGAGGAATTGCAGACAATCATCGACATTGCCGAGGACGAGGAGGTCTTGGACGAGGACGTGAGCGAGCTGCTCCGCTCCGCGCTGGACTTCGACGAAACCGCGGCTTACGAGGTGATGACCGCGCGCGTGGATATGCTGGCGCTGGACATTGAGGACGACTGGGAGGAGCAGCTAAAGACGATAAACGCCGCGCCCTACTCCCGCCTGCCGGTTTACGAGGGCAGCGTGGACAACATAATCGGCGTGCTCTACCTCAACCGCTTTTACAAGGCGCTGCTGGAGCACACGCGCTTTGACATTCGCCCGCTGCTCATGCCGCCGTGCTTTGTCTACAAGACCGTGAAGCTGCCGGAGGTATTCGCCCAGCTCAAGCGCTGCCGCCAGCACCTTGCAATAGTCACGGACGAATACGGCGGCTGCCTCGGCGTTATCACTATGGAGGACGTGCTCGAGCAGATAGTGGGCGACATTTGGGACGAGAGCGACACGGTGGAGGACGAAATTTTGGAGCGCCGCGACGGCGTTTTTGAGCTGGACGGCGACTTGCCTATAAGCGATTTGCAGGAGCTGCTGGACATAGGCGACGACGAGCTGGAAACCGTCAGCGCCACTGTCGGCGGCTGGACAATAGAGCTATTCGGCGGCTTCCCGCGCAAGGGCGACAGCATCGACTACGGCGGACTGCGGATAACCGTGCTGGAGGCCGACGGCCTGCGCGTGGAGCGTGTGCTTATCCAGCCCCTGCCGCAGAATGAAAATTGAGCGCCCAACTGACGTAATAAAAAAATTGTTTGACAAATCCCACAGTTTCATGCTATAATTTTTATGTAAAATCAATAACGCATAAACGACACAAGTTGTGCTTTGCACGTAAATCTGATAACGGCAGCGTATTTTTATCCACTGAACTCTTATTCAGATTTTGCAGAGCGCGGCTTGTTTTGTTATGCGCAGGAAAAGGAGACTGATTATGCCACAGAACAAATTTGAAAGAATGATGTTTGCATTCATGACCGTTTTAATCACCGTTCACGCCTACGTCTTTTACAGTCTGTACGTCGTCAACGGCAGCACGCTTATGAGCGTCACCGGCGCTGCCAGCGTTATCAAGGCCATAAACGCGCAGGGCGGCGTCTATATGCTCGGGACGATGCTGCCTATATGGGCGGTCATAATTGTCGAATTTTGCTTGGCCTACTGCCTTGAAGTCCTCATGGGAAGCCCCTGCTCGTTCAAGCTCGCCTGCCGCTGCTTTGACCCGCAGAAAACGCACCCTGTGCTGTTTGAAACGGCTATTATTTGCTCCACCGTCGCCATTATGTGCCCCGCAATGAGCCTCATAGCCTCTTTCCTCTACTACCCGTACTACAACGGCTTCAACTTCTTCACGCTGCTGGCGAACTGGATTCAGCTTGTTTGCTACAACTTCCCGTTTGCCTTCTTCAGCCAGCTGTTCTTCATTCAGCCGCTTATCCGCACCGCGTTCAAGCTGCTGTTCCGCCGCAATGAGATGACCGTTCACGCGGGACTTCGCGCAAAAAAGCTGCGCCGCATAGGCAGAAGCTGAGAAAAATCCTCATATTGACAGGTTTATGCTTGCCGTGCTATAATAGCCGCAATAGGCGGCTGTTATATGCCGTGCAGGTATTTTTTATGCCGAAAATTCTCCGCGGGAGATGTGAAAAATGGACAAAATTCTTCTTATCAACGCCTGCGTGCGCGGCGACCGCTCGCGCACGCTGCGCCTTGCGCGTGAGCTGACCGCCCGCCTGCGGGGCGAGGTCACGGAGCTTGACCTTGCCGCCGAGGGCGTGACGTACCTCACGGACGAAACGCTCAGGCAGCGTGACGAGCTCATCGCCCGCGGCGACTACTCCGCGCCCATGTTCCGCTTTGCCCGCGCGCTGAAAGAGTGCGGCCAGCTCGTCGTCGCCGCGCCGTACTGGGACATGGGCTGCCCCGCCGTACTCAAGTGCTGGATTGAGCAAATCTGCGTCAACGGGCTGACGTTCCGCTACGGGGAAAACGGCGCGCCAATCGGCCTGTGCGGGGCAGCAAAGATGTGGTACGTAATGACCTCCGGCGGCTATGTAGCCGAGGCGGCGAACATGGGCTACGCCAACCTTGCCGCGCTCTGCACGGGAATGTTCGGCATAAGGGAGACCCAGTGCGTCAGCGCCGAAGGGCTGGACATTGTCGGCAGTGACCCCGAGGCCATTCTCCGCCGCGCCATAGACGCGCTGCCAAACGGCTGACGGCATAAGCGAATAAAGCAAATCGGACGCGCCTAAAAGTCGGTGCGTCCGATAATTTTTTTCATATGATAAATTTTTCAGCTCTCCGCGCTCTCCGTCGGCGACTCCGGCGTCGGTGTCGGCACATACCGCTCGGCAGCGGAGGAGAGCAGATAGACCATCAACAGGCAAAAAAGAGCGCACATCGCCGTTTGCAGCGTCGCCGCGCCGCCCGCGCCGTCAGCAAGGGAGACAATGCAGAAAAACGTCCCCAGCAGGCACCAAATCAGCGTCTGGCGCGCCTTGCCCCGGCCGAAGAACCACCCGCTGACGCCGGACGCCGCCAGCGTGAACGCGGAGACCGACAGCATGGAGAAGGCATATTCCCAGACAACGGGGTTGCCGGAGTTGAGCCTATAGATATACACGAGCCACACGAGCCCTGTGAGCATGATGACTATTCCGCCCGCCTGCGCCGCGCCGCCGCGAAGCGAGGGGGTGAAGAGCACGGGTATGCATATGCCGCCCGCCAGCCCGACCGCGCCGAAAGCGCGCTGCACCGCCGGCGAAGCTCCGCTGTTGGAGGTCATGAGCACAACAAGCGAGGCCAGAGCGAACAGTACGCCGCAGAGCACGGAGGCGGCGCGGACAAGCGCGCTGCGCCCGGGCATAAGCGTCTCAATGCCGCTTGCCTCTTGCTTCCCTCGGCACAAGCGCGACGCGGCGACAACGGCTCCCACGCAGACCAGCACGCAGTAGACCACAAGCACTGCCGTGACCGGCGTGACGCCGCGAGCCATGAAGCCCGTTTCCTCGTCGTAGTCCACCATGAGCTGGAGCCAGCGCAGGAACGCGCCGAAAACGCTCGCCACCAGCGTGGCGACGACCATTACAACAGAAGTTTTTTGCATAATTTCCTTACCGCCCAAATAAGCTATACTGTATGTTGTTATTTTATACCCCTTTGTGCCGTTAGTCAAGCGGCCTCGTCGGGCATTTGCACAAGTGAGAGGAGCTGTGAGGGTGCGCAGAGTTATAATTTGTTCGTTCTTTGCGGTGGCGCTGGCCTTTGTGCTGCCGATTTTTATAGGCGCGGTGCGCGGCGGCGGAGAACAGGCCGAGCCGCCGCAGGAGAGCGCGGAGGCCGAAGCCGCCGCGGAGCCGTCGGCTTCTCCCCAGCCGGTGACGGACGGCGACATCACGTTCACGCTGCTTACCGAAAGCGGCGCGGCGAAAAAGGTGACGATGAGCGAGTGCCTTCCGCTGGCCGTGGCCGGAGAGATGCCCGCCTCGTTCGAGAGCGAGGCGCTAAAGGCGCAGGCCGTGGCGCTGCGCACCTACATAATATGCTGCACGGAGCACGAGAGCGCCGCGCACCCGCAGGCCGACGTCTGCACCGACCCCGCCTGCTGCGCCGCCTTTGCCACGGAGACGGAGCTGCGCGAAAAGTGGGGCGAGGACTATGACGAGTATTGGGCAAAAATATGCGCCGCTGTTTCGGCGACGGACGGGCAGTATCTTGTCTGGCAGGGCGAGGCGATTTTGGCGGCGTTCCACTCCTCCTCGCTGGGCGCAACGGAGGACAGCTCCGCCGTCTGGGGCGCCGTTCCCTACCTCGTCAGCGTGTCCACGCCGGAGAGCGCGGAGGACGTGACAAACCTTGTCACCACCGTCGAGGTTTCAACGGAGGACTTCAAAAACAGCGTTTTGTCCGCGGATTCCACTGCCGTGTTGGACGGCGAGCCCTCCGGCTGGCTGGGCGCGGTCACGCTCACCGCCTCCGGCCGTGTGGCCTCGGTGAACATAGGCGGCACAGAGCTGAGCGGCAGCGCGCTCAGGAGCATTTTCGCGCTCAGGAGCACAGACTTCACGCTGGAGTACACCGGCGAAAGCTTTCTTTTCACCGTCAGCGGCTACGGCCACGGCGTGGGCATGAGCCAGTACGGCGCGGACACAATGGCGCAGGGCGGCGCTGGCTACGCGGAAATTCTCAGCCACTACTACCCCGACACCGAGTTAGTGGTGGCCGCGCGCGGCTGAAACGGCGTTGTTATACATATATAAACTATAAGATGCAAGCAGGTCTGTAAGCCGGGTTCTGTCTTAAACGGCCATCTATCTGTGGCCTGACGTTGCCGTCAGGCTCAAGCCGCCTCCTCGGAACGGTCGGGCCGACCTGTATGTTCCTCCACGGCGTTGCTCCGGATAGAGTTTACAGCGCCAACGTGTCTCCACGCGGCGGGTGAGCTCTTACCTCGCCTTTCCACCCTTACCCCGACGAAGCGGGGCGGTATATCTCTGTTGCACTTGTCCGAGGGTCACCCCTGGCGGGCGTTACCCGTTATCCTTGCCCTATGGAGCCCGGACTTTCCTCACGCACAGGCTTTCGCCTCATGCCCGCGGCCGTTCGGCCTGCTTGCGTTCAACATTTTACACTGACCGCGGATTTATGTCAACAAAATCTTGTCTTTGCGGTGAGAAAAGTATATAATAGTTTGGTTAAAAACGCATTATATCTGACATAACGCATGGAGGCTTATATACATGACCTATGACGAATATTTTGACGCGCTGCGCGCTAAGCGTGTAGGCGTTGTGGGGTACGGTGTCAGCAACGCGCCGCTGGTGCGGGAGCTGACTTCGCGCGGGATTGATGTGACGGTCTGCGACCGGCGCACGGCGGAGCAGATGGGCGAGGAGTGCGCGCGCCTTGCGGAGATGGGCTGCAAGCTGAAGCTCGGCGAGGACTATTTGCAGGACCTTGACTTCGACGTAATATTCCGCACGCCCGGGCTGCACCCGCGCTATTTGGCGGACGCGGCGGCGCGCGGCGCGGTGATAACGAGCGAGATGGAGGCTTTCTTTGCCCTCTGCCCCTGCAAGACGATAGCCGTAACCGGCTCCGATGGCAAGACGACGACAACCACGCTCATTGCCGAGTTTCTCAAGGCGGAAAACTACACCGTTCACCTCGGCGGCAACATCGGTCAGCCGCTGCTGACAAGCGTGCCGCTGATGACCGCGCAGGATTACGCTGTGCTGGAGCTGAGCTCCTTCCAGCTGCACAGCATGATTTGCTGCCCCGACGTGGCCGTGGTGACAAACGTCTCGCCCAACCACTTGGACGTCCACCCCAGCTACGACGACTACATTGAGGCTAAGCGGAGCATTTTCAAGAACCAGCGCCCCGACTGCCTGCTGGTACTGAACCGCGACAACGACATAACGCGCTCTTTTGCCAAGGAAGCCACCGGGCGGGTCAAGTTCTTCTCACGGCAGGAGATGCTGCCCGACGGACTTAGCTTAGTGGACGGCACGGTTTACCGCTCCGGCAAGCGCGTAATGGACGCCTCCGCGCTCCGCGTCCCGGGCGTTCACAACGTGGAAAACGCAATGGCGGCAATGGCGGCGACGGAGGGCTTCGTCAGCGACCAGTCCTGCGTCTACGCTATTGGAATGTTCTACGGCGTGCCGCACAGAATAGAGCTGGTGCGCAAGCTGCGCGGCGTGAAGTTCTATAACGACTCCATCGCCTCCAGCCCCACGCGCACCATTGCCGGACTGCGCTCATTCGACGACAAGGTAATCCTCATAGCCGGAGGGCACGACAAGCATGTCCCGTTCGACGGTCTTGCCGAGGAGATAACAAAGCGTGTCAAGCGGCTGTACCTCACGGGCGAGTCGGCGCAGACCATACTCAAGGCCGTGCAGGCCGCGCCGGACTACGACCCCGAGACGCTGCCCGTTGAGGTCATAGACGACTTTGAAACGGCGGTGCGCACGGCAGCTAAGAACGCCGTCAGCGGCGACAGCGTAATTTTAAGTCCCGCCTGCTCATCGTTTGACCGCTTCAAGAACTTTGAGGAGCGCGGCGAGACGTTCAAAAAGATAATCGTCAGCCTGACGTAATATACGGGAGGAACGCAAAAAATGGAGAACATCACCGAGCTGATAATGCTGCTGTCCTCCCTCTCCGGCCCCTCGGGGCACGAGAACGAGGTGCGCGAGGCCATAACCGAGCGGGCGCGGCAGTACGCCGACGAGGTTAAGACCGACGCTATGGGCAACCTCTTTGCCGTGAAACGCTGCGGGCGCGAGGGCGCGCCGCGCGTCATGCTCTGCGCGCATATGGACGAGATTGGCTTTATCGTCACTGGCTATGAAAAGGGCTGTCTGCGCTTTGAACGCGTCGGCGGGGTGGACGCCAGAATGCTGCCCGCGCGGGAAATTAAGCTGCTCACCGCCCCGCCCGTATACGGCGTTGTGGGCGTTATGCCGCCGCACGCGCTGAGCAAGGAGGAGCAGGACAAGACCATAGCGGCGGACAAGCTGTTTATAGACGTTGGAATGGACGAGGAAACGGTGCAAAAGCGCGTTCCTCTCGGCACTTACGGCGTTTATGCCGAAAAGCCGGCCGCGCTGGCGGACGGTATGCTCTCCGGCAAGGCGCTCGACAACCGCTCCTGCTGCGCCGTTTTGCTCAAAGTGCTGGAGAGCGCTGCCGCGGAACCTATTTGCGCCGACCTCTGCTTTGCCTTCAGCGTGCAGGAGGAGGTCGGACTGCGCGGAGCGGTCACGGCGGCCTACGGCGCAGCGCCCGACTACGCCATAGTAACGGACGTGACGTTTGCCGACCAGCCGGACGCGCCCAAGAGCAAGACGTTCAAACTCGGCGGCGGCGCGGCGCTGGGCGTTGCGCCCAGCCTGAACCGCCGTCTCGGCGCGGCCATACGCGCAGTCGCGGAGAAAAATAATATCCCCTATCAGACAGAAGTGATGTCCGGCTCGCTCGGCACCGACGCTTGGCCGATTCAGGTCTCCCGCGAGGGCGTGGCAACGGCAATGGTGAGCCTGCCGATACGCTATATGCACACGCCCATTGAAACGCTGCTCGTGCAGGACGCGGAAAACTGCGTAAGCCTTATAAGCCAGACGCTGCTGGACTTTGAGGAGGTGCTTTGAACAATGCTGGAAACACTGAAAACTCTCTGCTCCCTCGGCGGGGTGTCCGGCAGCGAGGACGAGGTGCGCGAGTATATTTTGGCGCGCTGCCTGCCCTACGCCGACAGCATTGACACCGACGCGCTCGGCAGCCTCTGCATTTTCAAACGCGGCGCCGTCACGCCCGCGAAAGAAATAATGCTCTGCGCGCACATGGACGAGGTGGGGCTTATTGTCACATCTATTGACGAGTGCGGCGTGCTGCGCTTTGACTGCGTGGGCGGCATCGACCGCCGCGTGCTCATCGGCAAGCGCGTGCTGGTGGGAGAAAATAAGCTGCCTGGGGTCATCGGCATCAAGCCCGTCCACCTCACGGAGGGCGACGAGACAAAGCAGACGCCGAAGGTTGACGAGCTGTATATAGACATCGGCGCGCGCAGCCGCGAGAGCGCGGAGAGCCTTGCTACACTCGGCGACGTATGCCTGTTTGACACGCAGCCGGAGGAAATAGGCTCGCTGCTCAAGGCCAGAGCCATCGACGACCGCGTGGGCTGCGCGGCTATGATAAAGCTCATCGAGAGCGAGCTGCCCTGCGACTGCCGCTTCGTTTTCACAGTGCAGGAGGAGGTTGGCTGCCGCGGCGCCGCTGCCGCTGCCGCGCGCGTGAAGCCCTACGCCGCGCTCGTTTTAGAGGGTACGACCGCCACGGACACGCCGGACTTGGACGAGGGCAAGGTCATCTGCCGCGCAGGCGAGGGCATTTGCATACCCGTCATGGACGGCGGCACCATTTATGACCGCGAGCTGTCCGCCGAGCTGCGCGGGTGCGCCGACGCTCTCTGCATAGCGCACCAGACGAAGCGCCGCGTAACCGGCGGCACGGACGCGAGCGCGGTGCAGCGCAGCACACAGGGCGTGCGCGTTGCCTGCGCCGCCGTTCCCGTGAGGAACATACACTCGCCCGCATCAATGGCGCATTTTTCTGAAATAGAGGCTCTGCCGCAGCTGGCGCTGGCGTTTTTGCGGCGCTGTGCGGAGATGTTCGCGGAATAATTATCTTGCTTTTTCCGTATGCTTATTTACGGAGTTGATGTCGATGTTCCGCGCCCGCCCGTCAAGACCCACAAAACGTCAGCGGGTCAAGCTGACATTTATGCTTGTCCTCGCCGCCGCGGCGTTGGCAGCGCTGACGCTGGGGCTGCGGGTGTGGCGCATGACCTGCGAAACGGCGCTCTCGGACGCCCGCGACTCCGTCAACATCGCTGTCAACAACGCCATAAACTCGATTATGAGCAGCGAAAAGTGGTTCGGCGCGAGCTTTGTCACGCTGGAGCATGACGCGGGCGGTAACGTGACCGCCGTTACTACCGACGTTTCCGCCGTCAACGCGCTGTCGTCCCAGCTCATGGCGGAGCTGGCGCAGACGGCGAGCAGCGGCGGGCTGGACGTGAACGTGCCGCTGGGCGATATTCTCGGCATGGGCGCTTTCACGGGGCGCGGTCCGAAAATGCAGGTGCGGGTGACAATGCTCACCTCGTCCTACGCCACATACCGCAGCGAGCTTGTGTCCGCCGGAATAAACCAGACGCTGCACCGCATTGCCCTGCAGGTGACGGTGTTCGCGCAGATTTATATTCCGTGGGCGCACATTTCCGCGGAAATAGACAACGAGGTGCTGATTGCCGAAACGGTTATTGTCGGCAGCGTGCCGGAGACTTACTTGAACATGGAGTGAACCGCATGGACGAATTAGACGAAATACGCTCCCTCAGAGCGGAGCTTGAGGAGCATAACCGGCGCTACTACGTGGACGACGCGCCGACCATATCCGACTACGAATATGACGCGCTCATGCGCCGCTTGGAGGAATTAGAGGCCAAGCACCCCGAGGCGCAGGGGCCTTCGCCCACACAGCACGTTGGCGGGCGCGCTAGCGAGAAATTTGCCCCCGTGCGCCACGCCGTGCCGCTGGAGAGCCTGAACGACGTATTTTCGGTTGATGAGCTGGCCGCCTTCGTGCAGCGCGTGGACGCGGCGCTGGAGGAGAGCCACGAGTATGACGTCGAGCCGAAAATTGACGGCCTCTCGATTGCGCTGGAGTACGAAAACGGCGTGTTCGTGCGCGGAGCCACGCGCGGCGACGGACAGGTGGGCGAGGATGTGACGGAAAACCTGCTGACGGTGCGCTCGCTGCCCAAGCGTTTGAAAAACGCGCCCGCGGAATTAACCGTGCGCGGCGAGGTCTACATGGCGCGCGAGACGTTCGAGCGCCAGAACGAGCAGCGAGAGCTTGAGGGCAAGCCGCTGCTGGCCAACCCGCGCAACGCCGCCGCCGGCTCACTGCGCCAGCTCGACCCAGCCGTGGCCGCGGAGCGTGAGTTGGATGTTATCGTTTACAATATCCAATCCTCAAGCCGCGAGTACGCCACGCACACCGAGACGCTGGACGCGCTGCGCGGCATGGGCTTTGACGTTGTGCCCTACGCGCTCTGCACGAGCGTTGACGAGTGCGTGCGGCAGATTGAGCTTATCGGAGACGGGCGCGAGCAGCTGCGCTACGACATAGACGGCGCGGTTGTCAAGGTCAACTCTTTGGCGCAGCGCACGGCGCTCGGCAGCACGGCCAAGGCTCCGCGCTGGGCGGCGGCGTACAAATACCCGCCGGAGAAAAAGGAGAGCGTCGTCAGGGACATTATCATTCAGGTAGGCCGCACGGGAGTTTTGACGCCCAAGGCCGTGGTCGAGCCTGTCCGGCTGGCGGGCACAACCGTCACCAACGCCACGCTGCACAACCAAGACTTTATCGCCGCGCTCGATATACGCATAGGCGACACTGTGGTTGTGCAGAAAGCGGGCGAGATTATCCCCGAAGTCCTTGAGGTGAAAAAGGACGCCCGCCCCGACTGGGCTGTGCCGTTTGAGTTCCCCACCGTCTGCCCCGTATGCGGCAGCTCGGTTGTGCGCGACGAGGACGGCGCGGCCATACGCTGCACGGGCGCGGAGTGCCCCGCCCAGAGGCTGCGGAACATCGTCCACTTCGCCTCGCGCGAGGCTATGGACATTGAAGGCCTCGGAACCGGCGTGGCGGAGAGCCTTATAAACGCGGGGCTGATACAAAGTCCGGCGGACATATACTACCTCGACGCCCAGTCCGTCGCCGCGCTCGACCGCATGGGCAAGCGCAGCGCGGAAAAGCTGCTTGCCGCCATAGAAAACAGCAAGACCCGCGGCCTCGCGCGGCTGCTGTGCGCCTTCGGCATCAGGCAGGTCGGCTCCAAGGCGGGCAAGGTGCTGGCGCGCTGCTTCCCCGATTTGGACAGCCTGAAAAACGCTAATCTCATGGAGCTTGTCAACATTCCCGACATCGGCCCCATAACGGCGGAGTACCTTGTGGACTGGTTCCAAAGCCCGCAGTCCGAGCACCTCATCGAGCGCCTGCGCGCCGCGGGCGTGGACTTCACGAGCCACGAGGAGGCCGCGGATACGCGCTTTGCCGGAATGACGTTCGTGCTGACGGGTACGCTGCCGACCTACACCCGCGACGAGGCCGGCGCGATTATAGAGCGTCTGGGCGGCAAAACGTCGTCAAGCGTGTCGAAAAAGACAACCTACGTCCTCGCGGGCGAAAACGCCGGCAGCAAGCTCACTAAGGCCGAGCAGCTGGGGATTAAGATTATTGACGAGGCAGAGTTTCGCGCAATGGCGGAGTGAGCGCCGAAGCATTTGTTTCATTACGGGAGAGCCGATTTTGCGGCTCTTCTTTTTTCGCCCTCAAATGAAAATTTTCGTGGGTTTTTGTCAAACGGCGTGTATAATAGTATAGAAACCGGTCTAAGGGAGGCTGGCTAATGGGAGAAAAAGAAATAATTGCGCTGCTGCTCGCGCGGGACGAGAAGGGCGTGGAGGAGCTTTTGACGCACTTCTCCCCGCTCATGCGCTACATAATCGCGCCGATTCTGCCGAGCGAGCAGGACCGCGAGGAGTGCCTTTTTGAAGCGGCGATGAAGGTCTGGGAAAAGATTGAGCAGTACAGCGCCGAGCGCGGAACTTGGAAAAGCTGGCTCACCGCGCTGACGCGCAACACGGCGCTGAATTACCTGCGCCGGAGCAAATCGGCCGCGGACGGCGGCGACATATCGCCCGCGACGCCCTCGCCGGAGCCGACGCCGGAGGAGCTGCTGCTGCGGCAGGAGCGTCAGGCGGCGCTAAAAGAGGCGCTGTGCCATTTGTCGGTAAACGACAGGCTCATTTTTTATCGCAAATATTATTACAGGCAGTCCGCCGCGCAGATTGCCGCCGAACTGGGGCTGACGGAGCGCGCGGTTGAAGGGCGGCTTTACCGAATGAAAAAACGCCTCAGAGATGCGCTTGGGGGTGAAAACCATGAATGAGCGGGAGCTTGACCTCCTTATTGAGAGCACCGTTTCCGACGAGCCGCCGGAGGACATTGTGCGCGATGTCACTCCGTGGCGCAGGGCGACGACAAGAATACTTGTCGGTCTTGCCATGAGCACGATAACGCTGCAATTTCTGCTGTTGCAATATATTCTGCCGACTGTCGGCGCAATTTTGCTCGTGCTGGGCTTCCGCGCGCTGAGGAGTGAAAACCTCTGGTTCCGCGCGGCGTGGTACATCTCCGCCATAGGTGCCGTGTATCAAATAGCCATGCTCGCGGCCTGCGCCACAATATACTCGCAGAACGTGAGCGCGCTCGTGGAGCAGACGGCGCTGCAGCCAATAATATTGGCGCTGGGCTTTGCGCGCCTTGTCTGTCTGCGTCAGGGTCTGGCGGCGGTGCAGAAAAAATCCGGCATGGAACCCCACGTCGGAGCGGGCACGGCGCTGCTTGTGCTTTACGCGGTAATGCTGCCGCTGGGGCTTGTAAACTACAGCGGCTGGTTCGTCGTTCTGGCGCTCTTGGCGCTCTATGTGTTCATAATTCGGCTGCTGTTCAAGCTCTCCGCGGAGTTGGACGAGGCGGGCTACTGCGTGCAGCCCTCCCCAGTGAGGCTGAGCGACACGGGCGTTGTGTGCGTCCTGCTGGGCGCGCTGCTGCTCGGCTTGGCGGCGGCACAGATATTTGCCTCCAGCTACCCCATGCATTGGCAGAAAACGGAGAGCGCCGCCGAGGCCGAGACGGAGGAAATAAAAGCGCAGCTGACCGCGCTGGGCTTCCCCGAGGACATTTTGGCCGACCTGACGGATTCCGACATTTTAGAGTGCGGCGGCGCTTTGTACGTGGATGTGCAGCAGTCCGTTGTGTACGCAAATGACGGCTTAGACGGAAACGACATTTGCGCCACCGCTGTCATTGTGCTCTTGAACGCGCAGCCGGAGACGTGGAAAGTATTTCACCATTTCCGCTGGGAGGAAAGCCCCGGCTTCCGCGGCACGGAGTCTGTGCAGGTCCGGCCGGCAAGCATTTACGACATTGACTGGGAGCTGGGCGGGAGCTTCGGCGGGCAGGTGCTGTGCGACATGGACGGAGACGTTTACACCTCGCCGTTTTACTCTCTTGGGGAGAATACATACTCTTATACCAACTTTTTCGGCAGGCAGTCCGAGTATACTGACATAACCGCCAACTTTTCTCTGCCGAATAAGGCCGAAAACCAGCGCGTCTATGTCTCCTACACGGCAAAAGAAAAAATCCCGCCGACGGGAGAGGCGACAGAGGAAACCTACATCACCTCCAACATGTTCTACACGCACCAGCTGCGGCGGCTGCAATACCCTGTGTACACGGCGCAGGAAAAGCGTCAGACCGGCTTTTGGCTCAGCAGCAACGGAACATTTACCACAATAGAAGCCGACAATCAATTTATAGTACCGAGCCAAACCGATTAGCGGCAGTGCAAAGCCCCCGATAAACGTGCGCAAGGCGTTCATCGGGGGTTTGGTATTCACCAAAAATTCATTTTTGCTGTGTTGACATTGCTCCGTTTCGGTGGTATCTTATCGAGGGCATCGAAAGGTGTCCGTCACTATATATCAGAGAGAGGAAAAATGAAAACAAGCATCAATCTTACCGAGGGGCCGATTTTAAGGGGCCTTGTTTTATTCGCCATACCGCTCATGCTGTCTAACCTTTTTCAGCAGCTGTACAACACTGTGGACAGCGTTGTCGTGGGGCAGTTCGCGCAGGCGGGGTCGCTGGCCGCCGTTGGCGGAACGGGCGCGCTCGTCAACCTTATGGTCGGCTTTTTCCTCGGCATATCCACCGGCACGGGTGTGCTCTACGCCATGCACTACGGCGCGAACGACAAGCAGGGCCTGCGCAACATAACAAACGGCGCGCTGCTGCTGAGTCTGGCCTGCGGCGCGGTGATAACCGCCTTTGCTATTGGCTTCGCGCCCCAGCTGCTGCGGCTCATGGACACGCCGGAGGACGTTATCGACCTCGCCGTGCGCTATTTCCGCGGCCTCATGGTGGGCGTGATACCCATGCTGCTCTACAACGTGGGCGCGGGCATGATAAGGGCTGGAGGCGACTCCGCCAAGCCGCTGCTCTATCTTTTCGTCTCCGGCGCGGTCAACGTGGGGCTGGATTTGCTGTTCGTGGCGGCGTTTGACTGGGGCGTTGCGGGCGCGGCGGCGGCCACGGTGCTGTCGCAGTTCGTCTCCGCCGTGCTGGTTTTGGTACATTTAGCGCGCCTGCCGCAGGACTACCGCCTGCGTCCCCTGCACCTCGGCACCACTCGCGTCACGCTCTGGGACATTGCGCGCATCTCCTTCCCCTGCGGGCTGCAGTCGGCCATGTTCAACATCTCCAACCTGCTTGTGCAGACGAAAATAAACTCCTTCGGCTCCGTGGCTATGGCTGGTGTGACCGCCTACACCAAGCTGGACGGCTTTGTGTATATGCCAATCTGGGCGCTGTCGTTCGCCGTCAGTACATACGTGGGTCAGAACATCGGCGCGGGGCGCTATGACCGCGTGCGGAAAGGCGTGCGCGTCTGCGTGACGCTGGGCGTTATCTGCACGCTCGTTGTGGACGCGGTTATCATTCTCTGCCACAACTCGCTTTTAGGGCTGTTCACCGAGGTCGAGAGCGAGCAGGCCTACGCCGTGCAGATGATGTGGTTCCTTGTGAGCTTGGAGTGGGTCTACGTCTTTTCCGACGTGCTGGGCGGCGCGATGCGCGGCGCGGGTCAGGCGGTGAAGGTCACCTGCGTCTCCGCCTGCTGCATCTGCCTGTTCCGCATAGTCTGGCTCAGCGTGGCGCTGCTCGTCGTGAACGACATCAGCACAGTGTTTATCTGCTACCCGCTCTCGTGGCTGCTGTCCACGGTGGTGATGACAATCTGCTACTTCAAAAGCTCCGTCATACGCCGCTGCAAGAGCCAAAGCGCAGCCGTATAGCGGCGCAGTCAGCTCCGCATAGCTGCGTCAATGAGCGCGTCGATGTGGATACGCATAACGTCCAGATACGGCACAGGCAGCCGGACGGCCTCAAAAATGAGCGGCAGTTCCGTGCAGCCCAAGACGAGCGCTTCAATTTTCTCCTCCCGCGCCATTCTCTCGGCTATGGCGCAAAATTCATTTTGCGTGGAGGGAATAACCTTTCCGTATTCAATCTCTGTCTCGATTTTTGAGCCGATATATTCCTTTTCGCTCTCGGTCGGCGTGACGGCCTCTATTCCCTGCGCCGCAAACGCCCGCTGGAAAAATCCCGCGTTCATCGTCGGCAGAGTTCCCAGAAGTCCGACCTTCTTCAGCCCTTGCTTTTCGGCACGGACACAGGACGTTTCCACCATGCTCACAAGCGGTATTGGAGACAGCGCGGAAAGCTCGTCAAAAACGATGTGCGGAGTAATGCCGGTCAGCGCGGCGCACTGCGCTCCCGCTCCGGCAAGGCTCCGCACCCCGCCCAAAAGGTATTGAACAAGGCCTTCATAATCCTGTCGTTCGCAAAATTGCAGCACATCGAATACGCTAAGGCTCTCAACGGTCAAATTCGGAAAAAACGCGCGTCCGGCTCTTTGCTGGACGCCGTAAACTATTTCGCGGTAATAAACCACCGTTGACTCCGGCCCCGTTCCGCCGATAAGACCCAATTTCATCTGTATATTCCCCTCACTTTACCCCAAAAGCTGCAAAAGGCCGTCGATGCCCTGCTCGGAGTATATGCCGCGGATGCTTGTCAGCTCGTCGCCGATTATCTCGTCTATGGCTCTCATGCCCAGCAGCTCCACCGGCGCTTTGTCGTCGGTGAATATGCAGTTTCCGCCGTCGTACGCTGTCAGGCCGTCGGCAACGCGCTGCATCATCTCCGCCAGCTCCGTGTTTTCAATTTCCGCACGGGTGCTTTCAAAGGCGGCGGCTCCGCCCTCGCCCGCGACGGCGAACAGCTCGCAGTTTGTGTTGCCCGACACGTTCACGGTGTACACCTCGTCAAAAACGGAGGCTATGGTGTCCGAGAGATATTCGTTAATGGAGCCGGCGTCGCCGGAGTACATATTCATGTTCACCACCATGACCCCGCCCGGGCGCAGGTGGTCATAGACCAGCGTGAAGAACTCCACCGAGGACATCTGGAACGGTATGGTTATATCCTGATAGGCGTCCACCATTATAACGTCGTAGGTCTTGTCCGTGGCGTCAAGGTACGCTCTGCCGTCGTAGGTGGTTATCTCCACCGTCTCCGGCAGGGCAAAATACTCGTGCGCCAGCGCGGCGATTTTTTCGTCAATCTCCACGCCCTCGAAGCTCAAATTCGGGTAGTAGCGCAGGCTCTGGGTAGCGTACGTCCCCGTGCCCATGCCCAAAATCAGCACCTCGGCGGCGCTCTGCTCGGCTATGCCCGCCATAGGCAGCGCGGCGAGGGCGTAGTCGTAGTACATTCCCGTCAGCTCATCGGACTTCATCATTATCGACTGGACGCCGAACATGACGTTTGTGGAGAGCGTGACGCTCTCATCCGTCTCCTTGACCTGCAAATAGTTATATATAGACTCGTCCTCCAGCACCACGTCCCCGTCCCAGAAGGCGAAGGAGCTGCCGGAGCCGAAAACGCAGCAGAGCACGAAAACGACGATGCCCGCCGTCACCTGCGCGGGCTTGACCCTGCCGCTGAAGAAGTAAACGGCGCAGAGCGCGAGCAGTATTCCGGCAAAGATGAGGAATGTGGCGCTGGTGCCGACGGCGGGAATGGTGACAAACGTCGGCATGAACGTGCCGATTATGCTGCCGATAGTGTTCAGCGCGCCCAGTGCGCCGACCGTCTTGCCGCTGTCGTCAAGGCTGTCCACTGTGTACTTCACGAGCGAGGGCGTCACGGTTCCCAGCAGAAGCAGCGGGAACACAAACAGTATCATGCAGGCCGCAAACGCCGCCCAGACAAGGAAATTTGTTTTAACAAAAAGCGCGAGCACGGCGGTGACGGCGGCTATGACATACTTGCCCACAAGCGGAATAAGCGCTATCCACACCGCGGCCAGCAGTACGCGCAGGTACAGCCTGTCGGGGTCGGGGTTTTTGTCCGCGCTGCGCCCGCCGAAAATATTGCCCAGCGCCATTGCTATCATTATCGTGCCGATTATGATTGTCCAGACAATCTGACTGGAGCTGAAGTAGGGCGCGAGCAGTCTGCTGGCCCCCAGCTCCACCGCCATTACCGACATTCCGGAGAAAAACTCCGTCATGTAGAGAAACAGCTTGTTTTTGAGTATCCGACGTTCCTTCATGGCCTCAACCGCCGTTCGCTCCGCGCCTTAGCGGTAGAGCGGGAAGCGCGCGCACAGCTCCGTAACGCGCTGCCTTATCGACTCGGCCTCCGCTTCGTAGTTCAGCGCCGCGTCAGCTATGCAGTCGGCCACCACGCGCATTTCCTGCGTACCGAAGCCGCGGGTCGTCACCGCGGGGGAGCCGAGGCGCACGCCGCTTGTCACGGTCGGCTTTTCGGGGTCATTGGGTACGGAGTTCTTGTTGGCCGTGATGTAAACGCTGTCCAGCCGGTGCTCAAGCTCCTTGCCGCTGACGCCGGTGCCGCGCAAATCCAGCAGCATGAGGTGGTTGTCGGTGCCGCCGGTCACGAGGTTCAGTCCCCTTGCGCAAAGCCCCTCGGCCATAGCCGCGGCGTTTTCCACAACGCTGTGCTGGTAGGTCCTGAACTCGGGCTTCAGCGCCTCGCCGAAGCAGACGGCCTTGGCGGCGATTATGTGCTCCAGCGGGCCGCCCTGTATGCCGGGGAATATGGCCTTATTTATCTTTTTCGCCATGTCCTCGCTGTTTGTCAGTATAAGTCCTCCGCGCGGGCCGCGCAGGGTTTTGTGCGTTGTGGTCGTCACAACGTCGGCGTAGGGCACGGGGCTCTGGTGCTCGCCCGCCGCCACAAGACCAGCGATGTGCGCCATGTCCACCATGAGCAGCGCGCCGCACTTGTCCGCAATCTCGCGGAAGCGCTTGAAGTCAATGGCTCTGGGGTAGGCGGAGGCGCCCGCGACGATGAGCTTGGGACGCTCGCGCATGGCAATGTCCAGCACCTCGTCATAGTCAATAAGCCCTGTCTCCGCGCTCACGCCGTAGGAGACTATATTAAAATATTTGCCGGAGAGGTTGACCGGCGAGCCGTGGGTCAGGTGTCCGCCCGCGGAGAGATCCATGCCCATGAGCTTGTCCCCGGGGGTCAGCAGCGCGAAGTAGACCGCGGTGTTCGCCTGCGCGCCGGAGTGCGGCTGGACGTTGGCGTAGGCCGCGCCGAACAGCTTCTTTGCCCGCTCGATGGCCAGCGTCTCCACCTCGTCCACGAACTCGCAGCCGCCGTAGTAGCGCTTGCCCGGGTAGCCCTCGGCGTATTTGTTGGTGAGAACGCTGCCCATAGCCGCCATAACGGCCGGCGAGGCGTAGTTTTCGGAGGCGATAAGCTCCAAGTTGCGCTCCTGCCGCATCAGCTCGCTTGCCATGTAACCGGCAAGCTCGGGGTCGGATTTGGCGATAAAGCCGATGGAATCGTTGTAGTCAGAGTACATTTTTTCTTTCCTTTCGCTTGAAGTATATATGAGAATGTCGTCAGCCCACGGTTACGCGGGAGCCGACATTGCTTGCAAACCAGCCCGGGTAGGCGGAGGCGAAGTATTCGTTCGCGCGGCAGCCTGTGCAGTGGCACGCGCCCAAACGCCGCACGCCGTGCTGCCGCAGGAGCCTCGCCGTTTGCTCAATGCGCTCGTCGTCGGCGTTCATCAGGTGCGTTCCGCCGATGAAGGTGTCCACCTTTCTGCCGAACAGCTCTTCCACGCGGGTACACATATTCGCGCAGCCCACGTGCGAGCAGCCGGAAATGAGCGTCAGCTCCGTCGGCGTCTCCAGCACAAGCGCCGTCTCGTCGCAGAACGTATCCGTGGCAAGCCCTCCGCTTGTCTCCCGCTGCATATCCGCGTCCGGCAGCTCCACGGAGTTGGTGCGCGTGAAGCCGGAAACGGCAAAGACGCCCTCGGCAATGCGCAGCGGCTCGTCGCCGACGATATGCACTTCCGCCGACTGCACGGCCGTCCGCTCGTCCAGCAGCGAGCCTATCTCGCTCCCGCCGCGCTTGAAGCGCCGCGCGAAGAAGTCCCGCCCCAGATATATGCTCTTTGGCGGCTTGGGGCCCGTCAGCAGCGCCGCCGCGCCGCCGGTGTGGTCGTAGTGCCCGTGGCTGAGCACAAGCGCGTCCAGCCCCTCTAACTCCGCGCCCAGAGCGCGCGCGTTGAACAAAAACCGCGGACTGGGGCCGGTGTCATAAAGCACCCGCACTCCCTGCCCCTCCACCAGCAGCGAAAGCCCATGCTCCCCCGCCAGCGCACCCTCAGGAGCAGTATTTTCCATTAAAACGGTTATCGTAAAGCTCATAGAATCACCTATACAAGAGTATAACCAATCATGGCACGTTTGTCAAAGAAAAAAGCAAAATGTTAGATTTAACATATTCCACGTAGGTTTTTGAGTATTGCTTTACATTCGCAAGGTTGACAAAAAGGCGGGAAATATGGCATAATGCATTGAAGTATGCGTCTAAGGAGGGGATTGGCTTGGCGCTCAGACCTAAGATAATATCGGCATATGAGGCCGCGGGGCTTATACCCACGGGGAGCAGCATTATGTTTTCCGGCTTCGTGGGCTGCGGCTGCGCGCTGGATGTTGTGGAGGCTATGGCGCAGCTGGGTCAGCCGGAGCATATCTGCGGCATATTCGACGACCCCAGTCTGCCCAACGCGCCGGACGGACGCGAGGGCTACGGCTACTCAAGGCTCATACACACGGGTCAGCTCGACCGCTGCATCACGGGCTATCTGGCAAACGACCCCGAGGCGGAGCGCCGCTGGGCGGCCGGACTGCTGCACGTTGACCTTGTGCCGCAGGGCTCGCTGGCGGAGATGATACGCGCCGGCGGCAGCGGACTCGGCGGCGTGGTGACGCCTACGGGCGTGGGCACGCTGGTGGAGCAGAGCCCTTTCACGGAGCGCCGGCTCACCATTGACGGCCGTGACTACCTGCTGATGAGGCCGCTGAAGGCAGACTTTGCGCTGGTTTCGGGCGCTAAGGTGGACAGAGCGGGCAACATATGGTACGCGGGTACAACGCGCAACTTCGCGCCGCTCATGTGCATGGCTGCCGACACGGTTATCGTCGAGGCGGAGGAGCTTGTCGATATAGGCGCCATTGCGCCGGAGAACGTGGTAACGCCGGGCATATTAGTGGATTACATAGTGGTGAGGGGCGGAATATGACTGAGGCAAAGGATTTTATTGCGCGCCGCGCCGCGCGCGAGCTCTACGACGGAGCGGTTGTCATACTGGGCATCGGCATACCCGTGCGCTGCGCCAAGTTTCTGCCCGAGGACGTTGACATACGCATAATGAGCGACGCGGGCATAGTCGGCGAGGGGCCGATACCGCGCCCCGAGGACGCCGACCCGTGGCACATTGTGGACTCGGCGGGCAAGCCTGCGGCTATGATACAGGGCGGGTGCATAACGGACCAGTCCGCGCACTTCGGCCTCATACGCGGCGGGCACGTTGACCTCGCCGTTTTGGGCTGCTTGGAGTGCGACGAGCAGGGCAACATGGCCAGCTGGGTCATACCCGACAAGCGGCTCATAGGCATAGGCGGCAGCATGGACATCTGCACGGGGGCCAAGCGCGTTATTATCACCACGACCCACACGAACCACGGCGAGAGCAAAATACGCCGCCGCTGCTCCCTGCCGGTGACCGCGCCGCGCTGCGTGGACACCATAATAACGGAAATGGGCGTCATGCGCGTCACGCCGGAGGGACTGGTGCTCGGCGAAATAAATCCGGAGTTTACGCCGGAGCAGGTGCAAGAGGCCACGGACGCGGAGCTTATAATATCGCCGCGGCTTAAAAGTATGCTCTGAAACAGCTTTTGAAAATTCGGAATACAGACAGAAGGAGGATTTTTTTAATGCAATACGACAAAATAGCAGACCCCGAGGCCGTGGGGCTGGAGGGCGCGGTGCGCTCCGCACTGGACAGACTGGCGGATATGTCGCCGGACGGCTTCTGCATGAAGCTGCACCCGGAAATAGTCTCCTGTGACCCCGACGCTCTGCGCCTGACGTTTGCCTATGAAATAGAGCCGTGGCAGCTGAACCCCAACGGAATTGTCCACGGCGGCGTGCTCAGCGCAATGCTGGACACCAACATGGGCTACCTCGTTGTGGCGCTCACAAGAATACCCACGGCGACGATAAGCCAGACAACCAACTTCCTGCGCCCCGCGCCCCCGGGCAGACGGCTCATTGCCGAAGCGAGCTTAGATAAGCGGGGCCGCCACATCGTTTTTGTCTCGTCAAAGATGTGGCAGGAGGGCGACGAGAAAAAGCTGATAGCGACCTCGGAGGCGACATACACAGCCTCCTGAGAGCGCATAGCAAATAAATTCCCTGCAAAAGAAAAGGAGATTCACAAAATGCAGACATCACAGAAAACAAGAGCACTTGTCTACACCGCAGTCTTGGCCGCAATTATTTGCGTGCTCGCGCCTTGGAGTATTCCCACGGCGGGAGGCGTGTCGATAACGCTGGCCACGCTGGCTGTGTACATAGTAGGCGGCGTTTCCAACTGGAAAACCGCCGTGACCGCCGTTATAGTCTACATACTCATCGGCGCTGTAGGCGTGCCCGTGTTTTCCAACTTCAGCGGAGGCGTGCAGAAGCTCATCGGGCCTACCGGCGGCTACATCGTCGGCTATATCCCCGGCGCGCTGATTATAAGCCTCATCGTGAAATGGTGCGGCGAGAAAAAGTGGTCGTACCCCGTGGGAATGGTGGCCGGAACCTTGGTTATCTACGCCCTCGGCACGGCTTGGTACTGCATCCAGACCGGCACAGCGCTTGCCCCCGCAATGGCGGCCTGCGTTATACCGTTCCTGCCGCTGGACACTGTCAAGGTCATTTTGGCGAGCGTCATTTCCGCCGCCATTCACCCGCTGACAAAAAAGTTCGGCCAGTGAGCCGAGCCTAAAATGAAAAAAGTCCGCCGCGCCTTAGGGAAAAGGTACGGCGGATTTATTTTTTGCTCCGTTTAGCTGCCTGCGGCGAGGCTTTGGAAGGAGAGGCAGCGTGTCAGTATGCCGTTGAGGTGGGCTATAAGCGTGCCGTAGTTCGTTATCGGCACGCCCTTTTCCGCGGCGGAGCGGATGCGGTGGGCAACCTCGCGCTCGCCCAGCATACAGGCGCCGCAGTGAATGATGTAGTCATAGTCCTCCGGCGTCTCGGTGAACTCCGTGCCGGAAGTGAAGAAGTACTGCGGCTTAACGCCCGTGTGCGCTTCAATCCAGCGGGGCAGCTTCACGGTGCCGATGTCATCGCACTGGCGGTGGTGGGTGCAGCCCTCGGAGATGAGAACTTTAGAGCCGTCATGCAGGCTGTCCACGAACATTGCGCCGCGCGCAAGCAAGTCGAGGTCGCCCTTGTAGCGCGCCATGAGAATGGAAAACGAGGTCAGCGTAACGCTCTCCGGCACTATGCGACTCACCTCCTCAAACGCCTGTGAGTCCGTGACGACCATTTTCGGCGGCGAGGTGAGGCGGTTCAGGGTGTCCGCCAGCTCCGTGTTGCGGCAGACCAAGGCCGAGGCTCCGGCCTCCAGCGTGTCGCGCAGAACCTGCTGCTGCGGCAGGATTATCCTGCCCTTGGGCGCGGCCTTGTCTATGGGTATAACGAGTACAACGGTGTCGCCCGGCTCCAGCAAATCGCTGATGAGGCGGCGGCGCGGCTCGTCTGTTCCAGCCTTTTTTGCCGCCAGCTCTTTAAGCTCCGTTATATTTTGGCGCGTCTTGGCGCTGACCCAAATCTCGCTCTCGCCCGCGGGCGGCACGGCGGGGAGGAGGTCGGACTTGTTGTGGACTATTATGTACGGCAGCGCCTTGTCGCGCACCAGTTCCAGCAGCTCCGCCGCGGGCGCGTCCAGCCCCTCGGGCGCGTCCGTGACTATTATCGCAAGGTCGGTTTTGTTCAGCACGCCCCGCGTTTTCTTTATGCGCTTTTCGCCCAGCGCCCCCTCGTCGTCAATGCCAGGTGTGTCAATAATCTGCACGGGGCCGAGGGGCAGCAGCTCCATCGCCTTGTACACGGGGTCAGTGGTCGTGCCGCGCACGTCGCTGACTATTGCCAGCTCCTGACCCGTGAAGGCGTTGACAAGGCTGCTCTTTCCCGCGTTGCGCCGCCCGAAGAAGGCAATGTGTACGCGCTCGCCGGAGGGGGTCTGGTTCATTCCGCTGCTCATGGCCTTGCCCTCCCGTTACAGGCGGAAGTCGCGGCTGCCCGCGGCAATCATGTCCAAGCGGCTTGTGACAAGCTGCACAACCTTTTCGTTGGGAATCTCCTTCATTTGCTCGGCAATGAGCTTTTCACCCACGGCGCGGGTTTCGGCGCTGGCGTAGTCCTCGAGATATTCCTTGAGCGTCATCAGCGCGTTCGGCAGGCATATGTTGGATATTTGCCCGCTCTTGCACAGACTCATAAAGCGGTCGCCCGTCCTGCCCTCGCGGTAGCAGGCGGTGCAGAACGAGGGGACGTAGCCCATGCCCATGAGCCAGCGGACGACCTCGTCCAAGGTGCGCTGGTCGCTCACGTCGAACTGCGCGGAGTTTTCCTCCGGCAGCTCCTTCTGCACGTAGCCGCCTACGCTGGTGCGGCTGCCGCCGGAGATTTGCGATATGCCGAGGTGCAGCACCCGCTCGCGCACGCGCTGGCTCTCGCGCGTGGAGATTATCATGCCGGTGTAGGGCACGGCTATGCGTATGCAGGCGACTATCTTGGCAAAAATGTCGTCGGAGATGCCGTTGTCAAACTCGCCCGGCTCTATGTCGTCGGCGGGGCAGACGCGCGGCACGCTGATTGTGTGCGGCCCCACGCCGAACACCGCTTCAAGGTGCTCCGCGTGCATCAGCAGTCCCGCGAACTCGTAGCGGTAGCCCTGAAGCCCGAACAGCACGCCGAGACCGACGTCGTCAATGCCGCCCTGCATGGCGCGGTCGTGAGCCTCCGTCTGGCGGCGGTAGTCGCTCTTGGGTCCCACGGGGTGCAGCTGCTCGTAGCCCTTGCGGTTGTAGGTCTCTTGGAACAGAATGTATGTGCCTATGCCGGCGTCGTGCAGGCGCTTGTAGTTCTCCACCGTTGTGGCGGCAATATTCACGTTCACGCGGCGGATAGCGCCGTTTTTGTGCTTTATGGAGTATATGGTGTCGATGCT
Organism: Oscillospiraceae bacterium; assembly: GCA_021202845.1. Classification (GTDB taxonomy): domain Bacteria; phylum Bacillota; class Clostridia; order Oscillospirales; family Oscillospiraceae; genus JAJQCF01. Next base: position 44,726 of record JAJQCF010000013.1, read on the forward strand.
CTCTAAAATATAGTCGAGCGAGTTATAAACAGGGTGCTCGCCAGCCTCTATCGCAAGACGCTTGTGTCCCATGTCCTGCAGCGCCGTGACCTCGGCGCGTATCTCGTCCTGCGTGAGCTTTTTGCGCACAATGTGCTTGTTTTTGGCGTGGTAGGGGCAGTAGAGGCAGCTGTTGACGCAGTAGTTGCTGAGGTAGAGCGGCGCGAACATGACGATGCGGTTGCCGTAAAAGTCCTTTTTAATCTGCTCTGCCAGCGCGCATATCTCGGCGTTCTTGTCCTCTAACTCGCAGGCCAGCAGCACGGAAGCCTCGCGGTGGGTCAGCCCCTTGCGCAGCCGAGCCTTGGCAAGTATTTCGTCCACTAAGACGCTGTCGTTTTTGTGCTCGTCGGCGTAACGGAGAGTTGCCATTATCTCCTCGCTGTCTATAAACTCGTCGGCGCACATGGATTTGGGGTCGTACATATTAAAACACTTCCTCGTTTGAAAATATATATGGATAACGATTTGCCTCACATGGGGGCGGGGCAGCCGTTATTTAGACAGGATTATCGGCCGAGCGCTGTCAGCGCTCTAAAAAGTCGCCGCGGGATTGGGATAAGGTGCAGCCTACGGAGGCTATGCGGCGCTCAAGGCACCCGCGGCACTCCGCGGCCTCCTCGCCGGTGCAGATTTTGTTGTCGTAGAGCTGATAGTCCCCGCGCACGTTCACGGGGGAGAGGTTCGGCATGACCACGTTTGCTCCCGCCAGTATGCCCTTTTCACGCCCGCGCGGGTCGATGGTGCCGAGCGCGGTCGTGGCGGGCAGCAGTACGCGCGGCAGCATGAGGCGTATCAGCGCCAGCAGGAAGAGCGTCAGCTCCGCCGTACCGGCCTTTTCCTTGGCAAAGGGCGTGTCGTGCTGGGGTATGAACGGCCCTATGCCGACCATGTGCGGCTTCAGCTCCTGCAAAAAGACCATGTCTTTGGCCAGACAGAGGTTTGTCTGCCCGGGCGAGCCGACCATGAACCCCGCACCCACCTGATAGCCTATGTCCTTGAGGTCGCGCAGGCAGCGCCTGCGGTTGGCAAACGACATCTCCGGCGGGTGCAGCAGGCGGTAGTGCTCCGCGTCCGCCGTCTCGTGGCGCAGCAGATAGCGGTTCGCGCCCGCGGCGTAGAGTTTTTCATAGCTTTCGCGGCTGCGCTCGCCCAGCGACAGCGTTATGGCGCAGTCCGGCCAGCGTCGGCGCATTTGTTCTATGAGCGGGACTAAGCGCGCGTCCGTCCAGTAGGGGTCCTCGCCGCCTTGGAGCACGAATGTGCGAAAGCCGAGGGCGTAGCCGCTCTCGCAGCAGGAGAGGATTTCCTCTTCCGTGAGCCGGTAGCGATGAACGGCGGCGCTGCTGCGGCGTATTCCGCAGTAGCGGCAGTCGTTTTTGCAGTAGTTTGTGAACTCGATAAGTCCGCGCGTAAAGATTTCGCGGCCGTAGTATTTTTCACGCACGGCGCGGGCGCGGGCAAAAAGCTCCTCGTCGTCGGCGCCGCGGCGCTCGTCAAGCACTCTCAGCCACTCGCTCTGCGTCAGCTCCGCGCCGGAGCAGAGCTTTTCTATCAGCTCATGCATTGCTTGTCAGTCCACCTCCCCTTGGGACACAAAAAGCGCGCCCCCGCGGAAAGAGGCGCGCAGAAATACACACAGACAGTGAAAATGAAAAATCAAATGTGTTCCGCAAAACCTTTCCCGTCAGGCCGCAGGCCGCGCCTTCCGCGTCAGTATTCAGCGTAATTATTATAGTATATTCCGCGCGGTTTGTAAAGAATAGTTTTATTTTTGACAAACAAGCCGCTTCGGCGGGTATGGCAAACGCGCGGCGGTGAGCATAATATGTAGCAGTCGGAAAACACATAAAGCCGACATTTGATTATTGAAAAGACTTTGAGGTGACGGCAATGAAATTCGCGGTTTTGGGAGGGGACGACAGGAGCGTCCGACTGTGCAGACTGCTGGCTGCCGACGGCCACACCGTCGCTGCCTGCGGACTGGAAAAGGCGCTGCACTGTCAAACACTTGACGAAGCGCTCCGCGGCGCGGACTGCGCCGTGCTGCCGCTGCCGGCGGTGAAAAACGGCCTTATCAACGCGCCCTACTCCTGCGCGCAGCTCACGCCGAGCGAGGTGCTGCGCGCGGCGGAGCCGGAAACGGTTATCTGCGCCGGTATAGCGGGAGCGCTGGAGGCCGACTGCGCCGCGCTGGGGCTGAGGCTGTATGACTACTACGCCCGCGAGGACTTCACTGTTGCGAACGCGGAGCTGACGGCGGAGGGCGCGCTGGCGCTGCTGCTGCGCGAAAGCCCGTCGGCTCTCGGCGGCGCGAGGGTGCTGGTATGCGGCTTCGGGCGCATAGGCAAGCTGCTCGCGCTCAAGCTGCTGGCGCTGCACGCGCGCGTGAGCGTTTACGCCCGCTCGGGCGGCGACAGGGCACTGGCGCGCTGCCTCGGCATGGAGGCCGTGAAGCCGAACGACTTGGGAGCGCTCGGCGGCTTTGACTTCGTGGTGAACACCATACCCGCGCCCGTATTCGGCGCGGCGGAGTTGGAGGCCTTCGGCGCGGCGCGGCTGGTGGAGCTGGCGAGCGCGCCGGGAGGCTTTGACGCCGCGGCGGCGGAGAGCGCGGGGCGGCGCATTATCCAAGGCGGCGGGCTGCCCGCGCGCATATCCCCCGAGGCCGCGGGCATTGCCGTCCGCGATGCGGTATACGCGATTTTGGAGGAATCACAATGAGCAAAAAGCGCGTCGGTCTGGCAATGACCGGCTCGTACTGCACATATGAAAGAGCGCTGGACGCCTTTTCGCGTCTCGCGGCGGACTATGACCTTGTGCCGATTATGTCCGACACGGCCTCGCAGACCGACAGCCGCTTCGGCTCCGCGGAGAGCTTCAAAAAGCGGCTGGAGGCGCTGACGGGCAGGCCGGTTATCGACACCGTGACGGGCGCGGAGCCCATAGGCCCGCAGGGGCTGCTGGATTTGCTGCTCATAGCGCCCTGTACGGGCAACACGCTGGCCAAGTTAGCGCTCGGCATCACCGACAGCGCCGTGCTGATGGCGGCCAAGTCCCACCTCAGAAACGGCAGACCCGTGCTCATAGCCGTTTCCAGCAACGACGGCCTTTCCGGCTCCGCGCAGAACATAGGCGCGCTGCTGAACAGGCGGAATATATACTTCGTGCCGTTCTATCAGGACGACCCGCAGCGCAAGCCGCGCTCGCTGGCCGCGAGGTACGACAGACTGGGCGAGGCGGCGGAGGCCGCGCTGGAGGGCAGACAGCTCCAGCCCATTCTGGCCGCGGACTGACGAGCCAAAGCGCCAGCCGCCGCTCTCCCCACGCGGGAGGGCGGCGTGTTTATGCGCCGACGCCACGGAGCCGGGCGTGTGCATATGCAGCAGAATATCCACAAATATTAGTTCCGTTCAAGATTTTTTCGGGGTCAAAATGCATAAATATCGAATTTTCCGCGATTTTGGCGAACTGGGTTATTGACATCGGGCGAAATTCGCATTATTATAGTCATTGTTTACAACAGACTGCAAATAGCTTTTGCAGAACAGGAGGACATTACATAATGAAAAAGCTGATAGCAATACTGACTGTTACAGCGCTCGTGCTGTGCCTGTGCGCAGGCTGCGGCAGCAGCAGCTCCACTACCACCACCACGGACACAAGCTCCGCCGACACTGCTGCGGCCGACACCGCCGCTTCTGCTGACGACGCTGCCGCGGACACCTCTGCCGACACCGCCGCCGATGACGCAAGCGCCGACGCCGTCGCCTCCGGCGTGGAGGACGGCGTGCTGACAATCGCAATGGAGTGCGCCTACGCCCCCTACAACTGGACGCAGTACGACGACTCCAACGGAGCCGTGCCCATAAGCGGCACCAGCGGCGAGTACGCCAACGGCTACGACGTGATGATTGCCAAGATGATTTGCGAGGCCAATGGCTGGGACCTTGAGGTTATCCGCACCGACTGGGACTCCCTTGTGCCCGGCGTACAGACCGGCATCTATGACGCCGTTATCGCCGGACAGTCCATGACCGAGGAGCGCATGGAGGAGGTCGATTTTGCCGGCCCCTACTTCTACGCCTCTATCGTCTGCGTCACTCTTGAAGGCAGCGATTATGCCGACGCTCAGGGTCTCAGCGACCTCGCGGGCGGCACCTGCACCGCGCAGATAGCCACTATCTGGTACGACAGTATGCTGGGCCAGATTCCCGACGCCAAGATTCAGACCGCCGCCGAGACTGCTCCCGCCATGCTCATGGCTCTGGAAACCGGCGCTGTAGACTTTGTCTGCACCGATATGCCGACCGCTCTGGCCGCCTGCGCCGCCTATGACGACATGGTTCTGCTGGACTTCACCGGCTCCGACGACAACTTTGACGCCGACGAGGGCGAGATTAACATCGGCGTTTCTCTTATGAAGGGCAACACCGTCCTCAAGGACGCCATTGACTCCGTGCTCTCCACCATGACCGCGGACGACTTCAACGAGCTGATGGACGAGGCCATTGCTATTCAGCCCCTTAGCGAGTGATAGCTCACCGAGCAAAAAACCTCAAAGGCGAGGGACATTGCAGTCTCTCGCCTTGCGGACTTTATAAAGAGAGGGAGGAGCGGCTTTCATGACAAAATTTGTAGAGCTGGCATCCGACATCAGCGTACTGCTCAGCAAATATGCCGGAGCGTACTTCGGCGGCATATGGAAAACGCTGGCGCTTGCGCTCGTTGCCACCGCTATCGGCTGCGTAATCGGCTATCTCTGCGGCGTACTGCAAACCATACCGCACACAAAATCGGACAGCGCCGTTAAGCGTTTTTTCCTTGCGCTTATCCGCGTTGTCATACGCATTTATGTCGAGGTGTTCCGCGGCACGCCTATGGTGCTGCAGGCGGTTTTCATCTACTACGCGCTGCCGTACTTCAGCGGCAACGCCCTGCGCTTTGATAACATCTGGGTCGCGGGCATTCTGGTTGTCTCCATAAACACCGGCGCGTACATGGCGGAAACGGTGCGCGGCGGCATAATCTCCATTGACCCCGGCCAGACTGAGGGTGCGAAGGCCATAGGCATGAACCACTTCCAGACCATGCTCTATGTCATCATGCCGCAGGTGACGCGCAACATTCTGCCGCAGATAGGCAACAACTACATCATCAACGTCAAGGACACCTCCGTCATGTTCATAATCGGCTTTTCGGAGTTCTTTGCCGTCCACCGCGCGGTCGTGGGCGCGACGTACAAGTATTTCCCGTCCGCCACCATTGAAATGGCGGGCTACCTCTGCATGACGCTCATCGCCTCGTTCATACTGCGCTGGATTGAGCACAAGTTGGACGGCGCGGACAACTACACGCTGGTGGAAAACGACACGCTTACCATGTCCGCGGGGACATACAGCTACGACGGTGAGGGCGAGAGCGACGAGTCGCGCGAGAGGATTCGCCAGTCGCTCAAGCACGGTCGGTCAAGAGGGGAGCGCTGAGAAATTATGAGCGAAAATATTCTTGAAATACGCCACCTGTCCAAGTCCTTCGGCAGCCATGAGGTTTTGCGGGACATAGACTTCACCGTGTCCTCGGGGGACGTGACGAGCATAATCGGCGCCTCCGGCTCCGGCAAGTCCACGCTTTTGCGCTGCATCAACCTGTTGGAGCAGCCGACGAGCGGGGAAATACTGTTCCACGGCAAGGACGTTGTGTCGGGCGCTGTCAACAACGCCGCCTACCGCGCCAAGGTGGGCATGGTGTTCCAGTCGTTCAACCTTTTCAACAACATGACGGTGCTGGATAACTGCATCGTCGGGCAGACAAAGGTGCTGAAAAAGGGCAAGGATGAGAGCAGGTCGAACGCCATGCGCTATCTGGAAAAGGTGGGCATGACGCCGTATATCAACGCCCGCCCGCGCCAGCTCTCCGGCGGCCAGAAGCAGCGCGTCGCCATTGCCCGCGCCCTCGCTATGGAGCCGGAAGTGCTGCTGTTCGACGAGCCTACGAGCGCCCTCGACCCCGAAATGGTCGGCGAGGTGCTGGCCGTTATGCGCGACCTCGCGCGCGAGGGCATGACCATGCTCGTCGTCACGCACGAAATGGCCTTTGCCAGAGACGTCAGCAACCACGTCGTCTACATGGCTGAGGGCGTCATAGCCGAGGAGGGCGAGCCCAAAGAGCTCTTTGCCAACCCCAAGAACGAGAGAACGCGCGAGTTTTTGTCGCGCTTTTTGGAAAACAACTAATTTATCTCAATCCCAGACCACAAGCAAGAAGGATACCGATGAAAACGAACAACGCACACCACGCCCTGCTGCTGCTTTTAACAGCGTTCATATGGGGCGTGGCGTTTGTGGCTCAGTCCGCGGGAGGGGACGCGGTCGGGCCTTATACATTTAACTCCATCCGCTCGCTCATAGGCGGCGCGGTGCTCATTCCCGTAATATTTTTTCTGCAAAAAACCGGCCTCGCGCCCAAGCACGAGGGCGGGGACAGAGCGACCCTGATAAAAGGCGGCATTGCCTGCGGTATAGCGCTCGGCCTTGCCAGCATGACCCAGCAGCTCGGGATGTACTACGGCGCGGGCACGGGCAAGGCCGGCTTTCTTACCGCCTGCTACATACTCCTTGTGCCCATTCTCGGCATATTTCTGGGCAAAAAATGCGGCAAAAAGGTGTGGATTGGCGTAGCCCTTGCGCTCGTCGGGCTATATTTAATATGTATAAACGGCGCGTTTCGGCTGGGCAGGGACGACATACTGCTGCTCGTTTCGGCGCTGCTTTTCTCCGTACACATTCTGATAATAGACCACTTTTCGCCAATGGTTGACGGCGTTAAAATGAGCTGCATACAGTTCTGGGTGGCGGGGCTGCTGTGCGTCGCGCCCATGCTTTGCGTGGACATGGGCTTTTCCGCCGAGAGCGCCGCCGCGTGGAGAGCGAATTTAGCCAGCGGCGAGGCGTGGATAAGCATACTCTACGCCGGTGTGCTCTCCAGCGGTGTGGCCTACACGCTGCAAATTGTCGGCCAGCGCGGCATGAACCCCACGGTCGCGGCGCTCATTATGAGCATGGAATCCGTGTTCTCGCTTCTGGCCGGTTGGGTGCTGCTCGACCAGACCATGAGCATAAAGGAGCTGCTGGGCTGCGTATTGGTGTTTGCCGCCATAATACTCGCCCAGCTCCCCGATAAGACTGCTGAGGCGCGTTAGCGCTCGTCAGCCAGCTTTTTTGCCAAGCGGCGGTATTTTTCCGCGAGCGCGGGCGATGTTGCATCAATGAAAACCGCTTCGCTGGCGCTGTCGGGGCAGATGTGAACCTGCTCCGCGCCGCTTTGCAGACGTATGCCGTCGGAAAAGTCCGCGCCCGCCTCCGCCAAGTGCTGCGAGAGCGCGCCCATGACGGCGGCTCGGCTGCGGCAGCGCAGCGAGACTACGTTGCTGCCGAACACGGGCTTGGCGCTGTCCGCTGCCGCGGCGGCCTCCGTCTCTATCGGCGGCAGGACGCGCAGACGCCCGTCCAGCGCGTCAAGATTGCAGCGGTGGTAGGCGCGCGGGGTGCCGATGTCGCACCAGTAGCCCTGCATGGGCAGCCCGCGCAGCTCCATGCCGCGCTCCATGAGCAGCGGGAACAAGTCCTTGGAGAAGTCAAACGGCCTGTCCGCCGGCACAGCTTCCATTGCGGCGGGCGAGACGCAGTAAATGCCGGTGTTGACAAAGTTTGTGACAACGTGCCGCCAGTCCGGCTTTTCAAAAAAGCTGACGACCCTGCCCAAGCGGTCGGTGACGACAGTGCCGAAGCTAAGCGGCGAATCCTGCGGGTAGAGCGCCATTGTCACGGCGGGGCGGTGGCGGCGGTGCGCCTCCATCAGCGCCTTGAGGTTGAAGTCGCAGGCGCAGTCGCCGGAGATGACAAGAAAGTCGCGCCCCTGCCAGAAATCCTCGCAGGCCTTTACGCCGCCCGCGGTGCCGAGCGGGGTCTGCTCGATATGATAGCTTATTTTTACGCCAAGGCTCTCGCCGGAGCCGAAGCAGTCCTGTATAACTTTGGGGCGGTAGCGCAGCGTTATGCACGCCTCGCGCACACCGTTTGCGCCCAGCAGCGCCAATATGCGCTCCAATATCGGCCTGCCCGCCAGCAGCGCCATCGGCTTGGGCGTGTCGCCCGTCACGGAGCGCAGGCGCGTGCCCTCGCCGCCCGCCATAATTACAGCTTGCATCTTTTTTCACCTCGAAATATTAAGGTGCTGTTAGTTTTCCGCTGACACGATAAAATAATGCTTTTACTTTTTTGTGATATGTGGTAGAATGTCCTAATAACGGTAAAGACGCTGCCGAAAGCGGCTTTTTGGGGGTGAGGGGAGACAGTGAACAAAAAAATTCAGAACATGAGCGGCCCGGGAACGAGGATTTTTCTGCTCATTCTGCTGGTGTTTGCCTGCGTAACCTTGTTTTTCAATCAGTACATTGCCATTGCCGAGCTGGCAGTGGTGGTGCTGCTGCTCGTCTGGGCGTTCCTCACGGGGCGCAAGCAGCGGCGGGAGCTTGTTAAGTACATCGAGGAGGTTACGTACAACGCGGAGTCGGCGAAGAACAACACCCTGATGAACTTCCCCCTGCCCATAGCCACGTTCAAGTTAGAGGACTACCGCATTGTCTGGGCGAACCAGATATTTTTCTCCATGTTCGGCGCGTCGCGCCCCTCGCTGGACAGCTATATGACGGCGCTTGTGCCGAACTTTTCCGCGCGCTGGCTCATGGAGGGCAAGAACCAATGCCCCGAGCTTATCACCGTGGGCGACAGGAAGTACCAGCTCCACGGCAACATAATCCGCGGCAAGAACGACGAGCAGACGCAGTCGGGGTTCATGGGCATCACCTACTGGGTGGACGTCACCGACTTCGACAGCGTGAAGCAGGAGTACGAAAACAGCCGCCCCATTGCGATGATTCTGCTCGTGGACAACTACGACGAGCTGATGAAAAACCTCTCCGACCGCGACCGCGTGGCTATGCGCGGCAAGTTGGACGACATGATTAGCGACTGGTGCTCCGGCACGGGCGGGCTTATGCGCCGCTACGACCGCGACCGCTATATGTTCATTTTCGAGAGCCGCTATCTCTCCGCTATGACGGAGAAAAAGTTCAATATACTGGACAAAATACACCAAATTGTCAACCAACAGGGCATACACGCCACGCTGAGCATCGGTGTAGGGCGCGACGGCGCGTCGTTTGAAGAGGACTTTTCCTTCGCCAACCTCTCCATTGAAATGGCGCTCAGCCGCGGCGGCGACCAAGCCGTAATCAAGAACCGCTTCAACTTTGAGTTCTACGGCGGGCGCGGCACGGAGATTGAAACACGCACCAAGGTCAAAGCCCGCGTCACTGCCAACGCCTTAGCGGGGCTGATTAAAGACTCCGGACAGGTGTTCGTCATGGGTCACAAGGTCAGCGACTTGGACTGCGTGGGCGCGGCGGCGGGAATGTGCTGCATAGTGCGCAAATTAGAGCGCCCCGTCAAGGTCGTCGTTGACCGCAAAACTACCGCCGCGGGCGCGCTCATTGAGCTGCTGCTGCGCGAGCCGGAGTACAAGGATACGTTCATCACGCCCGAGGAGGCCATTGTCCGCGCCGACAGCCACACGCTGCTTGTGGTCGTGGACACGAACCGCCCCGAGCAGGTGGAGAGCCAGACGCTGCTGGAGGCCTGCAACAAGGTGGCTGTCATAGACCACCACCGCCGCGCGGCCAGCTATATACAAAACCCCACGGTGTCGTTCCACGAGCCCTACGCCTCCTCCGCCTGCGAGCTGATGACGGAGCTGATGCAGGAGACCGTCGAGCAGACGGACATAACGCGCACCGAGGCCGAGGCCGTGATGAGCGGCATTGTGCTGGACACGAAAAACTTCACAATTCGCACTGGCGAGCGCACGTTTGACGCCGCCGCGTTCCTGCGCAGAGCGGGCGCGGACACCACGGAGGTCAAAAAGCTGCTGCAAAACGACATGGCGCACAACGTGGCCCGCTTCAAAATTTTGCAGGGCGCAAAGCTCTACCGTGACAGCATTGCCATTTCCGTGCCGCAGGAGCCGCAGGACAGAATTGTGGCGGCGCAGGCGGCGGACGAGCTGCTGAACATTTCCGGCGTCAGCGCCTCCATTGTCGCCTATCCCACGGCGGAAGGCGGCGCGGTGGTCTCGGCGCGCAGCATAGGCGACGTGAACGTGCAGCTGCTGCTGGAAAAGCTGGGCGGAGGCGGCAACAAGTCCGCCGCGGGCGCGCAGGTGAGCAATATGCCCATACGCGATGTTGTGAATACTATATGCAAATCCATTGACGAATATTTTGAAACCTGACAAAGCGAGATTGGAGAAAAATTATGAAGGTTATACTTTTGGCGGACGTTAAGGGACAGGGAAAAAAGGGCGAGCTGAAGGAAGTCTCCGACGGCTACGCGCGCAACTACCTCCTGCCGCGCAAGCTGGCTATTGAGGCCAACAAAGACAACATGAACACCCTGCGCCAGCAGGAAAAGGCGCGCGCCGCGCAGTACGCCGCGGAAAAGGCCAAGGCCGAGGAAAACGCCAAGAAATTGGAGAGCATAGTTGTGCGCATTACCGCGCGCGGCGGCGAGGGCGGCAGGCTGTTCGGCTCCGTCACCAACAAGGAAATCAGCGAAACGCTGGCCGCGGAGTACGGCATAGAGCTGGAAAAGCAGAAGATTGTCCTGCCGGAGCCGATAAAGAGCTTCGGCGCCTGCGACGTGAAGGCGCGCTTCGGCTACGAGGTTACGGGAACAATTCACGTAATGGTGACGGAGCAGAAGTAAGCCCCGCGCCTTAAAAAGAGGAGCAAACCGATGGACGAATTGCTTGGCGCGCGCGTGCCCCAAGACCCGCAGGCGGAGCAGGCGGTGATAGGAGCCATGCTGTTTGACGCGCAGTGCATACCCGACGTACTGCGCACAGCAAGGCCGGAGCATTTTTATATTCAGCAAAACAGGGACATATTTGAAACGATTTCCGCCATGTTCAGCTTCGGACAGCGCATCGACGTTGTCACGGTCATGGAGGAAATGCGCAAGCGCGGCGTTTTCCGCGAGGGCGTGACGCAAAGCTACGCTTTAGAGTGTATGCGGCTGACGCCGACGGCGGCGAACGTATTAAACTATGTCAAAATACTGCGCGACAAGGCTCTAATGCGCGACCTCGGCACTGCCGCAAGGCAGATTCAGGACATGGTGAACGAGGGCGTGGGCGAGGCGGACGCCATGCTGGAGACCGCCGAGCGCTATATCTACGGCCTGCGCAACGGCCGCACCATCGGCGGGCTGCGCCCCATATCCGAGACAGTGCAGGAGGTCTACGCCCAGCTGGACGAGATGTCCGCCGGCGGCGAGCAGAACCATCTGCCCGGGCTTTCCACCGGTCTGCACGACCTCGACAAATGTACTATGGGTCTGGGCAAGGGAGAGCTGGTGCTCATTGCCTCCCGACCCGGCATGGGAAAAACCTCAATGGCGCTGAACATTGCCATGCACGCGGCCAAGACGACAAAGGCCTCCGTGGCGGTGTTCTCGCTGGAAATGAGCCGCGAGGAGCTGGCGCTGCGCCTGCTCTCCGGCGAGGCGAGAATAGATTCGCAAAAGCTCAAGCGCGGCAGCGTGAACGACACGGAGTGGCGCGTTTTGGCGGCGGCGGCGCGCACCGTCAGCGAGACAAAGCTGATGATTGACGACAACCCCCTGCTCACCGTGGCGGACATGAACGCCCAGTGCAGACGCATACCCGACCTCGCGCTTGTGGTGGTTGACTATTTGCAGCTGATGCAGGCCGCGGACGGCAACTCGGGCCGGCACGGCGAGAACCGCCAGCAGATAGTTTCCGATATATCAAGAATGTTCAAGATAATGGCAAAGGACCTCTCGGTGCCCGTGCTGTGCCTGAGCCAGCTCAGCCGTGCGAACGAGGCGCGCACCGATAAGCGCCCCGTGCTGTCGGATTTGCGCGAATCGGGCGCAATCGAGCAGGACGCGGACATAGTAATCGGCCTCTACCGCGACGGCTACTATAACCGCGAGTCCGAAAACCCCTACGAGGCCGAGGCCATAGTGCTGAAAAACCGCAAGGGCGAAACGGGCACGGTTCCGCTGCAGTGGCTGCCGGAGTACACAACCTATGTCTCTGCCGAGTGGAAGCACGGGGAGGACTAAGTGGAAAGACTGTCCGCCGCCGAAAGGCTCTGCGAAAAATACAATATGCTGCCGCCGAATGTCACCGTGCTCTGTGCGGTCAGCGGCGGGGCGGACTCCGTGTGTTTGCTGCACTGGCTGCTCTCGCGCGGCGTCACCGTCGCGGCGGGGCACTACAACCACCGCCTGCGCGGGGAGGAGTCCGAGCGCGACAGGCGGTTCGTCGAGCGGCTCTGCGGCGAGCTGAACGTGCCGTTTTACTGCGGCGAGGGCGACGTGGCGGCCTACGCGCGCACGAGCGGCCTCGGCACGGAGGAGGCGGCGCGGGAGCTGCGGTACGAGTTCCTTGAAGCGACCGCCGAGAGCATAGGCGCGGAGAGGATTGCCACGGCGCACAACGCCGGCGACAACGCGGAGACGGTGCTGCTGAACCTCAGCCGCGGCGCGGGACTGAACGGGGCCTGCGGCATACCGCCGGTGCGCGGCAGAATAATCCGTCCGCTTCTGGGCGTCACAAGGGCGCAGATTGAGCGCTATTTGGCCGAAAACGGCCTTGAACACGTTGAGGACTCGACAAACGCCGCCGACGATTATGCCCGCAACCGCCTGCGCCACCGCGCGCTGCCGGCGCTGGAGAGCGTGAACGAGCGCGCGGAAGAGAACATCTTCCTCTCCTGCGAGAGACTGCGCCGCGACGCGGAGTGCTTGGACGCAATGGCGGAGCGCTTTGTGCGCGAAAAGGGGAGCGGCGGCTCCCTTCCGGCGGCGGAGGTTGCGGCTCTGCCGCGCGCCGTGGCCGCGAGGGCGGTCAAGCTGATGTGCCCCAAGGCCGAGAGCGTACACATCGACGCGCTGCTGGCGCTGTGCGAAGGCTCTCGCTCCGGCGCGGCGGCCGATGTGCCGGATATGCGCGTAAGGCGCGAGGGAGACAGGCTCGTGTTCCGCGCGCGGGAGTACAAAGCCCCCGAGCGCTGCTATATAGAGGCGGGCAAAACGACGATTTTGTCCACGGGAGCCGAAATAAAATGTGAATTTTTAAATTCCTGCGCGGAAGTTTACAAATCATTCAACACTTTTTTCGTAAAAAATGAGAATATCTGTGGTAGAATATTTGTCGCGCCGTGCCAAGGCGGGGAAAAAGTCCACCTGAGCGGGCGCGGCTGCACAAAAACAATGAAGAAGCTCAGGGCGGAGGCGGGCTTGACGCCGCGCCGGAGAGCGGAGTACCCGGTTTTATACGACGAGCGCGGTATAATTGCGGCTTACGGCTTTGGCACAGCGGAGCGCTGCGCCGCCAAGAGCGGAGACCGCGGCGTTGTAAAAATAGATATAATTATGCCGGAGGGAGAAAATCATGTCACACAAGAGTGAAGATATGAGCGGCGACATTCTTAAGGTTTTGCTCACGGAGCAGCAGCTGAAGGACAAGGTGAACGAAATGGGCGCGGCCATAGCGCGCGACTACGCGGGGCGGCGGCCAATGTTCCTCGGAGTGCTCAAGGGCTGTTTCGTTTTCATGGCGGACTTGGTGCGGGCGGCGGATATACGCTGCGACCTCGACTTCATGTGCGTTTCGTCCTACGGCGCGGGGACGACGTCGAGCGGAGTTGTCAAGATAAATCTTGACCTCAGGGGAGATATTGACGGACGGGATATAATAGTGGTTGAGGACATTTTGGACAGCGGCCGCACTCTCAGCTATCTTCGCTCCTATTTGCAGGGCAAGGGCGCGGCGTCCATTGCCATTGCCACCCTGCTGGATAAGCCCGACCGCCGCGTTGCGGACGTGAAGGCTGACTACTTCGGCTTTGTCGTGCCGGACGAGTTTGTTGTGGGCTACGGCCTCGACTATGCGGAGGAATACCGCAACCTGCCGTATATCGGCGTTCTGAAGCCGGAGGTTTACACCTCCTGAATATATAGCTAACCGGCTCTTTCGGCCTCAAAGGAAGTGACTGCAACTTGAATAAGAATAACAAATCAGGAAAAAACAGGGCGCGGGACATAGGGTTTTACGCACTCATACTTGTCATTCTGCTTGCCACAATATTCAGCATGACAAACACATCCAGCGCAACAGAGGAATACAGCTACGCGGACGTGGTCGATTTGTTCCAGCAGGAGCAGGTCGAGTCGTTCTACACCGAGGGCAGCACCATTGTGCTCACGCTCAAGGACGGAACGACCGTCATGTGCGAAATTTACAGCATATCTATATTTATCAATGACCTCAATGACCTCGTCATGGAGCAGAAGGCCGCAGGTACAATCTCCGACTACGACTACGACCCCGAGTGGACTGCCCCGTGGTGGGCATCGTTCCTGCCATACCTCATAATTATGGTGATTATGATTGTCGTCTGGGTCGTCATCTTCAACCGCACTCAGGGCGGCGGCGCGGGCGGCGTGGCGCGTTTCAGCAAGGCGCGCACAAAGCTGGGCAGCGACGAGAAGAACAAAAAGACGTTTGCCGACGTTGCGGGCGCCGACGAGGAGAAGGAGGAGCTTCAGGAGATTGTGGACTTCCTGAAGGAGCCGAAGAAGTACACCGAGGTCGGCGCAAGAGTGCCCAAGGGCGTGCTGCTTATAGGCCCTCCGGGCACCGGCAAGACGCTGCTGGCCAAGGCCGTAGCGGGCGAGGCGGGCGTGCAGTTCCTCTCCATATCCGGCTCGGACTTTGTGGAGCTGTATGTCGGCGTCGGCGCGGGACGTGTGCGCGACCTCTTTGAGCAGGCGAAAAAGGCGGCTCCCGCCATTATATTCATAGACGAAATCGACGCGGTTGGCCGCCAGCGCGGCTCCGGCCTCGGCGGAGGCCACGACGAGCGTGAGCAGACGCTAAACCAGTTGCTTGTGGAGATGGACGGCTTCGGCAACAACGACGGCGTAATCGTCATTGCCGCCACGAACCGCGCGGACATTCTCGATAACGCACTGCTGCGCCCGGGTCGCTTTGACCGTCAGGTTTACGTCGGTCTGCCCGATATACGCGGCAGAGAGGCCATTTTGAAAATTCACGCCCGCGGCAAGCCCTTGGGCGACGACGTTGACCTCAACTCCATAGCCAAGGGCACCCCGGGCTTCTCCGGCGCCGACCTTGAAAACCTTATGAATGAATCCGCGCTGCTGGCTGTGCGCCGCGGCCGACGCTTTATCACAATGGAGGACGTGGAGGAGGCCATACTCAAGGTCAGCATGGGCCCCGAAAAGAAGAGCAAAAAGATGTCCGACAAGGCTCGCCGCCTTACCGCCTACCACGAGTCCGGCCACGCCATTGCGGGCAAGTACCTTCAGCACACCGACCCCGTACACTATATAACAATAATCCCGCGCGGTCAGGCTGGCGGCTTCACCATGTTCCGCCCGCAGGAGGACTTGGAAAACTTCAAGTCCCGCAGCGAGATGTTTGAAAGCATCGTCATGGCGCTGGGCGGCCGTGTGGCGGAGGATATGTTCCTTGACGACATCTCCACCGGCGCGAGCGGCGACATTCAGCAGGCCACGCACACGGCGCGCGCAATGGTGACGCAGTACGGCATGAGCGAAAAGCTCGGCCCCATATCCTACGACAGCTCCAATCAGGAGGTCTTCATAGGCCGCTATCTCGGTCAGAACAAGACGTACTCCGAGGAGGTCGCCGCCGTCATCGACGCCGAGGTCAAGCGCATATTCGCCGAGGCCGAAGCGCTCTGCCGCAAGATTTTAGACGAGCACCGCGAGCAGCTTATAGCCGTAGCCGAGTATCTTCTGGAAAACGAGAGCATGGAGGGCGAGGACTTCAACTACTTCTGCGACCACGGCACCATGCCCACGAGCAAGAAGCGCGAGAGCGCCATTCCCGACTCCACCATAGAACGCCCCGCCCGCCGCATAGCCCGCTTCGACGACGACACCGCCCAGCTCCCGGAGCCGAACGCAGACGAAGCCGCGCCGAGCGAGGAACCCAAGGACGGCAGCCCAGAAAATCCGCCGGAGGAAAAATAAACGGAGGATGTGAGCGTATGTGCCCGCGCAGCCAAGCCAATGAAATACTGCAAAGAGCCTATCATGCCTGCGTTCCGCTCTTCGGCGGCGCGCTGAGGGACGCTTACCTTTACGGCTCCTATGCCCGCGGAGACTTTACACCGACCTCCGATGTGGACATTCTGCTGACTGTAGCAGGCGACGCAGCGGATATTTCCGCCCGCCGCCGCGACGTGGCCGCGGTAGCAAGCGCGCTCAGCCTTGAATATAACGTAACGGTTTCGCTGACCGTCAAGCCTGCCGAACAGTTCGACCGCTTTTGCACAATTTTGCCGTTCTACTCCAACGTAATAACGGAGGGTGTGCGCTATGCAGGCTAAAGATAAGGCGCGTTGTCCGCTGTCAGACTGAATCATGCCGAGGAGTGCCTGCAAGCGGCCAAGAGCCTGATTGTCGGCGAAAGCTACAAAAGCGCTGCCAATCGTGCATATTACTGCGTATTCCATGCAATGCGCGCAGTGCTGGCGCTTGACGGCATTGACATGAAGCACCACAGCGGAATTATTTCCGAGTTTCGCAGACTGTATATAAAAACGGGGCTTCTTGACGTTAGTCTTTCCGAAACAATATCGCTGCTATCCGATATGCGTACCGACAGCGATTATGATGATTTTTTTGTAATATCAAAATCAGAGGCCGCAGAGGGCGTCAAAGACGCAGAGGCATTTTTAAGCGCAGTGCGCAGCTTCCTGATAAAAACAATCACAACTAAACATTGTACCCGTCAGCGTTGCCTTGAATGATTTGCGAAATCACAAGAGGCAGCGCTTGCTTTTACGGATTTGTAGTATAAAATATTGATGCAGACAAAGTTTTTACGGATAATCAGCAAAAACTATTGATTTTCGTAAAGTTTTTGGGTATACTACAGAAAGAGCAAGGAGGCGATATTGTGATTATAAGACCACGGTATATGGAGATGCTGAGGACATACCGTGATGTGCCGCTGGTGAAGATATTGGCCGGAGTGCGGCGCTGCGGGAAATCTACGATTTTAGAAATGCTGCGTGAAGATTTGCTGAAAAGCGGCGTTGACGCAGACCACGTTATCAGTATGCGCTATACCTCGGAGGACTTTGACGATGGCATGACCGACAAAGCGATGTATAGAGGCATAAAGGAGAAAATGACGGGCGGCGGACGTTACTATCTACTGCTGGACGAGGTGCAGGAGATTGACGGCTGGGAAAAGGCGGTGAACAGTCTGCTGGAGGGTACGGACGTCGATATTTATGTGACCGGCTCTAATTCCAAGCTGATGTCCGGCGAGATTTCCACCTACCTGACAGGTCGGTATGTTTCCATTCCTGTATACACGCTGTCCTTTGCCGAATATTTGGAGTTCAAAAAGCAAAGCGCCCTATCGCAAAAGGAGCTTTTGAATGAATATATCCGCATGGGCGGTTTCCCCGTTATTGCGCTCGGCAGCTTCGACGAGCGTTCGGCTTATCAGATTGTAGAGGGGATTTACAATTCTGTTATCACAAGCGATATTACGCGGCGGCACAACATAGTGAATTTTGATTTGTTTAACCGTGTTGTGCGCTATATAGTGGAGAACGTAGGCAAAACTTTTTCCGCAAATTCAATCGTGAAGTTTTTGAAGAGCGAGGGGCGCTCACTGTCGGTTGAAGCGGTTTATAATTACCTGAGCTGGCTGGAAAAAGCATTTATCATCTATCCCTGCCGACGCTATGATTTGCAGGGTAAGGCCGTGCTGAAAACGCAGGAAAAATTCTATCTTGCCGACGGCTCCCTCAAATACTGCATCATGGGCTTTAACCCAAAGTCTGTGGCGGCTATGCTGGAAAACATAGTTTACTTTGAGCTGCGCAGAAAGGGCTATGATGTTTATATCGGCAAGAACGGCGCAAAGGAGATAGACTTTGTGGCTGTGCGCCGCGACGAGCGTATTTATGTTCAGGTGTGCCGCGCTCTGCCGGAGGAATCCGACAGGGAGGTTGCCAATCTTCTTGAAATCAAAGACCACTATCCGAAATACGTAGTGACGCTGGACGAGCTGGCCGCCGGAAATATCAACGGCGTCAAGATTATGCATTTGGCGGATTTCCTGCTCAGCAGTGAGTATTAAAGCGCCTGTCCCGCCGGTCGGGCGCAGAATATTCGGCTTCGCTTCACACCGTAACGCTTTAAAAGGTTGACTTTTTGCGGGCGGGGGTGTATAGTCAATTTATAGGACTGCGGCTTTAAATCGCAAAAGAGATGAAAGGACGGCGGACAATTATGCCTGTTACAGATTATTTGGAGCGCAACGCTCGTGAGTTCGGTTCGGATATTGCGCTGGTGGAGGTCAACCCCGAGCAGCGCGGAGTTAAGCGCGGTACATGGAAGGAGTACGAGCTGACGGAGGCCACCAACGCCCCGCACTACCGCAAGGAGATTACGTGGGCGGTGTTCAACGAAAAGGCCAACCGCTTCGCCAACTGCCTGCTCGACCACGGCGTGGGCAAGGGCAGCAAGGTCGGCATACTTATGATGAACTGCCTCGAGTGGCTGCCGGTTTACTTCGGCGCGCTCAAGTCGGGCGCGGTCGCCGTGCCGCTGAACTTCCGCTACACGGCGGAGGAGATTCGCTACTGCTGCTGCCTTGCGGACGTGGACGTGCTGGTGTTCGGCCCCGAGTTCATAGGCCGTCTGGAGGAGATTGTGGACAACATGGGCAGGGAAATTCAGATGCTCTACTGCGGCCCCGTGCCGTGCCCGACATTTGCCTTCGACTACGCGGCGCTGACCTCGGACTACTCCAGCGAGAACCCCAACATTCCGCTGACGGACGACGAGGACGGAGTGATTTACTTCTCCTCCGGCACAACGGGCTTCCCCAAGGCCATACTACACCGCCACCGCAGCCTGATGCACGCCGCCGCCGTTGAGCAAAAGCACCACGGCCAGACGCGCGACGACGTTTTCCTGCTCATTCCGCCGCTGTACCACACGGGCGCGAAAATGCACTGGATGGGCTCGCTCATCTCCGGCAGCCGCGCGGTGATACTCAAGGGCACGAAGCCGAAATATATTTTGAACGCCGTTTCCGCCGAGGGCTGCACAATAGTCTGGCTGCTGGTGCCTTGGGCGCAGGATATTCTCACCGCGCTGGAGAGCGGCGAGCTGTCCCTTGCCGACTACAAGCTCGACCAGTGGCGGCTCATGCACATAGGCGCGCAGCCCGTGCCGCAGAGCCTGATTAAGAAGTGGAAGGAATATTTCCCGCACCACCTCTACGACACTAACTACGGCCTGTCCGAGTCCATAGGGCCGGGCTGTGTACATTTGGGCGTGGAGAATATACACAAGGTCGGAGCTATCGGAGTGCCGGGCTACGGCTGGGAGATAAAGATTGTGGACGGCGCCGACGCCGCGATAACCGCGCCGCGCACCGTGGGCGAGCTGTGCATCAAGGGACCGGGCGTTATGAAGTGCTATTATAATAACCCCGAGGCCACTGCCGAGTCGCTGCGTGACGGCTGGCTCTACTCCGGCGACATGGCCGAGTATGACGAGGACGGGTTCATCTGGCTCGTGGACCGCAAGAAGGACGTTGTCATCTCCGGCGGCGAGAACATCTACCCCGTGGAGATTGAAAACTTCATGAGCGCCCACCCCGACATACAGGACGTGGCGGTCATCGGTCTGCCGGACGCGCGTCTGGGCGAAATAGCCGCGGCCATAGTGGAGCTCAAGCCCGGTCACGAGTGTACGGAGGAGGCAATAAGCGAGTTCTGCATGGAGCTGCCGCGCTATAAGCGCCCGCGCAAGATAATTCTGGCCGCCGTGCCGCGCAACGCCACGGGCAAGATTGAAAAACCCAAGCTGCGGGAGATGTACGGCGCGTCGAATCTTGTCGAAGCGCAGAACATGGCCTGAGCGTTCCGCAGCCTATGTGCTCCGAAGCGGGACACTTGACTGCTGCGAGGGGACATAAAGCAATAAAATATGCGTATAACCGACGGGTAAACCCCGTCGGTTTTTGCTCTTGGGCAAAAACAAGGCTTAAATTTAGCTTAAAATTTGTCATAATTGACGGGCTGTTTCGGTTGACACAAAATTTGAAGGGTGTATAATATTATTCGTGTCATAATCGCCGCAAAAATGAAAAATGTTTTGCGGCAAAACGTAACAAAACAAGAGGAGTAAAAGGAGTTTTTTGATCATGGTTCAACTGATAATCATCATTCTCTACTTTGCCCTGACAGTCGCCATTGGCATTTATTCCGGCAAGAAGTCCAAGAGCTCCGACGCTTTCGTCGGCGCCGGCATGGGCATTCTTGCTATAGTATGTGCCTCCACCGGCGAGTGGCTGGGCGGCACCGCCACGACCGGCGTTTCGGAATACGGCTTTAACTACGGTATTTCCGGCGCTTGGTACACCATTGCCAACGGTATCGGAACTATGTTCCTTGCGCTGTGCTTTGCTAAGCTCTACCGCAGCATAGGCACCATTACCGTCCCCGGCATCATCCAGAAGTTCTTCGGCATGAGCGCCCGCACCGTCTCCAGCATTCTGCTTATCATCGTTATGCTGGCTGTCGGCCTGAGCCAGATGATAGCCGCCGGCAAACTGGGACAGAGCCTGCTGGGCTTTGACTTCACCGCGACGTGCATTGTGTTTGCGATTATCTTCATCATATACACGCTGGCGGGCGGCATGAACGCCGTTGCCAGCACTAACGTCATGCACCTGTTCGTTATGTACTTCGGCATTATCCTTGCTCTCGTGCTGACCATCATCAAGATAGGCGGCTGGAGCGAGTTCGTCTCTCAGGTACACGAGGTAGAGGCTGCCGCTGCCGCCGAGGGCGCTGCCAACGACAACTACTTCAATATGTTCACCATCGGTATGCCGAAGGTCTCCTCTTGGGTTATCGCATCCCTGCTGGGCGCCTGCACCGCGCAGGCCGGTATCCAGCCCGTGCTGGCGGCTAAGAATGTTCCCACCGCCCGCAAGGCCTGCATCATCACCGCCTTCGTCGTTGCCCCGTTCGGCTTCTTCTCCGCCATCCTCGGTATCGGCGCCAAGGTTCTGTCCTTCCAAGGCAACCTGCTGGACACCGCCGGCGTCAATGTTGTTGACGGCAAGGCCGCGCTGTTCACGCTGATGATGAACCTGCCCTCTTGGGCCGGCGGTATCATCATGGCCTCCCTGCTGGCCGCCATCCTCTCCACCGTTTCCCCGATAATCCTCGGCGCGGGCACCATGTTCACCAAGGACATCTATCAGGAGCGCCTGAAGAAGGACGCCACCGACAAGCAGGTTCTGTTCATGGGCCGCGTTACCACCGCCATTTCCGGCGTCATCTGCTGCATCGGCGCCATCTTCCTTGTCAACATGAGCGCTGTTCTGGACATTGTCTACGCCGCTTACTCTCTGCGCGGCGCGCTGTTCATCATCGTTCTCTTCGGTATCTACACCCGCTTTGCCTCCCAGAAGGCCGCTTGCTGGAGCATGGTCGTCACCGCTGTTGTCGCCGTGGCTTGGGTTGTTATTGAAATGGCCACCGGCAGCTACCCGATAGCCAGCTGGTTCACCGAGACCTATGCCGCTGTCGCCGCCGCCGCAATCTTCACCTGCATATTCAGCTTCATCTTCAAGCCGACCGAAATGGAGCGCGCAACGAAGAAAAAGACTATGGACGAGCTGCACGCTGTTATGCAGCAGAACGGCTGAGTTCCTGACCGTACATAGCACATAAGATTATATTTCAAGTCCGCAGGGCAACGCGCCCCGCGGACTTGATTTGTTTTGTCGGCCATGTTATCATAGGGGCATAATGAAAAACATAGGAAGAGGGAGGAGCATATGAAAGATTACGTTATCGCGCTTGACCAAGGCACAACCAGCTCGCGGGCTATTATTCTCAATAAACAGGGACACATCGAGGCCACGGCGCAGTTCCCGTTTGCGCAGATTTACCCGCGCCCGGGCTGGGTGGAGCACGACCCCGACGCTATCATCTCCTCGCAGTTTATGGCGCTGGGCGCGGCGTTTGAAAAGAGCGGGCTCTCCGCCGAGCAGATTGCCGCCGTCGGCATAACGAACCAGCGCGAGACAACGCTCGTTTGGGATAAAGAGACCGGCAGACCGGTCTGCAACGCCATAGTCTGGCAGTGCCGCAGGACGGCGGACATCTGCGAGGCGCTGGAGCAGGCGGGGCTGCGCGAGACTATACGAGAAAAAACAGGGCTGCTGATAGACGCCTACTTTTCCGGCACGAAGATTAAGTGGATTTTGGATAACATTCCGCAGGCAAGGGAACGCGCGGAGGCGGGCAAGCTGCTTTTCGGCACGGTGGACACTTGGCTCATCTGGAACCTGACGGGCGGGCGCAGCCACGTTACCGACTGCTCGAACGCCAGCCGCACCATGCTCTTCAACATAAAAACGCTGGAGTGGGACAGCGAGCTTTGCGCCGAGCTCGGCATACCGATGTCCATGCTGCCGCGCGTGCTGCCGAATTCCGGCTGCTTCGGCGAGATTGCTTCCGGCATAGACGGGCTGGAGGCGCTGGCGGGAGTGTCCATCTGCGGCGTGGCGGGCGACCAGCAGGCCGCGCTGCTGGGTCAGGCGTGCATAGAGAGCGGACAGGCCAAGAACACCTACGGTACCGGCTGCTTCACGCTGATGAACACCGGCGCGCAGGACGTGCGCTCCGCCTCCGGCTTGCTGACAAGCGTGGCGTGGAACCTTGGCGGCGAGACGACCTACGCCCTTGAGGGCAGCGTTTTCAACGCGGGCAGCAGCATACAGTGGCTGCGTGACGAGCTGGGGCTAATCTCCACGGCGCACGAGTGCGACGAGCTGGCGGAGAGCGTGGCCGACAACGGCGGCGTGTACTTCGTCTCCGCGTTCACGGGGCTGGGCGCGCCGAGGTGGGATATG
Source organism: Oscillospiraceae bacterium (assembly GCA_021202845.1). GTDB lineage: Bacteria > Bacillota > Clostridia > Oscillospirales > Oscillospiraceae > JAJQCF01. The sequence goes on from JAJQCF010000013.1 coordinate 67,871, forward strand.
TACGCTCGCGGCGCGCTGCTGGGGCTGACGCGCGGTACGACAAGGGCGCACGTAGCCCGCGCCGTGCTGGAGGGCATTGCCTATCAGGTCAAGGACTTGCTGGACGCCATGAACGCCGACGCCGCCACGCCGCTGAGCGTGCTGCGCGTGGACGGCGGAGCCTCGGTGAGCCGCTTTATGATGCAGTTTCAGGCGGATGTGCTGCGCATTCCCATAGACCGGCCGGCAATGGTGGAGACAACCGCCTTCGGCGCGGCGTTCTTAGCGGGGCTGGAAGCGGGCGTCTGGGACAGTTTGGACGAGATAAAGCGCCTGCGCGCCTCCGACCGCATATTCCGCCCCACCATGCCGCCGGACGAAGCCGCCGCCCTCTGCGCCCGCTGGCAAACCGCCGCCCAACGCTCCGAGGGCTGGGCGAAGTGAAGGCGGTGTTGTGAGATGAATCAACAAGTAGTGCTTACTCCGCGTGTCCCAAAAGCGCGAGACGAGATGACGAGTACGGAGTTCGACGCCATGATTGAAAAAGGGCTTGCACAGGCAAAGAACGGAAAATCCATTCTCGCCGAAGAAGCCTTTGCTCTGCTTTTCGGAGAAATGGATAACAAATAAACAGAGTAATAAGAACGCATCGGTTATGCTCTCGTGTAGGAGGGCGGCCGATGCGTTTTTTATATATTGACAGATGTTTTCCCTCTCACGTCACGGCCTTGCCCAGAACTTTCAGCTCCGCGAAGGAGCTGATTTTTATGTCGGCGTAGGCGGGGTTGAGGGAGTGGAGGGCTATGCCGTCGGCGCTGAGGTGCAGCTGCTTTAGATAAGCGCTGCCGTTGTACACGAATACGCCAATCTCGTTTGGCAGCAGCGTTTCCTGCGGGCGTATCCACACGGTTTCTCCGCTGTGGTAGCGCGGCTCCATGCTGTCGCCGGCCACGCGGACGCCGTATTTGGCGCTGTCGGGGATGCTGTCGTCCACTTCAACGCGCTCGAAGCTGCTGCCGTCCAGATACTCGCCGGTGCCGGCGGATACGGCCAAGGCGTACAGCGGCAGGGTTCGGCGGGCTTTTTCCGGCTCCTCGCGCTCAAAGAGTCCGCTGGCGCGCAGAATGTCGGCGTACTCGCGCACCTTGCCCGCGCCCGCGTCGTTCAGTCCGCGCAGTATGCCGCCGCCGTTGAAGTAGGCAGAGATGTCGTCCACCTCCAGCACACGGCACAGCGCCAAAAACTGCTCCGCGCTCGGCTCGGTCAGGCCGTTTTCCCACTTAGATATTGCCTGATTGCTGACGTTCAGCTTTAGCAGTCCCAGCCGCGCGGCCAGCTCCTTTTGCGAAAGCCCGGACTTGCGCCGCAGCGCCGCGAGCTTTGTTCCCAACAGCTTGCTCATTTAGCTCACCTCAGCCACATTATATAGGCGGGGCGAAAATTTTGCAAGCATTTTTCTCCGCTTTGGATAATGCTTTGCCATTGACTTATCCAAATAAGATAATTATAATATAAAACAGTATTAAAATTATCTCAAGAGGCGAAATAACGATGGAGCGGATAATACTGCACTCGGACATAAACTGCTGCTACGCGGGCATAGAAATGGTTTATCACCCCGAGCTGCGCACCCGACCGGTGGCGGTGGGCGGCAGCGAGGAGCGCAGGCACGGCATTGTGCTGGCCAAAAACTACTTGGCCAAGGGCTGCGGCGTTAGGACGGGCATGACGCTGTGGGAGGCGCGGCGGCTATGCCCCGAGCTTGTCGTTTTGCCGCCGCGCATGGAGCTTTACGCGCGCTTTGCGGGCTACGTGCAGCAGATTTACGCCGACTACACTGACCGCCGCGAGAGCTTCGGCATCGACGAGAGCTGGCTGGATTTGACCGGCTGCGCGCCGCCCGGCAGCGGCGAGACGGCGGCGAGGGAGATAAACCGCCGCGTGAAGAAGGAGCTGGGCGTCACGGTCAGTGTCGGAGTGTCGTGGAACAAGATATTTGCCAAGCTCGGCTCTGACTACCGCAAGCCCGACGCGGTGACGGACATTACACGGCGCAATTTCCGGGAGATTGTCTGGCCGCTCAGCGCGGACTGCCTGCTCTACGTCGGCCGCGCCACCAAGCGGCGGCTGGCCGCCGTGGGCATAGACACCATAGGCGGCATTGCGCGCAGCGACCCCGAAAACCTGCACGCCACGCTGGGCAAAATGGGCTATACGCTCCATGCCTATGCCAACGGGCTGGACGCCTCGCCGGTGGCGCACGAGGCTTTCCGCGCGCCGGTCAAGTCCGTGAGCAACAGTACCACGACCCCGCGCGACTTGGTGTGCAGGGACGATGTGCGCGGCGTCATGCTGGCGCTGGCGGAGAGCGTGGGTATGCGCCTGCGCACGGGCGGGCTGAGCTGCCGCTTGGTGTCCATAGGCGTGCGCAGCTCCGATTTGTGCTGGCGCGAGCATCAAAAAAAGCTCCCGCAGTCAACAAACCTGACACGGGAGATATTCGACGCGGCCATGGCGCTCTTTGACGAGATAAGCCGCTGGCCGGAGAGCATACGCAGCCTCGCGCTCTGCTGCGGGGAGCTGGGCGAGGGCGGGCAGCCGGAGCAGCTGGACATTTTCGGCGAGAGCGAGCGGCGGGAGCGTCTGGCGCGCCTTGACGCGGCAATGGACGATGTGCGCCTGCGCTGGGGCTTTGACAGCATACGCCGCGGCACGGCGCAGCCCTATCCAGAGGCGGAGCGGTTCATGGGCGAGGAAACGGTAAAACCGCTGCCCCGCACTATCCGCAGCTGAACGGCAGGGGAGAGGCGGGGCGAAGTTTTTAGAAAATATTATAAAAAAATTGTTGCTTTTGCACAAAAGCAGCCGCGAAAGAGAATAAAAAAGGGGCGGAACAAAACTTCCTCCCCATTATGAATAAACACATTATAAAGGAGATTTTACAAAAAATCAAGGGGTTTGACGGAAAAATTATGTTTGCATTTCGTCATTTTATACGGTATTATGTACAAAGGCATCAGGCTGTTTTTGCGCAACATGTATCAAACAACTGGTATGTCAGGTAACTAAACATTAGTTAAGGAGTGTAAACGAAATGGAAAACCTTTTCTGGATCGGATTCGTCGGCGCTGCCATAGCCCTCGTGTTCGCTCTCCTGCAGGCGCGCAAAGTTCTCGGCGCCTCCGAGGGTGACGCGAAAATGGTAAAGATTGCCGCCGCAATCCGTCAGGGCGCTAACGCCTACCTCAAACGCCAGTACACGTCAGTGGCCAAGGTGTTTGTTGTGGTGTTTGTCATTCTGCTGATTATCGCGTTCGCCTCCGGCGGAGAAATGCTCTCCCGCGTGACGCCGTTCGCCTTCCTCACCGGCGGAATCTGGTCTATGCTGGCCGGCTTCATCGGCATGAAGATTGCCACCAGCGCCAACGCCCGCACCGCCAACGCCGCGCACGAGAGCCTCAACAAGGGACTTAAAGTCGCCTTCTCCTCCGGCTCGGTCATGGGCTTCACGGTTGTTGGCCTCGGTATGCTGGACATCACGCTGTGGTTCTTCGGCCTGAAGTACATCGGCGGCATGGACGCCGTTCCCCTTGCCAACGTAATGGTTATGAACGGCATGGGCGCTTCCTTCATGGCGCTGTTCGCCCGCGTGGGCGGCGGTATTTACACCAAGGCTGCCGACGTCGGCGCTGACCTTGTGGGCAAGGTCGAGGCCGGCATCCCCGAGGACGACCCCCGCAACCCCGCTACCATAGCCGATAACGTTGGCGACAACGTGGGCGACGTGGCCGGTATGGGCGCGGACCTCTACGAGTCCTATGTCGGCTCTGTTCTCGCAACCTTTGCTCTGGCCGCTGCCGCCGGTTACGGCTGGCAGGGTATGCTGCTGCCTATGGCTCTCGCCGTCTGCGGCATCATCTGCTCGCTCATCGGCACCTTCCTCGTCAAGACCAAGGAGGACGCCACCCAGCTGAGCCTGCTCAAGAGCCTGCGCACCGGCACCTACTCCGCGGCCATTCTCTCCGCGATAGTAGCCATTCCTCTCACCTATGCCATACTGGGCAATGTAGTCAGCAACTGGCTCGGCGTTTACGTCGCCATTCTCTGCGGACTTGTCGGCGGCTGCCTCATCGGCTACTTCACCGAGTACTACACCTCCGATAACTACAAGCCCACCCAGAAGCTGGCCGACGCCAGCGAGACGGGCGCCGCCACTATCATCATCGGCGGTATCTCCCTCGGCATGAAGTCCACCATGACTTCCATTCTCATAGTCGCGGTTGCTATCCTGCTCAGCTACTTCTGCGCGGGCGGCACCACCGCCATTCTGGACGCTGACGGCGCGTTCTCCGCCGCGTTCAATCAGGGACTTTACGGCATCGGCATTGCCGCTGTCGGTATGCTCTCCACCCTCGGCATCACCCTTGCGACCGACGCTTACGGCCCCGTGGCCGACAACGCCGGCGGCATCGCCGAGATGAGCGGTCTGCCCGAAGAAGTGCGCGACCGCACCGACGCTCTGGACTCCCTCGGCAACACCACCGCCGCCACCGGCAAGGGCTTTGCTATCGGCTCCGCATCTCTGACCTCTCTGGCTCTGCTTGTCAGCTACGTCAACATTGTGCAGAACAAGACCGACGAGACGCTGAACTTCACCCTCACCAGCCCGACCGTCCTTGTGGGACTGTTCATCGGCGCAATGCTCACGTTTGTGTTCTCCGCGCTCACCATGAGCGCCGTGCAGACCGCCGCGCAGTCCATAGTGCAGGAGGTTCGCCGCCAGTTCCGCGAGATTGCCGGCATCATGGAGTACAAGGCTGACCCCGAATACTCCAAGTGCGTTGACCTCTGCACCAAGGGCGCTCTGCACGAAATGGTAGCTCCCGCGCTGATAGCGATTATCGTCCCCATCGTCACAGGCCTTATCCTCGGACCCACCGGCGTTGTCGGACTTCTGGGCGGCGTTTCCGTCACCGGCTTTGCAATGGCAGTGTTCATGTCCAACGCCGGCGGCGCTTGGGATAACGCCAAGAAGTACATCGAGCGCGGCAACCACGGCGGCAAGGGCAGCGAGCAGCACAAGGCCGCAGTTGTCGGCGACACCGTAGGCGACCCGTTCAAGGACACCTCCGGCCCCAGCCTGAACATACTCATCAAGCTCTGCTCCACCGTTTCCATAGTGTTCTCCGGCCTGATTCTCGCCTTCCACCTCCTGTGAGCGCACACTTAGCGGGCTGAAAAAGTTAAAAAAGAGTAAACTAACACTTAAAACCGTTTGTTCTGCAACAGGGCAAACGGTTTTTTATGGTTCTGTATCAATAGTTGTGTAGTGCAAAATAAAAACAACATCAAGGCAAGTGTAGACGCGCTTGCCTTGATTAATACAAGCGGGTGCAATGCAGTATACGGTTACGTAAACGAGAGAAATTTTGCACGCCGCAGCAGCCTCTCACCTATAGCGGAGGGTTAACCCCTCAACAATAGGACCATTATTTTACTAACGTCAGGGCGAATTCGGCATGCGCTGAATGCTTCGGCGGTTGCCAATAATAGTGAAGATATTGCTCTCCATGTTTCGCGGGACAGGCCTTTTTTTATCTCTCGGCGCATATCATTTAGAGAATAAGCGAACGGAGGTATTTTCAATGGCATATGAATCCGGCGTAAAGCAGGCGCAGCGAGCCAACAACCTGAGCCTTGAAGGGCGCAGACGCTTGGCAGTGAACGGCGTGGAGGATGTGGAGAGCTTTGACGAAGAACAGGTCGTGCTGCACACCACTGAGGGCGCGCTGGTAGTCAAGGGCAGCGAGCTGCAAATAGGCCGCCTGAGCCTCGACACGGGCGAGGTGGACATATCGGGACTGGTGAACGAGCTGCGGTACGAGGAGATAGCGTCCGCGGGCAGCCTCTGGGCGCGGCTGTTCCATTGAAAGCTGTTGGCAAGTCCGCTTTCACAACAGCTTATAAGCGCGGCGGCAGTGCTGCTCACGGGTCTCGCACTGGGCGCGGTTTATGATTTGTTCCGCCAAACGGCAAAGTACACGCTGCGGGCGGTCAGAGTGCTGCTCGACCTCTGCTTTTGCGCCATAGTGCTGCTGGCGCTTTTCTCGCTCGGCATGGGCGTGGGGCAGGGGCGGCTGCAAATCTGGATGCCCTTTGCGGCGGCGCTGGGCGCGGCGGTCTACTTCGCGCTTTTCGGCTCAATATTCCGCTCCGCTCTGGACGCCGCGGCCCATTTAATGGCCAAAATTGGCCGCAAGCTGCTCGCTCCGGTGAAAAAACTTCAAAAAACTTTTAAAAAGCTCTTTTCAACGGCAAAAAAATGGTTTACAATAATACAAACAAGGTTTACAATAATCCTATCAAGCAGCAAATTTTGCGCGGCGGAGGAAAACCATGAAGCTGAAAAAGGCAAGTTTTATTATGAAAATAGTCATTCTGGCCGTGATAGTCTACGCGGGCATCAGCATAGCCACGGTACAGGCGCAGATAGACGAGGCAAAGGACAACAACGCCGCGCTGCAGTCGGAGGTGGACGCCGCCCTGCAAAAAAACGCCGAGCTTGAATACGACTTGGCGCACGTAGGCGACGACGAGACCATTGAGGAAATAGCCCGCGAGAACGGATTTGTGCAGCCGGGCGAAAAAATCTTTTACGATGTGAGCAACTGAGCGGCAGACGCAAACGCGCGCCGTTCGGACTCAAATATATTGACCAAAACCAGAGAGGAAATCATGCAGTTGGAAGTGGGAACGGTACTCGAGGGGAGAGTTACCGGCATAACAAAGTTTGGAGCGTTCGTGTCCCTGCCGGGCGGCAAGAGCGGCCTTGTACACATCTCGGAGGTCGCAAACTCCTATGTCAGCGACGTACACGAATATCTGAGCGAAGGACAAAATGTGAAAGTAAAGGTCATTGCCTTTACGCCCGAGGGGAAGATAAATCTTTCCATCAAAAAAGCGGTAGAGCCTCCGCCCGCTCCGCCGCGCCGTGAGAGCCGTCCCGCTCCGCGCAGGGACAGCGCGCCGCGCTCACCGCTCAGCGGCGAGGTCTACGAGACTACCGGCAACGTCAGCTTTGAAAACAAGCTGAAGCAGTTTATGCAGGAGTCCGACAGCAAGATGTCCGGCAGCCGTATGTATGACCAGCAGCGCCGCGGCACCAGAAGACGAAAATAATAAGCAGCCAAATTCCAAGCCGTTCGGCCATGCCGCCGCACGGCTTGGAGCTTACGGAAAGCCTCCCGGCGCGGAGGCACCGTCGGCGTGCAGACGCACAGGGAGACAGACATGAAACTGATTGACATCACAAGGCCGTTTCAGGCAGCGCCGCTTTACCCCAACACCGAGCCGCCCGTAATTGAGCAGATAAGCTCGATAGCGGAGAGCGGCTGGAACGTCAGCCGCGTCACGGCGGACAGCCACACCGGCACACACGCCGACGCGCCGTCGCACTGCCTGACTGACGGTTGCGCCATAGACGAGACGGATTTGCGCCTCTACTGCGGCAGGTGCCGTGTGCTGACGTTTCCCGAAAACTCACGCATTGGCGCCGACGAGCTGCGCGGGCGTATTCAGGGCGCGCACCGTCTGGCCATACACGGCGGCGGCAGCGCTTTCCTGCTCGGCTCGGGCGCGGAATACCTCGCCGCCTGCGGAGTGAAGGCCGTTGTCACCGACGCTGTAAGCGTAGCCCCGCCGGACAACGAGGCGGAAATTCACGCCGCGCTGCTCGCCGCCGGCATTGCCATAGTGGAAAACGCCGACCTCAGCGCCGCGCCGGACGGAGAATATCTGCTCTTTGCCTTCCCCGTCAAGTACACCGGCTGCGACGCCGCCCCCGTGCGCGCCGTGCTGTTAGCGGAGGAGCAATAATGCGCAAACAAAGACTGCCTATCGGCGTGGACAACTTTGAAAAGCTGCGGGACGAGAACCTTTATTACGTGGACAAGACGCTGCTGATAAAGGAGCTCCTTGACAGCTGGAGCGAAGTCACGCTCTTCACCCGCCCTCGCAGGTTTGGCAAAAGCCTGAACATGAGTATGCTCAAGTCGTTCTTCGAGGTCGGCACGAATAAGAGCTTATTTGACGGCCTTGCTATAAGCAAGGAGACAGGGCTTTGCGCGGAGCATATGGGGAAGTATCCCGTCATCTCTATCAGTCTGAAAGGCGTAGAGGGGCGGAGCTTTGCGGAAGCGAAAGAGCGCTTTTGGAATGAAATCAGCAACGAGGCCGACAGAATATATTTTTTGCTGGACAAGGATAAGATTGACCCCTCTGACAGACAAATATTGTTGGAGCTAAAGCATGGCAGGGGCGATTTGGAGAGCAGCCTTAAGTTTCTCTCGCGCCTTTTCTACCGCTACTATGGCCAAAAGGTCATCATCCTCATCGACGAGTACGATGTGCCGCTTGACAAGGCATACCACTATGGCTACTACAACGAAATGGTGCAGTTAATCCGCGTCATGTTCGGCTCGGCGTTAAAGACGAACGAGTTCTTGCAGCGCGCGGTGCTGACGGGATGTCTCCGCGTGTCCAAGGAGAGCATATTTACGGGGCTGAACAACCTCGATGTTTACACCATACTTGAACAGAGCTACGATGAGTGGTTCGGCTTTACGGACGGTGAAGTGCGTCAAATGCTGGCGTACTACGGTCTGGAAGAACACTATGACATTACCAAGGAATGGTACGACGGCTATCTGTTCGGCAAGACGAATGTCTATTGTCCGTGGGACGTGATAAAGTGGTGCAAGCAGCTGGCGAACACCACCGACCGCACACCGCAGAACTTCTGGGCGAACACCAGCGGCAACGATATGGTGCGGAGATTTGTGGCAAAAGCTAACAAACCCACACAGCGTGAAATTGAGGAACTGATTGCCGGAGAGAGCATCAGGAAAAGGCTGCGTCTTGACTTGACGTATAATGAGATTGATAAGAACATCGACAACCTCTGGAGCGTGCTTTTCACGACCGGCTACCTGACAACGCGAGGCTCCGACGGGAGGGGCAATTACGACTTGGTTATCCCCAACCGCGAGGTGAACGAGATTTTTGTCAACGAGATACAGGAGTGGTTTTCGGACAAAATCCACGAGGACACGGCGGGTTCAAACCAGCTGTGCGACGCTTTCGCTTCGGGCGACACAGAGGCAATCGAGGGCTATTTGAACAAGTGGCTGAACGCCTCTATCAGCATACGCGACAAGCAGAGCAAGAGCCCTGTGGAGAACTTTTACCATGGCGTTTTGCTGGGAATGCTGGGAACCCGCGGAGACGATTGGGACGTGCGCTCAAACATCGAAAGCGGCGACGGCTACCCTGACATCACCGTTACCCGCAACGAGGACAGCTATGGTTTCATAATCGAGCTGAAATACGCCGCCAATGTCAACGCCCTTACCGAGAGCGCGGAAAGAGCGCTTGCGCAGATTGACGAAAAAAACTACGAGCAGCGGCTGCTGGACGAGGGTATAACGGATATAAAAAAGTACGGCATCGCGTTTTTTAATAAAAAGTGCAGAGTGCTGCTCAAATGAGAATTTTTTATAACTTTATTACGCAAGGCTCTTTACAATCGGCGGGAGAGCGTATATAATATAGAAAAATAAAAAGCAGTTCTTCAGGGCGGGGCGAAATTCCCCACCGGCGGTAAAGCCCGCGAGCGGTCACTCGGCCAGCACGATTCGGTGAAATTCCGAAGCCGACAGTACAGTCTGGATGAAAGAAGACTCGGCTAAAATCCGGTCACGCGCTCTGGAATAAGTTTTATTCCGGAGCTTTTTTGCTGTTGCGCCCTGCGGTGTTTTCCACGCGGGGCGCGCGCTTTTCCCCGAAGCGCTGTGCGAAAGGAGCGACAGAAGATAGACGAAGAATATATGCGCCGTGCAATAGCCTTGGCGCGGCGCGGCATGGGCTGGACAGCGCCCAACCCTATGGTCGGCGCGGTTATTGTCAAGGACGGCAAAATAATCGGCGAGGGCTGGCACCCCCGCTGCGGCGAGCTCCACGCGGAGCGCCGCGCGCTCTCAAACTGTTCGACCGACCCTGCCGGAGCCACGCTGTATGTGACGCTGGAGCCGTGCTGTCACTACGGCCGGACGCCGCCCTGTACGGAAATTATTCTGGAAAAGAAGATAGCCCGCGTTGTCATAGGCTCGCGCGACCCCAACCCCAAGGTTGCCGGAAAGGGCGCAGCCATACTGCGCGAGCACGGAGTACAGGTGGAGGAGGACTTTTTGCGCCGCGAGTGCGACGAGCTTAACCCTGAGTTTTTCCACTACATCACCACCGGCAGGCCGTATGTCGTGATGAAGTACGCCATGACGCTGGACGGCAAGATTGCCGCCCGCACCGGCGCGTCAAAGTGGATAACCGGCGAGGCGGCCAGACGCCACGTCCACGCGCTGCGCGGGCGCTATGCGGCGATAATGGCGGGCATAGGTACCGTGCTGGCCGATGACCCGCTGCTGAACTGCCGCATAGACGGCGCGCACCAGCCCGTGCGCATAATCTGCGACAGCGCCCTGCGTCTGCCGGAGAGCAGTCAGCTCTGCCGCACGGCGTCGGAGTACAGAACCGTTGCTGTCTGCGCCTCCGCTCCCGCCGAGCGCCGCGAAAGGTTAGAGAGCCTCGGCATGGAGGTCTGGCCGCTCGGCGGCAGCGACGGGCGGGTGGACTTGCGCGCGCTTGTCAGCCGCTTGGGCGAAGAGGGGCTGAGCTCCCTGCTCATCGAGGGCGGCGGCACGCTCCACGAGGCGGCGCTGCGAGCGGGAGTTGTCAACCATGTCTGCGCTTATATCGCGCCCAAGCTCTTAGGCGGGCGCGAGGCCAAAACGCCGGTTGAGGGCTTGGGCGCGGCCTCCCCCGCCGAGGGCGCACAGCTTGCGGGCATGAAAATGACTGCGCTTGGCGAGGATATTCTTTTGGAGTATGACATCGCGGGAGGTATGAACAATGTTTACTGGAATTGTTGAGGAGGTCGGCACGGTCAAGTCCGTGACCCTCGGCTCCATTATCGGTCAAATAAACCTCAAGGCCGCAAAGGTGCTGGAGGGCACAAAGATTGGCGACAGCATTGCTGTCAACGGCGTGTGCCTCACCGTTACCGCTCTCTCTCCCGACGGCTTCACCGCCGACGTCATGCCGGAGACGCTGCGCCGCTCCAACCTCGGTTCGCTGCGCGCGGGCGACAAGGTGGACTTGGAGCGCGCCATGCCCGCGGACGGCCGCTTCGGCGGGCACATAGTCTCCGGCCACATAGACGGCGTGGGCTTCATCACCGAGCAGCGCCGCGAGGGAAACGCCGTGTGGGTGCGCATACAGACCTCGCCGGAAATACTGCGGCTCATTGTGGAAAAGGGCTCAATCGCCATAGACGGCATAAGCCTGACCGTGGCCGCGGTCAGCAGCCGCGATTTCCAAGTCTCGCTCATACCCCACACCGCCGACGAGACAATATTGCTCGGCAAGCGCCCGGGCAGCTGCGTGAACTTGGAAAACGACATTTTGGGCAAGTACGTGCAAAAGCTGATGCAGCCGGAGCCCTCCGCGTCCCCCGCAGGCGGACTGACGCTGGAATTTTTAGAGAAAAACGGTTTTTAATCATAAAGGAGCAAAACACTATGGATTTTCAATACAACACCATCGAGGAGGCTATTGAGGCTCTGCGCGCCGGTAAGCTCATTCTCTGCACCGACGACCCCGACCGCGAGAACGAGGGCGACCTAATCTGCGCCGCCCGCTATGCCACAACGGAGAACGTCAGCTTTATGGCTAACTACGGCAAGGGGCTTATATGCACGCCCATGTCGGACGAGATTGCCCACCGCCTGAACCTGCCGCAAATGGTCTCCGAAAACACCGACAACCACTGCACGGCCTTCACCGTCTCCATAGACCACAAGGACACCACAACCGGCATCTCCGCCGAGGAGCGCGGTTTCACCTGCCGCGCCTGCGTTGACCCCGCCACGAAGCCGGAAGATTTGCGCCGCCCGGGACACGTTTTCCCGCTCGTGGCGCGCAAGGGCGGCGTGCTGGTGCGCAACGGCCACACTGAGGCCACGGTTGACCTCTGCCGGCTGGCGGGACTTGAGGAGTGCGGTCTTTGCTGTGAGGTCATGCGCCCCGACGGCACCATGATGCGCGCGCCGGAGCTTCAGCAAATGGCGCGGGAGCACGGGCTGTGCTTCATCACTATCAAGGCTTTGCAGGACTACCTGCGCCGCCACGAGAACCATATGTTCCTGCAGGCCAGCGCCAAGCTGCCGACCTGCCACGGCGAGTTCCAAATTTACGGCTACGTCAACGACATCACGGGCGAGCACCACATAGCTCTTGTCTGCGGCGACATAGGCGACGGCGAGGACATACTCTGCCGCGTACACTCCGAGTGCCTGACCGGCGACGTGTTCGGCTCCGCCCGCTGCGACTGCGGCGCGCAGCTGCAAACGGCAATGGAGCTCGTGCAGAAGGAGGGGCGCGGAATCATCCTCTATATGCGTCAGGAGGGGCGCGGAATCGGCCTTATAAACAAGCTCAAGGCCTATGAGCTGCAAGAGCAGGGGCTGGACACCGTGGAGGCCAACGTGCAGTTGGGCTTTGCGCCCGATTTGCGCGAGTACTGGTGCGGCGCGCAGATTTTGAAAAATCTCGGCGTCAAGTCCATTCGGCTCCTGACGAACAACCCGAGCAAAATTTACGGACTGGAAGGCTTCGACTTTCACATCAAAGAGCGCGTCCCCATAGAAATCCAGCCCGGCAAATACGATGCGTTTTATCTGAAAACAAAACAGCAGAAAATGGGTCACGTATTCAAGACCATAACCTTCGGCGACTGACCGATAAATCACAAAATCACAATTCAGGAGGAAAATATTATGAGCATCAATCTTTACGAGGGAAAAGTAGTAGCGCCCGCCGGTATGCGCGTCGGCATCATAGCCAGCCGCTTCAACAGCTTCATTGTGCAGAAGCTCTTGGACGGCGCGGTGGACGGCCTTGTGCGCCACGGCGTGGAGGAGCAGAACATCTACGCCGCTTGGGTGCCGGGCGCGTTTGAAATACCCATGCTCGCGCAGAAAATGGCGAAGAGCGGCAAATATGACGCCGTGATATGCGTTGGCGCGGTCATTCGCGGCTCCACCTCGCACTATGAGTTAGTGACGAACGAGACGGCAAAGGGCATAGCGCAGGCGGGCATGGCCAGCGGCATACCCGTGCTGTTCGGCGTCATCACCACGGAGAACATCGAACAGGCCATAGAGCGCGCCGGCTCCAAGGCGGGCAACAAGGGCTACGACTGCGCCCTCTCCGCCATTGAAATGGTGAATCTGATAAAGGAAATGGCATGACAGCGGTTTTCGACTGGGACGGAACGCTGCACAACACCGCGGCGCTCTACGGTCACGCGCTGCGCGCCGCCTGCCGAGAGCTGGCCGCGCGCGGCTATACCCCGCCGTGCGAGCCGACGGACGAGAAGGCCTCCGTCTACCTCGGCATGAACGCGCCGGATATGTGGAACAAGTTCTTTCCCTCGCTGCCGGAGGACGAGAAAAAGCGCAGCTCCGCTATTGTCGGCAGAGTGATGGTGGAGGGCATTGCCTCCGGCGCGGCCTCGCTCTACCCCGAAGCGGAGAGCGTGCTGGCGCACTGCAAGGCGCGCGGCTGGAGCGTTGTCATTCTCTCCAACTGCGAGCACGCCTACATGGAGGCTCACCGCCGCGCGTTTAATCTTGACCGCTGGGTTGACGGCTACTACTGCTGCGAGGACTTTGATTTTCGCCCCAAAACGGAAATATTCAGCTCCATTCGCGCCGCCTGTCCGCCGCCTTATGTCATAATAGGCGACCGCCAATCGGATATGCAGGTCGCCGAGGCGCACTCGCTGCCGTTTATAGCCTGCCTCTACGGCTTCGGCGGAGAAGGCGAGCTGGACGCCGCCCCCTTGAAAGCCGCCGCCTGCTCAGATTTACCCGCCCTGCTGGACAAGTTAGCCGAAAAATGAAAAAACGTGAGAACCGACAGAAAAAAGCGGTTCTCACGTTTTTATAATATGCAATATACAGCGCGGGGTGTTACACCTCTGCCACTACCTCGACCTCGACGAGGGCGCCTTTGGGGAGGGCGGCTACGGCGAAGCAGCTGCGGGCGGGTTTGCTCGTGAAGTACTTGGCATACACGTCGTTGAACGCCGCGAAGTCGTTTATGTCAGCGAGGAAGCAGGTGGTCTTGACGGCCTTGTCAAAGCCGCTGCCCGCGGCCTCCAAAACGGCCTTGAGGTTTTTCATCACCTGCTCAGCCTGCTCGGTGACATTTGTGCCCACCATTTCGCCGGAGACGGGGCAGAGGGGAACCTGACCGGAGGTATAGACAAGCCCTCCCGTGACGATGGCCTGAGAATAGGGGCCGATAGCGGCGGGAGCGTTGGCGGTGGAGATAACTTTCATTGTGCATTTTCCTTTCAGTTTTTCTGCGCAGCCCAAAGGGGGCGGCACGCTGAATACAGTATATCACTTGCGCGGGCGATTGAAAAGCAAAAAATCCCCGCCCGCCGCCTGCTGAAGCAGCGGAGCGGGAAGGGACTGCGGGAGCGCTCTTTCAGCGCTTTTTTAGGTTTCTTTGCAGGAGCGCCACCAGCGGCTCTATCCACGGCGGGGGAGTCTCGGCGCGCCAGACGGCCAGCACGGGTTCGGTGCGGTCTATGAGGTAGCGCTTCAGGCGGCGGCCCTGCGCCATGCGGCTTGTCTCCGTGCCGACTATTATGCCCAGCCCCAGCTCCGCGGCGGTGTAGGCCGAGTCGCGGTCGGGCGTGCTGACTATGGACTCCGGCTTCAGCCCCCAAACCTCGATTTCGCGGTCGATTCTGCGGTCGTACTCGTCCTTAGTTTCGTTTTGCAGAATGTCCACGATGAACGGCAGCGTGACGAAGTCGGCGGCGGTGCTGTCGGCGGTTATCAGCGGGTGGGTCTCGGACACCATTATGGCCAGCAAATCGGAGCTGAGCTTGGCCTCGCGCAGACCGCTGACGCGGCGCAGATAGCGCTGGTTGATGATTATCATGCCCAGCGACTTGTTCAGCAGGCGCTCCAAGAGCGTGTTGGGGTCGTAGCGCAGGACGTTTATCGTCAGGTCGGGGTGGTGCTCGTGTACAACGCCGATGGCGTCCGTCACGGCGGAGCCGAAGTCCAAGTAGCTCTGTATGCCTATGGTGAAGGTGTCGGAGATAGCGTCGCGGTAGCTCTTTCGTATGTCGGAGATAGCGCTGCTGTACTCCTTCATCATGCGCGAGCAAAGCTCGTAGCACTTCCGCCCCGGCTCCGTCAGCTCAATTTGGCGTGAGCGGATAAAAAGCGGAAAGCCGAGGTCCTCTTCGAGCCCGGCTATGTTCTTGCTCACCGCCTGCTGCGACATATAGAGCAGCTTGGCGGCGTTGGAAAAGCTCAAGGTATCTGCTACGGCCATAAAGCACCGCAGTTTTCTTTCAGTGAGCATATCGACTGCCCTCCAGTTCGTTTTTGCTCAAAGTGTACTCGGCGGACAAGACGGGCTGCGCCCTGTCCGCCGTTTGTTGGGAGTGTTAATTTCTTATGACCAGTGGGATTCTACCTCGGCTTGTACGTCGGAGTTGAATATGGCGGTGACTGCCTTGACGGAGGTGTACGCCAGCGTTATGCAGAATACAATCATGCTGGCGGCCAGCATTGAGTAGAGGTAGGCGTAGGGGATTTTCATAACGGCGGTTATCTGGTTGGAGGCGGCGGAGATGCCGACCTGCTTTATCGCGGCGTAGGCCGCAACGCCGATGAGCACCGTTGTCAGCAGGCTTGTCAGGGCGTAGAAGAATATTCTCACCTTGGCCGGAAAACGTCCTATTATCAGCGTTACGTGTACGTGGCCGTGCATGGCCTCGGTGTAGGCCAGCGCCGTGAACACGCTGGTGCCCATTGCCACCTCGACAATTTCATAGGTGCCCTTTATGGACGTATTGAAGAACGTGCGCCCGACAACGTCCGCGGTTATGAATACCATCATAAATATTATAGCAACAAAACTGAAAATTGCAAATATTCTTGTGGCCCAAAGAACAACCTTGTCTATTTTGCTGAATGTCTTAATCATAGCTCTATCCTCCTCAATACAAGAGGTTTGGCAGCCATGTGGCAATGCCGGGGAATATAACGACTACCGCTATTGCCGCCGCCAGCGCTATGACAAACGGCAGCGAGCCGCGGAAAATCGTTGTCAGCGGTACGCCCTTGGCTATGCCCGCCATGACGTAGCAGTTGAGGCCGACGGGCGGGGTTATAAGACCCAGCTCCATGACGAGCACCATCAGCACGCCGAACCATATGGTGTCGAAGCCCAGCGCGCTTATGACCGGCACGAATATAGGCACGGTCAGCAGCAGCATTGCCATTGCGTCCATTATGCAGCCTAAAAGCGCATAGATGAGGAGTATGACAACAAGAACCACATAGCGCGAGACTTCCAGAGCTGCGCACCAGTTTGCTAGCGTCTGCGGCAGCTTGCTTATGGCGAGGAAGTTGCCAAAGAGCGTAGCGCCGATGACGATGAAGAACGTCATGCCGACGGTTTTGGCCGTCTCCTCAATGCAGAACAGGAAGTTTTTCCATGTCAGCTTGCGCTTGAGCGCAGTATACAGCATAGATATGAAGCAGCCTATGGCGGCGCCCTCGTTGGGGGTGAAGAAGCCGATAAATATGCCGCCGATGCATATTACGAACAAAATTCCTACTGCCAGTATGCCCTTGAGGCTTTGCAGGCGCTCGCTCCACGTCACCTGTCCGGCGGAGGGAGCCATTTCCGGCTTGCGGACGACCTGCAGGACAACGACGGCGCAGCAGAAAATTGTAAGTATTATACCTATGGTTATGCCGGAGGCGAACAGCGCGCCTATGGATTCTCCGGCCGTGACGCCGTAGAGTATAAAGGCGGTGGACGGCGGGATTATTATGCCCAGCGTGCCGCCCATAGAGACGCAGCCAGTGGCAAGGCCGTCGTCATAGCCCTTGCTCTTCATCTCCGGCAGCGCGACAACGCCCATTGTGGCGGCGGTGGCAGCGGGGGAGCCGCATATTGCACCGAAGCCGGCGCAGGCGACGAGCGAGGCGCAGGCCAGACTGCCCGGCAGACGGTTCAGCCACTTGTTGGCGCAGTCAAACAATCCCTGACTGATGCCCGAAACATAGCAGAACTCGCCCATGAGGACGAACAGCGGCACAACGGACAGCGAATAGGTTGCTCCTGCCGTGTAAAGGTTGGTTTGCAGCAGACCGAGCGCGGCCTTCGGCGTTACAAGATAGGCATATCCGCAAACGCCGACAATCAGCATGGCCGCGCCTATGTTCATGCCCAAAAACAGCAGAACCAGCATTATCAGTATGCCGATTATTGCTATAAGAGTATAGCTCATTGATACCTCCTATATGTGTGCGGTGCAAGGGCGAGTCGTCAGAACAAAGCCGCGGGGGTCTGTGCGGCCGTCCCGACGACTCGCAGGGGGAAAGAATCAGTTAGCGTATTCGGAGTATTTGTCTATGAGCGCTTGGAACTCGTCACGTATTTCGGCGGCGTTTTCCACGTCAACGCTGGCCATCCACTCTTCGGCAACCTCTTCGCCAATGGCTTCAAATTCGGCCATAACCTCATCGCTAATCTCGACCAAGCGTCCGGCTTCCTCAAATTGCGCGAGATATTCGTCGGAGTCTATTTCGTAAAGCTCGGCGTGTGTGAGCGCAGCTTCAAAGCCGGAGACGGAGTCCAGAGCCTCCTGCGCCTCGGTAGGCAGGGACTGGTATTTTTCCTCGGTCATGAGAATGACAAGAACCTGCTCATAGAGGCAGACGTCCAAGACGTAGTTGGTGACATCGTAGAGGCTGAAGCCCTTGGCTCCGGCCATATCGAACACGGTGCCCTGAATGATGTCCTTCTCCATAGAGGTGAAGATGTCGCTGGACGGAGTGACAACGGCGGTAGCGCCGAGCTTTTCCATCATCAGGGTCGGGATACCGGCCATGCAGCGGTAGGTGTTGCCTTGGAAGTCGGAAATTTCGTCAACCTCGTTCGTGGAGAGCAGGTAGCTGCCCGGGGCGGTGTAGAGCACCAGCGGGTGCAGACCCTGAGCCTCCCACTCCTCTTGGACCTCCTCAATGGTGTTCCATGCGTCCTCCATGACGTAGGCGCCCTGAACGGCGCTTGTCAGGCCGTTGAAGGGGAAGGTTACAAGCTCGGTGACGGGGAACTGTCCGGGGAAGAAGCCCAAGCAGGTCCAGAGAATGTCGCAGACGCCGCTGTTGAGCGCGTTGATGCCGTCAGCGGGAGCGGCCAGAGCCGCGCCGGCGTAAACCGTCACGTCCAGCAGTCCGCCGCTGGCCTCGTTAATGGAGGCGGCGTAGTCTTCAAGGAACGTGCCGATGACGGAGGTGGAAGAGTCGTGGTGCGAAAGGGAGAGGGAAATGGTTTCGGTGCTTGTGCTCGCGGAGGAGCTGTCAGACGAGGACGTGTCCGCGGAGCTGCTGTCGGTGGTCGTGGAGCTGCTTGAGCCGCACGCGCAGAGGCTGAATACCATTACAAGTGCAAGGGCGAGAGTTAGAGCTTTTTTCATTTTCATAATCTTTCCTCCTAATAATTTTGTGGGTTTTGTCGGTTGGGTGGACTGCTTACAATTTCATCGGAGCCTTACTGCCATTATATATAAGGTGTCCGAAAAAGTCAACAATAATTACTATAACCTCATAAATACGATTTATGAAATATAAGTTTGCCGCGCTTGTGCTGTGAAAAGAGCAAAAAGTGTGATAATTACTGCTGTTTGCGCCCTCAAACTTCTCCTGCAAAATCGACTTTTAATCGAAAAACATTTGCAGGTTAAAGAATTTTTTAATAAGTATTGTTTTTACTTAAATAATGTGTTATAGTAAAAGCGGTGCGGAAAACCGCAGCAAAAAAACAGCATACTCTTTTCGCTTCCGCGGCGCCGGAGGCGTCACGCAAAAGGGCAGACGGTATGCTGCAAGATGAAGATGTGAAAAATGCTGTACCGGCAAAGCCCGCAAGAGCCTTCCGCCGCCGAATGTGCGCGCTGAAAACTGCGCGCGGTTTGAAAGAGCATCCTCCCATGCTGCATCGAGCAACAATGCCATTGCTGCCAAGACAAGATTCGGTTAAAGCATCCACTATCTTATAACATACTTTTCTCGGAAAGTAAATCAATTATTTCCGTCAGGTGACAACTAAAAGTTGTCGAAGGACGAAAATTACGACGGAGGTGGGGTCTGAATTTTTGCTTATTACAGGAACAACAACTAAAAGTTGTAGAGTCTCGCTAAATACTGTTTGATTTTGCCGCGAAATAGTGAGATATTATAGTGGCAGGAGGCAAAATGTACGTTAAAGCATCAAAAATCGGTACGTTAAATTCAAGAGTGAGCAAAACTTAACAACAAATAGCTGTTAATATTATTGGAGGGCATAGTGTTGACTAAGGACAAATTCAAACCCGACAAGGAAACGCTGGTCAGCTTCAGCCTTATGGGCCCCGAGAGCGGCGGCCTCTGCTGGGTTGACTCAAAAGACGGCAAAATTGTAAGAACAAGGCCGTACTACTACGACAAGGAGTACACGGACGCAAACTGCAACCCGTGGACAATGGAGGCGCGCGGCAAAAAGTTCGTCCCCATGCCCAAGGTGCTGATAACCCACTTCGGACTGGGCTATAAATCCCGTGTTTACTCCAAAAACCGCGTGCTCTACCCCATGAAGCGCGTGGACTGGGACCCCAACGGTGAACGTCACCCCGAGACGCGCGGCAAGAGCAAGTATGTGCGCATATCGTGGGACGAGGCGGCGCAGCTTTGCGCGGACGAGCTCAAGCGCATGAAGCGCGAGTACGGCCCCGAGGCCGTACTGTGCGAGTCCGACATGCACGGCGAGGGCAAAAACGTAGCCCCCAGCCACGGCTGCCCGAACCGCCTGCTGTCGCTCATGGGCGGCTACACGCTGCAAATGCGCAACATGGACTCGTGGGAAGGCTGGTACTGGGGCGCCAAGCACGTCTGGGGCTGCGAGCCTGTCGGCGAGCAGAACCCGCAGGGCAACCTCATACCCGATATGGCGAAAAACTGCGATTCCCTGCTGTTCTGGGGCTGCGACCCCGAGGTCACGCCTCTGGGCTTCGGTATGCACCTGCCGACGCAGATTTGCTACTGGTTCACGGAGCTGGGAATTAAATCAATCTACATCTGCCCCGAGTTCAACTACGGCGCGGTGGCTCACGCGGACAAGTGGATACCTGTGCTGCCGAACACCGACGCCGCCATGCAGCTGGCAATAGCTTATATGTGGCTGACCGAGGAGCAGTACGACAAGGAATATATAGAAAAGCACACCTATGGCTTCGACAAGTTCGTCGATTACGTCATGGGCAAGGAGGACGGCGTTCCCAAGACGCCGAAGTGGGCGAGCGAAAAGTGCGGCGTCAGCCCGTGGACTATCAAGGCTCTGGCGCGCCACTGGGCAAAGCGCACGGTGTCCATCTGCCACGGCAACGGCGGCAGCTACATCCGCGGACCGTACTCCTCCGAGCCTGCCAGACTGGAAATAATGCTTCTGGGTATGCAGGGACTGGGCAAGCCCGGCGTACACCAGACAAAGATGATAGAGTGGAACATGTGGGCGAAGAACTTCCCCGTGCCCTTCACGCCGGAGAAGCCCCGCATGATGCCCCACGCCGGCGACCCGCTGCGCCCGATAAAGGGCGACTTGCCGGACGAAATAAACATGAAGCGCTTCACGCTCAACCCGTGGCAGCAGCAGAAAGCGCCGGAGCTGTGCAAGCTGTTCGAGCAGCTGCCCGCGCCCACGCAGTTTATCCCCCGCTGCCTTGTGCATAAGGCGATAACGGAGGGTCACGCGGAGTGGTACGGTATGCATATGTTCTCCACCAGCCAAGTGCCGGACAAGAACAACTACCGCAAGCCGACGAACAAATATCAGTTTGAAAAGATAGTCTACCCGCGCCCGGGTCAGTCCAGAGTGCATATGATTTGGAGCGACACGCCCTGCAACGTCACCTGCTGGAACCACGGCAACCTGTTCATCGAGGCTTACCGCGACCCGTCCATAGAGACGATAGTCGAGCAGCACATCTGGATGGAAAACGACTGCTACTTTGCGGACATTATCCTGCCGGTCTGCACGATGTACGAGATGAACGACATCGGCAACGACTTCTCCTCCGGCGTGTTCCAGTCCATTTACAAGGTCGAGCCGGCAACCGAGCCCGTGGGCGAGGCGCTGACGGACTTCGACGTCTGCGTCAAGATATGCGAGAAGCTGGGGCCGGAGTATGTGGACGCCTACACCGGCGGCGGACTGAGCGAGGAGGACAGGGTGCGCCTGTTCTACAAGGTCTCCGGCTGCGAGGAGGACATGAGCTACGAGGAGTGGGCGAAGAAAAAGGTCTTCGTCATTCCCTGCAAGGCCGACGTTCAGGACGAGCCCGCGGGCTTCTATGAGTTCTACAAGGACCCCGCCAATCACCGTCTGACAACTCCCACCGGACTCTTAGAGTACTCCTCGTCCGATATAGAAAAGTATATGCCCGACGACCCCGAACGCCCGCCGGTGCCGCACTGGATTGAAAAGAGCGAGAGCCACGACGAGCGCCTGAGCAGCGAGAGAGCGGAAAAATACCCGCTGCTGCTCATGAGCAACCACGGCCGCTGGCGCGTACACGCCCAGTGCGACGACATTGTCTGGAACCGCGAGATTGAGACAATGAAGATACGCGGCAAGGACGGCTACCAGTATGAGCCCGTATGGCTCAGCCCCGAGGAGGCCGAAAAGCGCGGCATAAAGACGGGCGACATCGTCAAGGTGTTCAACGAGCGCGGCATAGTGCTCTGCGGCGCTTACGTCACCCCGCGCCTCAGGCCGAACGTCTGCTATGTTGACCACGGCGCGCGCCTTGACCCCATCGACCCCGGCCACATAGACCGCGGCGGCTGCATTAACTCTATAACCCCCACCTCCATGATTTCCAAGAACTGCACGGGTATGGCGACGAGCGGCTTCTTGGCCGAGGTGGAAAAGCTCTCCGACGAGGAGATGGAGGACTGGAAAAAGAAATACCCCGAGGCCTTCGCCCGCAAGGTTGACCCCGACGCCGGCGTGTGCCTTGAGGGCTGGCTTGAAGGAGGAATTGCCTGATGAAAGCGTTTGTTGTAGATGTTGCTAAGTGTACCGGCTGCTATAACTGCCAGCTGGCCTGCAAGACCGAGCACGCGGAAAACGACTGGATGCCGTACACAAAGCCCCAGCCCAAGACCGGCCACTTCTGGTGCAAGCTGGAAGAGCACGTCCGCGGCTCCCGTCCCAAGCTGGACATATACTACCTCTCCCGTCACTGCAACCACTGCGAAAATCCCTCCTGCATACCCGCCTGCCCCGAGCACGCGATAACAAAGCGCCCCGACGGTCTGGTGGAGATTGACCAAGAAAAGTGCAGCGGCTGCCGCGAGTGCCTTGCTGCCTGCCCCTATGAGGCCATATACTTCAACGACGAGTGCGGCGTGGCGCAAAAATGCACCGGCTGCGCCCACCTGCTGGACAACACCGACCTCATTCCCCGCTGTGTGGACGCCTGCCCGACCGGCGCCATAAAGTTCGGCGAAAAGGAAGAGCTGATGGACGACATAGAGGGCGCGGAGACGCTCTTGCCCGAAACCGGCTGCCGCCCGCAGGTCTACTACCGCAATATCCCGCGCCAGTTCGTGGCTGGCACCGTCTATGACCCCGAGAGCGAGGAAATCATCGAGGGCGCGCGCTGCCGTCTGACCCAAGGCCCCAGAGGCTGGGACGCCTACACCGACGACTTCGGCGACTTCTGGATAAAGGATATCCCCGTCGGCATCTACGACCTCATCATCACCGCCTCCGGCTACAAGCTCAAGGCTTTTTACGGCCTGCGCACCCGCGAGTGCCAGAACCTTGGCGACATAGCGATGGAAAAGGAATAAGCGAATAACATATCAAGAAACGGGACTGTGCGCCGCGCAGCCCCGTTTTTTGTTCCCGCTTAGGCAAAAGCGGTTAAAATAATCCGCGATTGTCGGATATTTAACAAAACCGCAATAAACCGTCAGTAATTTATAAATATATTCGTGCTATACTCCTAAAATCGTTGGATTGCTTGACATATGGTTTTCAAAATGATATTATATCGTTTGTCAAACCGTATTGCTTGCGAGCGCGGGCAATCTGAGATATTAAATAAAATCATTTATCCCGCGGATTTTGCGTTGTCTGCCTGTCGGACGGCTTGCGGGGAGGCTCAAGGAGGGCATTTATGTATCTGTACCCCAAATTTTGCGACGAGCGCACAGACGAAAACGGCATACTCACGGACTTTTCTCTCCATTATCCCGACAACTATAACTTCGGCTATGACGTGGTTGACGAAATGGCGCGCCTTGCGCCGGAGCAGCGCGCAATGGTCTGGTGCGATTCCGACCAAAGCCATTTGGAGTTTTCCTTTGCGGATATAAGCCGTCTGAGCAACCAGACAGCCAACCTTTTGGCAAGCCACGGCGTCAAAAAGGGCGACCGCGTGCTGGTGATACTCAAGCGGCACTACGAATACTGGTACGTGGCTCCCGCCCTGCACAAGCTGGGCGCGGTTATAATCCCCGCCACGCATATGCTGACGCTGGACGATTTGCTCTACCGCGTGCAGACCGCCGACGTATCCGCCGCCGTCTGCACCTCGGACGGCGATATAGCGGCGAATTTGGTGGAGGTCAAGTCCCGCTGCCCGCAGCTGAAAACCGTGTTCACGGTGCGCGGCAGCATTGAGGGCACTGTTGATTTCACCGCCGAGCTGCCCTCCGCTTCCGCGGAGCTGGAGCGCGTGCCGACACGCGCGGACGAGCCGTTTTTGATGTACTTCACCTCCGGCACAACCGGCTATCCCAAGGCCGTCATGCACGACCACACGTATTCTCTGTCGCACATCATAACCGCGCGCTACTGGCAGTGCGTTCAAGACGGCGGGCTGCACCTGACCGTGGCCGAGACCGGCTGGGGCAAGGCCTCGTGGGGCAAAATTTACGGCCAGTGGCTCTGCGGCAGCGCCGTCATGGTCTATGACTTCAACGCCTTTTCGCCCAGCCACCTGCTGAAAATTATGGCCAAGCACGAGGTGACGAGCTTCTGCGCGCCGCCGACAATCTACCGCTACTTTGTCAAATACGGCATGAACAAGGTCCCCCAGCCCGCGCTGCGCCACCTGAGCACGGCGGGCGAGGCGCTGAACCCCGAGGTGTTCCAGAAGGTGCGCGAGCAGACCGGCCTTGAGCTGAAGGAGGGCTTCGGCCAGACGGAGTCCGTGCTCATGCTGGCGAATTTGGACGGTAGCACCTCCAAGCCCGGCTCGATGGGCAAGCCCACCCCGCTCTACCACGTTGAGCTTATCGACGAGGCGGGCGAAAAGGTCAAGCGCGGCGAGGTCGGCGAGCTGGTGGTTGTGCCGGAGGCGGGCAAAAAGAGCCACGGCATATTCATGGGCTACTGCGGAAACGACGCGCTCTACGCCCACGTCTGGCGCGGCGGCGTCTACCACACGGGCGACACCGCATGGGAGGACGAGGACGGCTACTTCTGGTATGTAGGCCGCACCGACGACCTGATAAAAACCCGCGGCTTCCGCGTCGGCCCGTTTGAGGTGGAAAACGTGCTCATGGAGCACCCCGCGGTTTTGGAGTGCGCCGTGACGGGTATCCCCGACGAAACGCGCGGACAGGCAATCAAGGCCACGGTTGTGCTGGCGCGCGGCTACGAGGCCTCAAAGGAAATGGGCAGGGAGATTCGCGCTTTCGCCAACAGCCGCATGGCCTCCTACAAAAACATCTCCGTGCTGGAGATTGTTGACGAAATGCCCAAGACCATAAGCGGCAAGGTGCGCCGTGTCGCCATAAGAGAAAGCGGCAAATAATTTTCACACACATACAGCAAAGCGCCCCGACCTGATGTTTTCGCAGGTCAGGGCGCTTTTGTGTGCTCTGTCAGCTCATAAACGCGAGCAGCATTGCGCAAACCTCCTGCCGCCGCGCCCCGCATATGCCCGCGAGCACGCTGTAGCCGCAGGCGGCGTAGTCGGCGGCCAAGTCGCTCTCGATTATATACGCTTGGCGCAGCAGCTGCGGCGCGGCGCCCTCCGGCGGCGCGGCGGCGGGAACGGGCGCGCCGTCTCCGCTTTGCAGGAAGCGCTGCACCCTGAGGCGCGCCATGCTGCCGCCCACGCTCCTGTGCAGCGCCGCCGCTCTCTGCGCCACGCCCGCGGCAGGGGAGACGGCCAGACGGCGGTATATGCCCGCAAGCGTGCTCTCCGAGCGGAGAAAAGCGCTGATGTCCGCCGCGGGAGCGGTCGCCGCCGCCGGCATTTCCCCGCCTCCGCTGACGCGCGCCCAAACGCCGTCAAAGCCGCGCAGCTTTTCCGCAAAGTATTCGTCCACGCAAACCCTCTCCTTCCGCCTTTTCTACAGCCTATGCGGAGAGGGCGAAAAACGTCACTGAGGAAACGCAAGCTGCCCTTAGCAATTACACATCTTCGGAAATCAGTCCGCTCTCCCGCAGAAGAAGCTCTATGTCGGTTCCCTTGATTTTCTTCAGGATAATACGCAGCGCTTCGTGCTCCCAAAAGCTGAGCTTTACCTCGGTTATGGGCTTTTTGTCAATGCCGTAGTAGGCCGCCCGCAGCAGCTCTCTGACGTCGTATTTGCTGCCCCAGACCTCGGGCACTGCGCGGTCAACATTCAGCAGGGTATAGACAGCCTCCATGCCGGTTCTCATGGAATACTCGGTAGTGAAAATGGTGTCTCTGGGAGTTTCGGCAAACTGACCGATAAAGGCGAAGTTGACAGCGCCGTCCGGCACAACCTTGGGGCGGTCGGACTCTTTCCTCGGCTGGAAGAAGGAGTTGATAAAGGGCATGAAGCAGGTAGTGGTGTTGCACTCGTTTTCGGCGAGATAAGCAATGCGCTCCGCGGGGACGCCGATGTGGTACAGCCATTCTCGGCAAATCTCCTCGCCGGTGCAGTCACGCATGGCTTTTTTAACATAATTGCCCTCTTTGTTGGTGGTCAGGCCGTACACCCAGACCAAAACAGTGCCCTTATCCTGAGCCTTGAACTGGGGCTGGCGGTTAATTGTCCAAGAGAGATACCAGTTTTCCGCGCTGTCTTTCACCGTTACAATGCCGCCCGTCGCCACCTTGCCGGAGCGGGGGTCGCGCTGGCAGATGTCCATGATATAGCGTATGACTTCTTCGCTGGCGGTGGCGACAGTGGCGCTCATCCAGTTCGTGGCTTCAAAATCGTCGCAGTAATGCTCGGGATTGCCAAATTCCCCGTGGGTGGCCTGAGTGGCAATATTCTTCCATAAATCCCAGCTCTCGCCGCTGAGATTGCGCACGTTGCTCAAATCGGGCGCGTGGGTCTGGTCGCCGTAGCAGGAGGTGTCCGTGCAGCAGCCGTTGGTGATAAACACCAAGTCATCCTCGGTCAAATCAATGGTCTGCCGCAGGCCGTCCTTCAAATAGACAATCTGCCTTGCGGTCTGCCTGCCGTCCGCGCTTTCAATCAGCACGTTTCGGACATTCATGCCGAACTCTATCTGCACGCCGCGGCTTTCCAGATACTTGACAAGCGGCAGAATCATGCTCTCGTACTGGTTGTACTTCGTAAAGCGGAGAGCGCTGAAATCCGGCAGACCGTCGATGTGGTGGCAGAAGCGGCAGAGATAGCGCTTCATCTCCAGAGCGCTCGACCAGCGCTGGAAGGCGAACATCGTCTGCCAGTACAGCCAGAAGTTGGTGGACCAGAAGGACTCCGGCAGCACCTCGGAGATTTTCTTATCCTCCAAATCCTTTTCCGGCGTGATAAAGAGCTTTGTCAGCGCCATGGCGGACTGCTTGTCCAGCGCGAACTGTTTGTCCGTGTGGGCGTCCTGCCCGCATTTTTCGGTCGCGCGGCAGAGGGAATAGTTGGGGTCGTGCTTGTTCAGCCAATAGTATTCGTCCAGCACGGAAACATTGGGCGTTTCTATGGAGGGAACGTCCCGAAACACGTCCCACATAATCTCGAAGTGATTGTCCATTTCACGCCCGCCGCGCATATAGAAGCCCTTGGTTACGTCCTTGCGCCCGTCGCAGCTACCGCCTGCCAAGTCGAGCTTTTCAAAAACGTGGATGTGCTCGCCCTTTATCTGCCCGTCCCGCACCAGATAAAAGGCGGCTGTCAGACCGGCCAGACCGGTTCCGATGATGTAGGCGGATTTTCTGTCTGCGCCCTCCGGCTTTTCGGGGTGGGCGAATGCTTCGTAGGTTCCTGCACCGTAATACATGACGATGACCTCCTGTTTTTTATTGATACCGTCATTATACAGGCTTCCTGCGGGAATGCTATAAACAGAAAAGCGGCGCTGATAAGAATTTTATCAACGCCGCAAATCTGTAAAAACTTTTATCATTTTGTTCCGCTTGATGTACTGTCCACGCGAAAATTCTCCAGCGACTGCCGAAACGCGCCTTGAATGGCGGTTGCCAGCTGGGAAATGATTTCTGACGGCTCTGCTCGCATATCGTCCTTAATCCAATCCAGCATCAGCCCGATAAAAACATAGGAATAAATATTGGCGATGAAAGCCTTGTCCTCGTCTCTGACAGACATTCCTTTGGCTTCTTCCTCCAAAACGCCCATAAGGAGCCTACTCACAAGCGGGCTCAAATACTGCTCCACCTGCTCGCGGCGGACACAGCGGTAGACATTGAGAATAAACGGCTTGTTTTCCTTCACTGCCTGAAAGATTTGCAGGAAGCCGTCCTGCCATGTGTCGTAAGTTTTCTTCTGCTGCAAAGCCTTTTGCGCGTCCTCCAAGCAAGCCCATTCCACCAAATCATATATGTCCTTGAAATGATAGTAAAAGGTCATGCGATTGATGCCGCAGTCCTCGGTTATATCGCTGATTGTAATTTTGTTCAAAGGCTTTTTGAGCAGCAAGTTTTTAAGACTTTGCTCCAACGCCCGTTTTGTAATCTGTGACATAATCTCATTCCCCATACGCCGTGAGCCTGTGAGCTGCATAAACGGAAACCGTGAATTTCGCACGCTCGCGCACTGCGCAAAGAGTACAAAATCCACGGTCAGCGCAGCGCCGCAGCTTTTGTGCGTCTCTGCAAGGCTTTTTGCTTTGTTGTTTTAATTGGTCGAGGGCTTTAGTCCTCGCTCTCCTCGTCCACGGGCTCGTCGAACTCCATCATTTCGCCGCAGTTGGGGCACTGGCAGCGACCCATGTCGAAAATGTCCTCGTCAACGGTAATGGTGTTTCCGCACTCGGGGCAGGTGACTTCGTAGAACTGGGCTTCCTCGTCGTCCCACTCTCCGCCGCGGCAGCCGCGGCAGCCGACATAGTCGTCGTCGTCTTCATCGTCGTCAAGAAGCAGGTCCTGAATGTCCGCCACGCTCTCGTCTATGGCGTCCAGCTCCTCGCTGATGTCGTCAACGTCGCCGGCCAGCTCCTCGTAGTCCAGCGCGAGGTCGTTCAAAATGTCGGCAATGGCGGTGAACAGCTTGCCGTACTCGCTCGCGGAGTCGATGTTCATGCCGTCAATAAGCCCCTTGAGATAAGCGGCCTTTTCTGAGGTTGTCATTTGCGATTTTGCTCCTTTGGAAGTTTTACGCACGGGAGAGGTACTCACCGGTGCGGGTGTCGATTTTGATTTTTTCGCCCGGCTCGATGAAGAGCGGGACCTTTATCTCGGCGCCGGTCTCCACGGTGGCCGGCTTGGTGGCGTTCGTGGCCGTGTTGCCCGCGAAGCCGGGGTCGGTGGCGGTCACCTCAAGCTCCACAAAGAAGGGAGGCTCAACGGCGAACACCTTGTCCTTGTAGCTCATAACGGTGCAGACCATGTTCTCCTTGACGAACTTGAAGCCGTCGGAGAGAACGTCGCCCTCGACAGGTACGAGGTCGTAGGTCTCGGGGTCCATGAAGTAGTAGAGGCCGGAGTCCTCGTAGCTGTATTCCATGCTGCGGCGCTCAACGGTGGCCTGCTCAAACTTTGCCGTGGGGTTGAAGCTGGTTTCGGTCACGGCGCCGGTGATGACGTTCTTCATCTTGGTGCGCACGAACGCCGCGCCCTTGCCGGGCTTGACGTGCTGGAACTCGATGACCTGCATCACGTTTCCGTCCATTTCAAATGTAACGCCATTTCTGAAATCGCCTGCTGTTATCATATTGATATTCTCCTCTTTTTAATGTTAAGACAGCGGCAAGCGCGCTGCAAAGCGCCCGTTAGGCCGTCTTTAGTGTTTCAAAAT
Organism: Oscillospiraceae bacterium; assembly: GCA_021202845.1. Taxonomy (GTDB): domain Bacteria; phylum Bacillota; class Clostridia; order Oscillospirales; family Oscillospiraceae; genus JAJQCF01. The sequence continues at coordinate 97,252 of JAJQCF010000013.1, forward strand.
CAATTCATTTTACTACATAAATTGTAGCTTGGCAAGTCCCCTGAGGCAAAATTCCGCGAGAAATTAAATAAATTCCGCTGTAATTTTCAATAATCAGGCTCTCAGGGGAGGCATTCGGTCGCTTTTCAGTCGTATTGGCAGACGTAAGCGATGCGTCCGCTGTAGCTTGTTGGCAGCACGGATATGGGGTCGTTGCGCGTGTCGTTGTAGCACCACTCGCCCGTGTCGCGTCTGTGCCACATGATGAGGTAGTCCTCGGCCGTGCCGTCGCTGTCGTATGCCGACGGCTCGCCGCTGTCCCACTCGGCAAACATCATCTGCTCGCCTGTCACATACGTCCACAGTCCGCCCTCGGAGCGGTAAGCGCCCAGCCACACGTAGCGCGCGTTGACGCTCTCCGCCAGCTCTATGACCGCGTCCAGCTGCTCTTGGCTCTTGATGGTGGCAAGGTGGCCGCCCAGCATTTCGCAGCGCTCCTTGGCCTGCTCCCACGTCACATCCTCAAGGTAGACCTCGTAGGTCGGCTCGGGCTCCTCCGTCGGCTCCGGCTCCTCGGTTTCCACGGCGGCGTCCGGCTCGGCGGTGACGGCGGGGGTCGGCTCCACGGTCGGCTGCGGGCTTACGAGCACCACGGAGTGAGCCTCCGTCGGCTCGGGTTCCTCCTCGCCGCTCGAGCAGCCGCGCAGCAGGATTATCGCAATAATGACTATAACGGCGATTACAGCCGCAATTATCCACGGCTTGCGCGAGGACTTGGGCGCGCGGAAGCGTTCAACAGTCTTGTCGTCGGCGTCCTCGGCCGGCGGGGGCGTTGACTTCTTGGGCTTGGGAGGCTCGGTTTTTTCAAACTCCTTGTCCACCTTGTACTGCCTTGTGGCCTGTATTTCCTCGTCCGTCATCGGCAGCACGGGAGCAACCGCCGGAATGTCCGCCCCCTCGGGCAGCGCCTCCAGCGCGGCGCGCAGCGACGCGGCGTCCGGCCAGCGGTCCGCGGCATTGAAGGCTATGGCCTTGAGAATGACGTCGCCCAGCTCGCGGCTCGCCGTGCGCGGGTAGTCCGCCGCCGCGCCCTTCATGCGCTGCTGCAGCGCGGAGGCTCTGGCGGAGGAGGTGGCCTTTTCACCGGCCTCGGAAAACGGCAGAGCGCCGCCGTTGAGGACGGTGTACAGGACAAGACCCACGGAGTAAACGTCGCCCGCCGCGGTTATCTCGCCCGACCAGAAGTGCTCGGGCGGTATATATTCAAGAGCGTCCGGCCCCATGTCGTTGATGCTGCGGTCCGTGGGCGGACCCAGCTCGACATTGTCTCCGTCAATATATATGTTTCCGGGCCAGATGCCGCCGCGTCCGCCCTCCGCGCCCTCAAGCGCGCCGCACAGGGCAACGCCGAGCGCAATAGCCTCGCGCGGCGACATAACAAGCCCCCGCGCGGCCAGAGTGTTTTGTGAATCGAAGCTCAGTTCAGACATTTTGCAATTCCTTTCAGCAATGCAGTGACGCACAGTGAACCATAAAAACGGTGCTGTAAATAACAGTGACCCTATTTTAGCACAGACACAAACACCAAGTCAATAAATCGTCCGCCGTTTGAAAAAAGTTTACGAAAATGATGCAATTCATAATCCCGAAAATTATTTAGTGTGAAACGATAATTGACTAATATTTCGTCAAAGGCTATAATAGAATTATTATTGCGGAAAGGGGCGAGGGAGTTGCGGCTTTCTGATTCTGCCAAGATGCGCGGAGCCGACGCGGAGGCTATAAACGTGCGCGGCATACCGTCCGCGCTGCTCATGCGCCGCGCGGCGGGGTTCATTGTTTCCGCCGTCACGGAGCTTTGTCCGGCGGGCGGGACGGTCTGGTGCTTCTGCGGCAGCGGCAACAACGGCGGCGACGGCGTGGCCGCGGCGGCGCAGCTGCTTTCCCGCGGCTACAGCGTGCGCGCGCTGCTGACCGGCAGCCGCGAGCACATGACCGCGGACACACGCGAAATGGAGCGCAGACTGCGCGAGGCCGGCGGCGCTCTGGAGGACTTTGACGCAGACGCGGCGGGCTTTGCCGAAGAGCTGGCGCAGGCGGACGTTATTGTGGACGCCGTGTTCGGCATCGGGCTTGACCGCCCGCCCAAGGGCAGAGCGCTGGAGGCCATACGGGCTATGAACAGCGCTCCCGCCAAGGTCGTGGCGGCGGACATAGCCAGCGGCGTGGAGGCCGACACGGGGCGCATACTCTCCGAGGCCGTTCATGCGGACGTGACAGTTACGTTTTCCATGGCCAAGCCGGGGCACTTCGCAGAGCCGGGCTGCACCTGCTGCGGCGCGCTGCGCGTTGAGGATATCGGCATACCGACTGACATTTTGGACGGAGCGGGGATTGACTGCTTTGCCGTCACCGACGGAGAGATTTCGCTGCCCGCGCGGCCGCGGCTGAGCCACAAGGGCAGCTTCGGGCGGGTGCTGATAGTCGGCGGCAGCGTCGGCTACACGGGCGCGCCGTGTATGTGCGCGGCGGCTGCGGTGCGCGCGGGGGCGGGGCTCGTCTCGCTCGGCGTGCCGGAGCGGATATACCCCATGACTGCCGTGAAGAGCGACGAGGCCATGCCGTTTCCTCTGCCGTGCGACGGCGCGGGGCGGCTCGGCGCGGACTGCCTGCCGCAGCTCGGAGAAAAGCTGAAAAACTCCGACGTGTGCGTGCTGGGTCCCGGGCTGGGGCGCAGCGCGGAGCTTGGCGAGCTGGCGCGCTCTCTTGTCGGCAGCGCGCAGTGCCGCATGGTTATCGACGCCGATGGGCTGTTTGCGCTGGGAAGTGAGCCGGATTGCCTGCGGAGCGCCGCTCTGCCGCCGGTGCTGACGCCGCACGAGGGCGAGTTTGCGCGCCTTGGCGGTGAGCTCACGGGCGACCGCTGCGGCGACGCGCGGCGCTTTGCGCAGAAATACAACTGCGTTCTCGTGCTCAAGGGACACCGCACGATAGCCGCGTTCCCCGATGGAGAGGTTTACATAATTACACACGGCAACGCGGGAATGGCCAAGGGCGGCACGGGCGACGTGCTGGCGGGCGTTATCGGCGCTATGCTGGGTCAGTTTGACTTAAAGCGCGCCGTGCTGACCGCGCTGCATCTCCACGCGCTGGCGGGGGATATGTGCGCCGAGGAACTTGGGCAATACGGAATGTGCCCGACGGATATTATCAAAATGCTGCCGAGGGCGGCGAAAATGCTTGAAGAACAAGGAGCTTGAGCGTGAAGCGAGTCATACTGCCCGTACTGACGATAGCCCTGCTGCTTAGCGCCTGCCAAGGCGCGGGCAGCGCGGAAAAGCGCTTGGACGAGGCCAGAGAGAGCTTCGCGCAGGCGGAAACAATCAGCTTTACAGCCGAGGTCGGCGCCGATTTGGGCGACAGCCGCTTTGAATTTACGGCGGAGTGCAGCTATGCCGACGGAGAGACGGAAGTTTACATAACCTCGCCGGAGCTGATTGCGGGAATCACCGCCAAAATGGCTGAGGGTCATTCAGAGCTGGAGTACGACGGACTGATTCTCTCACTGGGAGACTTGGTCGGGACGAGCATCAGCCCCGTTTCGTCAATTCCGATTATCATAAACGCTCTGCTGGGCGGCTTTGCCTCCGAGGTCTGGAGCGAGGGAGACTTCACCGTGGCGCGCGTCTATGTTGACGACAGCGCGGACGCGCTCATATGGCTGGACGCGGAGCTGGAGCCCGTGCGGGGCGAGATAGTCGCGGGCGGCACGGCGGCGGCGCAGTGCAGCATTACAAATTTTACTGTCAGCTGAACAGACAATCCGAAAACAGGAGATAGCGATGCAGGAGACCATGAGAACGTGGGCTGAAATAAGCCTTGACAACTTGGAACACAACTACCGCGCCATTCGCGCCGCGCTCCCGCAGGAGTGCCGCTTTTTGGCGCTGATGAAGGCCGACGCCTACGGCCACGGCGCTGTTGCGGCGGCGCGGAGGCTGGAGGAGTGCGGCGCGGACTACTTTGCCGTGGCCTGCCTTGCCGAAGCGCTGGAGCTGCGGCGCGCGGGCGTGAAAGCTCCGGTGCTGATACTCGGACACACGCCGGAGGACTACACGCCGATACTCATTGCCGAAAACCTGACGCAGACCGTCACCTGCCTTGCTAAAGCCGTGGAGTACTCCGCGGCGGCGGTGAAGTACGGCGGGACGCTGAGGATACACCTTAAAATAGACACAGGCATGTCGCGCCTCGGCTACTTGGTCGCGGGGCAGCACTTTGAGCAGGGCGTGGAGAACATCGTCAGCTCCTGCACTCTGCCGGGGCTTGACGCGGAGGGTATTTACACCCACTTTGCCGTCTCGGACGAGGAGGGCGAGGAGGCGAGAGACTACACTCTCCGCCAGCTTGAGCTGTTCCGCTCGGTCATAGCGGCGGCGCAGGCGCGCGGTGTGAGCTTCCGAGTGCGCCACTGCGCGAACAGCGGGGGAGTGCTGAACTACCCCGAGGCGGCAATGGACATGGTGCGCCCGGGGCTGCTGCTGTACGGCTACGGCGACGGCGGGCGGCTGGGGCTGAAGCCTTGTATGCGCCTGATGACGCACGTCAGCACGATAAAAATATACGACGCGCACACAAAGATAAGCTACGGCGGCATATATGAGACTAAGACGGCCACGCGCGTCGGCGTGCTGCCGATAGGCTACGCGGACGGGCTGTTCCGCTGCCTGTCCAACAAGTGCGAGTTTTACACGCAGGGCGGCTTCGCGCCGCAGATTGGGCGCATATGCATGGATATGTGCATGATAGATTTGTCGCGCCTGCCGCAGGCGAACGTGGAATCCACGGTGGAGATATTCGGCCCCAATGCCAGCCTCGACAAGCTGGCCGCCGAAGCCGGAACCGTGCCCTACGAGCTGCTCTGCGCAGTCTCCAAGCGCGTGCCGAGGGTGTATATCTGATTTAGACCGCGCTGCTTTTGAGTTATAAAATAGTGGGGTAAAATATAATAAGAATAAACGCAATTTAGGTATCAAAAAAGCATTATAAAGCAACTGTTAAGTTGAGATATGCTGCAAAAGAGGAAAGAGAATATGGATAACACCAAAAACGCAACCCCCATTAATGTTGAGGATATTATAGCTACAGCCTGTAAGTTGCCATACTGTAAAATCGAACGCGATGCCTTTCTAACAACACAGTTAAAAGGCAAAGTTAGCGAAAAACAGCTTGCAGATGCATTAGAAAACGGAACAATTAACGCAGGCATAAGCATTGATTTACTCAATAAAATTGCAAGCGGGACTATAAAGTTTGAAACAACAAAAACAACGGCATTGTCTACCGCTGCAGGTATACCGGGCGGCATTGCAATGGCAGGGACTATTCCAGCTGACTTGGGGCAATTCTATGCTCATGTTTTACGTGTCGCACAGAAGCTCGCTTACATATATGGGTACAAGGATATTGATTTAGATGACGAAACTCAAAATCTCCTTATCATTTTTCTTGGCGTTATGTTTGGAGTGGATGCGGCAATAGCAGCTCTTGCGAAACTGGCTGCTGCCAATGCAGCTAAAATAGGTGCCAAAGTAGCCGCTAAGCCGCTTAGTAAATATGCTGCCTACAATATAGCTAAGAAAACTTTGGCATGGGTAGGCGTTAAACTAACCAAAGACAGTGTTGGCAAGGCTGTAAGTAAGGCTGTGCCGGTTGTTGGAGGGGTTATATCAGGAGGCTTAACCGTTGCAACTTTTCTGCCTATGGTGCGAAAATTACAGAAGGAATTATCCAAATTCGCTGCTATGCCTCCAGAGAGTCTATACAAAGCAAACGAGGAAGCTGATGTTATTCTTACCGAATTTGAGATATTAGCGGATAATGATGATGAAGAGTCTGATAATGAATAGACACGAGTGTAAAGAACTGAGAAAAACAAATCCAGCCGTTATTACTTTCTAAAAAACATAGTGCAAAATTTCCTGTCGGCAGGTATAAAATCCGCGACGATGAGAGAGAATGATAGCACGACGCTACATATTATGTAGTGGGCGACTACTTCAGCTTATCGGAGTGTGAATACGCATGAGCATGGTCAAACGCGGCGACATCTACTATGCCGACCTCAGCCCCGTTGTGGGCAGCGAGCAGGGCGGTCTCAGACCGGTGCTGATTGTACAAAACGACACCGGCAACAAGCACAGCCCCACGGTCATAGCAGCGGCCATCACCAGTCAGGTGGGCAAGGCCAGACTGCCGACCCATATTGAGCTTACCGCCCAGAGCTACGGGCTGTCGCGCGACAGCGTGATACTTCTCGAACAGATACGTACCCTTGACAAGTCCCGCCTGCGGGAGCGCATGGGCAAGCTGGACGAGAGCACCATGAGCAAGGTGGACGACGCCATAGCCGTCAGCTTTGGTCTGTGAACAAAACGCCGGCTCCAAGGCCGCATTAAGCAAAAGATAAAAAGCGCTCCCTCGACCGAAAACTGCGGTCGGGGAAGCGCGGAGGTACTTAACTATGACTACAAAGAAACTTACCGCTGTTGTGGCGGGCGTGGCCGCGGCAGCCGCCGTGCTGGGCGGCGTGGGTGTCTACGCTGTCACCAGCTACGGCACCGAGAGCGACCCGCTCATTACCAAGAGCTATCTGAACAGCGTCCTTGCCCCAGAAATGGAGAGCGAGATGCAGGACATTTTAGCAAGCTACTCCGGCGAGAGCTACACGCTGGTTACGCTGTCGGACGGGCAGACGCTGACGGGGCAGGCGGGGTGCGAGATACTTCTGCGCATCGGCTCCGCCGTGGTTGTTTGCAGCGAGTCCCCCGGACTGGTGGACACCACAAGCGGCTCCACGCTGGACTCCGGCTCGCTGACGGCAAATCATCTCTACATGGTGACTATAGCGGGCAACGGCGTCAAAGCGTCCGGCTCCACGGTCAAGATGTTCGTGCGCGGCGGCTACAGCATTTCGTAGTTCAGACGACATCGCGCCTGCGCGCGGCGGCAAGGCGCTCCGCCGACAAGTGCGCGCAGAGGGCGATGAACTTGGCGTTCGTCAGTGAGCGCGGGAGCACGTCCGCCACGCGGCGGAAGTACTCGTCGCGGCGCAGCGGGTCGCCGTTCTTGACGCCGCTGGTTATAGCGCAGCGTATTGCGCGCTCGATGTTCTGCGGCGTTGTGCCGAGCTGCTTGGCGAGGTCGGGGTAGAGGCTCTTTGTCACGCCGCGGCTCTGCTCGGGGTCGAGAATGACGCGCTTTATCGCCTCGCGCAGAAATCTGAACCCGCGCAGGTGCGGCACTATGCCGAAAGCGGAAAGGGCGGCGCTTATCTCCGCGTCCAGCTCCCTGTCCGACCAGCTCGGGCGTGCGGAGCGCACGCACTGTCGGGCAATGGCGGCAACGTCGGCGAATACGCACGGCTTGACAAGGCAGCCGCCGATGTTGAGCTTGCCCAGCTCGCTCATGGCGGAGTCCGCGCAGTAGGCGGTGACAACGATTATATGCGGTGCGCGCGGCAGGGCGCGCACTTTGTTTATGAGCGCCAGCCCGCTGCCGGACTGCAACAGCAGGTCGGTCACCAGCACGTCCGGCAGCAGCTTGCCTACAAGCTCCGCGCTCTCCGCGCAGCTGCCGGAGCTGCCGACCACGACCATGTCCTGCTCCATGCCGATGTAGTCTGTCAGCAGTGTGCGGAAGTCCCGCGAACAGTCCGCAATGAAAATTTTTATGGGTTTGCCGCTGTCCATTTTCAGCTCCCCTTAACCGAAAAATTTTTGTACGTATATTTTACATAGATATGACAGCTTTTGCAATACCATTTTGCCGAAAATGCGGCATAAAATATCGACCCGTATCGACCCGCGGAGGTCGATTTTTTCAGACTATAACGCTCTTAATAAACGGTTTGCTCTGCGGTTTTTCGTCGGTAATGGTGTAGCACTGCCGGAGCATTTCCGCGGCCTCGGCCGCCTTTTCCGGCGTGGAGGCGTGAATGGTGGCAAGGCTCTCGCCGCGCTCCACTTTGTCGCCGACCTTTTTGTGCAGCACCAGCCCCACGCTGAGGTCTATAACGCTCTCCTTTGTCGCTCTGCCGCCGCCCAAGTGCAGGTTCACAAGACCTACGGAGTCGGCCTGAATGTGATTTACATAACCTGATTTATCGCTGAGCGCCTCCAGCTGCACGGGCGCGGAGGGCAGGAGGGAGGTGTCGTAAACCGCGCGCTCGTCACCGCCTTGGGCGGCAATTAGCTCGGCCAGCTTGCGCTTGGCTCTGCCGCTTGTGATGCCCTCCAGCAGTATCCCCCGCGCGGCGTCCATGTCGGGAGCCTTGCCCGCGGCCACAAGTATGCAGCCGCCCAGCGTCAGGCACAGCTCCAGCAGCTCGCCGCACTTTTCCCCGCTGAGGCAGGCTATGGCCTCCTTGACCTCCAGCGCGTTGCCTACGGCGTAGCCCAAGGGCTCATCCATGTCGGTGATGACGGCCGCGGCCTTCTTGCCGGCGGCGCGGCCTATGGCCACCATTTCCTCCGCCAGAGAGCGCGCGGAGTCCTCGGTTTTGGTGAAGCTGCCGCTGCCGCACTTCACGTCCAGCACGATTACGTCCGCGCCGGCCGCTAATTTTTTGGACATGATGGAGCTGACAATCAGCCCCTGCACGGCGACGGTGCCCGTCACGTCGCGCAGGGCGTAGAGCTTTTTGTCAGCGGGGTCCACGTTCGCCGTCTGGCTGACTATAGCCAAGCCGACCTCGTTCACGTTGCGCAGAAACTGTTCCGGCGTCAGGTTCACGCTGAGACCGGGGAAGCTCTCCAATTTATCCAGCGTGCCGCCGGTGTGACCCAGACCGTGGCCGGACATTTTGGCAATCTTCACGCCCTCGCAGGCCACGAGCGGGCACAGCACAAGGCTCGTCTTGTCGCCGACGCCGCCGGTGGAGTGCTTGTCTGCCTTGACGCCGTCTATGGCGCTGAGGTCTATGACCTCGCCGGAGTGCATCATGGCCAGCGTGAGCTCCACGGTTTCGTCGTGGTTCAGTCCGCGAAAGTACATCGCCATGAGCATGGCAGACATCTGGTAGTCGGGAATTTCTCCGTTTGTGTAGCCGTCTACGATGAATTTTATCTCCTGCGGACTGAGCGTGCCGCCGTCGCGCTTTTTTGCTATAAGCTCCGTCATCAGCATAAGCAAAGCCTCCCTGTTGTTATATTTATAATTTATATGTTTTAGGATAACAAGATTATAATGCCGCCGCACCCCCAATGTCAACGTGAAAAACAGCGGGTGAATATATATATATATATATATATATTCATATGTCCCGCAAAAATGCGGATATTTATGCAAAAATCGCAAATTTGCGGTCTTTAATCCAAACACTTGACTTTTATCCCTATTTGCACTAAAATATATAGTGCAAATGCACCAATATGCTTATGCAAATTTTTTGATAAAGGAGACTGATTCCCATGGAAACTTCAAAAATGTTTGACCTGAGCGGAAAGAATGCAATTATCTTCGGCGGTGCCGGCGGACTGGGCAAGCTCGTTGCCAAGGCTTTTGCCGAATCCGGCGCCAAGGTTGCCATCGCCTCCCGCGGCGAGGAGAAGCTCGTTGCTGCCTGCGCTGAGCTGAAAGAGCAGACCGGCAAGGACTTCTACTACTACGTGTGCGATGCCACCAACGAGGAGCAGGTCAAAGAGTGTGCTGCCAAGGCCAACGCCGAGATGGGTCCTGTGACCATTCTTGTCAACAGCCAGGGCATCAACAAGAAGCTGCCTGTTTTTGATTTCCCCATTGACGACTTCAACAATGTTATGAACGCGAACGTCACCTCCATCCTCATCACCGCAAAGCACTTTGCTCCCTACATGAAGGAGGCCGGTTACGGCAAGATAGTCAACGTCTCCTCCGTCCGCGGCAAGATTGCTACCCGCGGCCCCGGCAACGCTGCTTACTGCTCCTCCAAGGGCGCTGAGGATATGCTGACCAAGGTTCTCGCCGCTGAGCTCGGCCCCTACAACATTTGCGTCAACGCTTTTGGTCCCAACATCATGAAGACACCGATGATGACCAAGATTTTCGAGATGCGCGCCAAAGAAGCAGGCATCACTGTTGAGAAGTACCTCGAGCAGCAGGCTGCCGGTCTGCCCCTGCGCCGTATGTCCGACCCGGACGACTGCGTCGGCACCGCCCTGTTCCTCGCTTCCCCCGCTTCCGACTTCCTCACCGGCAACGTTCTTTACCCCGACGGCGGCCTGACCGCAGTTGGCTAATCTCAGGTCAAACATTACATAACCCGCTGAAGCAAACCGGCACACAGTCCCCAAAAAGACTGTGCGCCGGTTTTGTTGTATGTTATATATTTTGTATATTTATATATTTCGCACCCCCTCAAAGCGGGGCTCTTTTTATT
>JAJQCF010000008.1 GCA_021202845.1 Oscillospiraceae bacterium
TGCGCCGCTGCCGCCGTTCGCGTCGTAGCTAAGGGTTACCTCGGTCTCTATCAGCTTCCACTGTGCATACAGCGTCGTGTCCTCGCTGATTTCGATGGTATCGTCTGCACTGTAGCTGTCTCCGCTGCCGTCTGCTGCGGTGTTCCAGCCATCAAACGTGTAGCCGGTATAAGTCGGTACAGTGTCGCTTACTGTGAAGGTGGCGGTAGGCGTGTCATCTCCATCGCTTGTGGCCTTTTGGCTCTCACTTGCGGGGGCGCCTGTGCCTCCATTAGCATCGTAGCTCAACACCAAATCCGTGGATTTTGTCCAGTAGCCGTACAATGTCGTGTTCGCCGTTATTGTAAACGAATCGACTTTGTTTGTGTGAGCAGAATCAAGATACCATCCGTGGAAGGTATATGTGTAATCTCCAACAGTCACTGTCTGGCCATCAGTATAGGTTGAGTTCACCGTGACTGTAGAACCGCTTGTGTACGCGATATCATCTACAGGCACGCTATATCCGCTCGGCGGCGCAGTCCAGCTATAAGTCACGGTATATGTGCTAAGTGCTCTTATATAGTAATTTATTGTACAGTTGCTTCCGCTATCGACCGAAATTGTAGTGTTGTCAGTTACATCGGTCGCAGTACCGCTTCCATACTGCTGAGTAATTTTAACCAACTCGTATGCAGGGTCAACATCTATGACAACTTCAGTAATTCCGCTTCCGAAATAGTCAGAATGTGTGCCCAGCGTTTCAGTCACATTTCCATCATCATCAACAAGATATATATTGATTGTAATGAGATACGGAGCCCAACTGTAGTATGTTCCGCCGGTTCCCCAGTCGGCAGTGTAGGCTGTTGCATAATCGCTCTCAGTAAATACCATCAGGTAATAGAAGACAAGCTGGTCATTTTCATCGAACGCTATGTAATCGCTCTCACCTACCGGCAGGTAACAATACTCTCCATCAATATAAGCTAATGCAGAGATTTCAATGCCTCGGGTATTGCCGCGGTTGCCACTGTAAGGATTCTGCCAGTGTGCATCAATTGCAGAACTGCCATAATCGTCATCTTCATCGAGAACAATGGCCTTCCAGTATGCAGCATCAAGTGTTCCGTTTGTTACTCCCGTTTGAATTCCTTTGCTTTCCACTATGCCGGAAACCAACGGGTAACTTGCAAGGTCATCGGAAGTCAGGTCAATGTAATAATAATCATAGGATGTTGTTGTACCGTTGTTACTGTAGGTTGCCGTGCCGGTGCTTGTAACGCCGCTAACCTCAACCTGCATATTCGTGCACCACAGCTCGGCCTCCAGCGGGGCGGCGGTGACGACTATTGTGTACACTGTGTCACCGACGGTCACGGTCGTCGTGCCCGCGGATACGCCGGTCACGGTGATGGTTGTGGAAGCCTCGGTTGCCGCAGTCGTGGTCAGGGTGTACAGAGTAGTAACATTCACAGCTGTATTGTTCATATTCTGGCCAGTCTGTGAGCCAACTGTCTGTTGTGCGTTGTTACTGTCATAATAGTACCATCTATAGGTTGTGCTCCCCCATGAGGTACTGCGCTGCACATACAGCTGATAGTAACTTCCATCAACTAAGCAGTAGTAGATGGTAGCAGTCAAGGCGGTGCTGTTGCCAAGGCCCAAACTATTATAAGTTACATTACTCGTAACCTGCGTATACGTATCCGTCTCCGCGCCGGCGTCGGTTCCGGATACAGTCACCGTTGCAATGTCCGTCTTGAGGCCATCGCTGGTGTAACTGTCAGAGTAGTTACTGCCGCTGACAGTAATGGTGCTGCTTTCTCCGACCGTGAGGGTGATAGTCTTCGTCTCTGTCGCTTCTACCTCATCAGCGTCACCAACAGATGCGGCACTCACGGCGAAGACTTCTGTGTTGTTCTCCGCAAAGGCAGTGAGGATATTGCTGAAGTTAGAAATGCCTGCATCATTGTCAGAAACGGCAGCATCGCACCAATAGCAGAGCATAACGCCCACGGGGTTAACGCTGCCGTCATCGTCACCCATAACGGTGTCATAGGCATAGGATGTACTGCTTGCCCTTGAGTATGCAGCTGAGTAGGTATCACTGCTGCTGTACTGCACGTAATACAAGTCTCCGTTGGTGTTGACAATGCTGTGGCCCATTTTTGCCAAGGTGTTCGCAGAGGCGACATCATAACCGGTCCAGCCGCTTGACCAGTAGCAAACCATGATGTTGGTATCAAATGTACCGGAGCTTGTAACATCGTTGAAGTAAATGCCGTCGTTGAACGCCATGGGGGTCATTCCGGCATCTTTAACCATTTTGGCTACTTCATTGACATAAGTAACAAACGAACCATAGTTTCCGTCGCTCTGCAGCCGCCCAAAGCCCATGCTGCCCGAAGTATATACGTCGTTTGCGTACTCATCGCAGCCCATGTTGAAATAGGTGCAGTAGTCATCGAAATAATCAATATACTTCTGCAGCAGCGCCTGAGTGAACGCCACGGCTGTCGCGTTCGTCACGTCGATGGTTCTGCTGGAGCCGCCGTAATCGAGCGAAGAATTTGTCAGGCTATCCGCCGCGTACAGAATTGCGTCCATGTGGCCCGGCGTGTTGATGAGCGGGATAATCTCAATGCCCTTTTCTCCGGCATAGGAGATAATCTCGTCCATCTCGGTCTCGGTCAGCTCATTGGTGTCGCAGTCGCGGTACGCTTTGTTTCCTGCCTGAATCGCATTAGTGACGGTATCGCTGTCGTAGGTTGTTCCATCAACCGTCAGCGACATGTCGTCCAGCAGGAAGCGCAGACCGTCGTTGCCCACGGCGAGCTCTACGTAGTTGTAGTCCGCCGCCGCAGCCGCGTCAATCAGCGTCTCAATCTGGGCAACGGTAAAGTACTCTCTGCCGCAGTCCAGAAATGCGATTTTGAGAAACTCGCTGCTTGCGCTTGCAACCGTGGCGCTGTCATCGCTATCTGCCGCCATTGCCGACACGGGCATAACGGACAGCAACATGCAAAGCGCCATTGCAATTGCTAAAATTCGTTTTCGCATTTGTTTGACTCCTTCTGTTTTTTATTTTATGCCATGTGCTGAGGCCGCCGTGTTGTATAGCTCTTAAAGAGCCATAAAACATAATGTGTGTTATGAAAATTTCTCAGCTGCACAGCATAGTTGTAATCGAGTTGATTATACGTTTTCACCATTAAATTGTCAACTGATTTTTTGGAAATACTTCTAAAAGTTCGGATGTGCATTAAAATATGTATATTGTACAACCTTTTACACGATAATGATGTGTTTAAAAGTGAAAATGAGACGACGACTGAAGCTTACCGCAAAAATGATTTTGCCAGCAGCGGCAGGCCGATTTTGCTGCGCCCTTTTTGTGCCTTTATAAAACGTTAAAGGCATATTACAAATGATATTTCTCCCCTTTACTCTTCGCAGAACCGAGCGCAGGTTCATATAACACACATTATGTTCGCCGGCCCATTACTGCGGTAGGTCGGCGCTTTATTTTTCTAATTCACCAGCCCGAGGCAGTCAATGCACGCTTCGTGCTCCCTGCCCGTGGAGATGATGTAAACCCGCGTGGTGTTGATGCTGCTGTGGCCGAGAATGTCCGCTAACTTGGCAATGTCCTTGTGCCGCTTATAAAACGTGCGGGCGAACAAGTGGCGCAGGTTATGCGGAAACACCTTGGACGGCTCAACGCACGCCGCCGCGCACAGCTGCTTCATTTTGCGCCAGATATACGTCCTGTCGAGCGGCTTGCCTTCCCTGTTCACAAACAGCGGACCGCTCCTGATTTTTGCCCTTTTCGCGTATTCGATGAGCTTGCGCCGCAGCTTGGACGAGATGAGAATCTGCCGCGTTTTGCCCTTGAGCGACACCGTAGCCTCGCCGCGCTCAGTTGCCTCCGCTGTTATATATTCCAGCTCGGAGACGCGGATGCCCGTGCCGCAGATTGTTTGTATGATGAGCGCGAGCTGTGCGTCTCCCGCCTCCTCCGCTGAGGAGATGAGACGGAAATATTCTTCAATGCTCAGGAGCCTCTCGCCGGAGCAGTAGGCGCGCCGCTGTATGCTGATTTGCTCAACGCGCAGGTCCCCGCGCTCAAGGAACTTGAAAAAGCTGTTCAGCGCTGCTAACTTCGCGTTGACCGAGGCGGGCTTATACTCCCGCCGCAGCTTTTCTTTGTAGCCGAGCACCGTGCCGCGGTCAGCCTCAGCGCCGCCGAGCCATGCGATGAACTGCCGCAAGTCGCGTGCATACTGTGTTCGTGTCGCCGCGCTGCGCTCCGCCAGCTCAAGATGCTCATCAAATGAGTGCAGCCTCTCGGACAAATACTCAGGGGTCAATGCTGTCTTCTTTCTTGCCATATCTCTACAGCCTCCTATCAAAATTTTGAGGGTCTGACACATTATCCTATATTTCGGCCTGTTAGCGCTACTTTTTTGCAGAAAAAGCGCGTCCCGCCTGTGAAAGCCCACAGGTGAAACGCGCCTGATATACCAATATTGGATTTTAAGCAGCCAATATGCAGACGATTATGGCAAGCCGAGCAAAAAACATTTGACTTTTCGCTGCCGTATGCTATAATAAACACAAGGAGATGCCTGCGCAAACAAGCACCTCCCTGCGGCGAAACCCAAGACGGTTGCCGTAGTTGGACAGGGACACGTCCTATGGTGTTAAACCAAGAACAATGAACCGTTCTGTTCCCGCAGACGGTTCATTTTTTCTTGTTCTTGGACTTTATGTAGACGATAATGGCAAATGCTAAGCCAATAACGCTGCAAATATTTCCGAAAACATCAAAAATATCCATATCGGCCACCTCCTGAATATCAGATTTGAAAATCTGTAATATTCCCGCGAGGCTCGATACTTCGCCTTCCTTTCCGCTCTCGCGGGCAGTCAGGCAACCGCCTTTTTAACCGTACACCGTCAATGACAGACATATAACGGCGGGTTCTGCGATTTGATTATACAAAGTTTGAGGGGAAATGTCAATTAAATGTTGCGGGGATTGACAAAGCGCGGTTAAACCCAAGACGGTTGCCGCAATCGAAAATAGTTCAGTTTTCTTAGGGCGTTAAGCCCAAGAAAAAATGAGCCGTTCTGTTACAGCAGACGGCTCACTTTCTCATGTTCTTGGATTTCTTGTAGTGCTACGGGGATTGTGTATTATCTTCCGACGCTGGCATTACAGACTTGCCGGAAAGGCCACACTTTCCCCGCAGCATACGGCGGCGGATTTTAAATTAAACGTTGACTTCCCGCTTCTGGGGGGTTATAATGAAAGTGCAAAACATCTTTATTAGCCCTTGTCATGGTGGCAGCCACGGCGGGGGCATTTTTATTTTTATTACTCACTTTCTGTACCTCCTGCATTCAGCAGCTCCAAAAGCCTTACAACGTTCACCATGTACTTTGTGCCGCATTTGATATAGGGGATTTCTCCGGAAATGCAGCCCGTGCGAATATAGTTGCGGCTCAAGCCCGTGGCTGCTGCCGCGCCATTGATTGACATAAACGGCGTGATTGTGTTTGTGTTCAGCATAAATTCACCTTCTTTCCGAGCGCAGTTTCAAGCACGCACTGCTTTTTTCGCAGTGTCCAAAGGTCGGTACAGCTTGCGGCGGGGTACGCGCTCGTGATACCCAAGCGTCTCCGCAAGCAGCCGCGGTTTAACGCCGCAGTTTTTCAATATTGGGTGGACTTCATTGTTTGGCATATATGCCCTCCTTAAATAAGAATATTGTTGACAACAATGCAGGATTATGTTAATATTTTCTTGAAATCCTGCTGATGTTGATTACAACCACATCACAAACGCAATAATTTGCAAACCTCTCCCGCACTCCGAAAGAGCTTTCAAGCAGCACTGTCGCTTGAGCAATTTTTGATTTTACGCTATTATACCACAAATCCGATAGTATTGCAAAAAATCTGAGCCACTTTTTTAAACAGAACTAAAAAAATTTTTAGAGTCACGGAAACTTGTGAACGAAAAATGCGCAATTAAAGAGATAAGGATGCAAACGAAAATGGCGAGTTATACAGTGGACACAAAAAAAGACGGCAAAGTAGTTTACAAAGTTCATGTCAGCAGCCACGGTCGCCGCGTGACGCGGAGCTGGCACCCGCAAGCGGGCTGGAGCGCCAAAACAATAGACCGCGAGCTGAATAAATTCGCTGCAAACCTCGAAAATGAGCTTGCGGCAGGCAAGATACAAACCCGCGCCGAGAAAATCGCAGCGAAAAAGCAGCAAAAGCCGAGGCCGCGAAAATCAAAACCCTTGCGGAATATGCAAACGGCGTGTTTATGCCCGCAAAGGCCGTAACTTTTTCCGAAAGCGCCCGTTCGAGCTATCAAACTTTTTTAAACCTACACATTCTGCCGGTGCTCGGCGAGTATCTTTTGCCCGATATAACCCCCGCCATGATAACAAAGCTGCTTTTGAACTACCAAAAAACTCACGCTCACGCCTCTTGCGTCAAACTTTACAACATTTTGAATGGCATTTTTAAAATGGCGTTTTTGGACGAATCTATACAGCAAAATCCCATGCTGCGAGTACAGCGCCCGAAGCCGCGCAAAGACGAAAAGCCAGCGAAGCAGAGTGCGTATACCGTGGAGGAAACACGACATATTCTCCAATGCCTTGAAAACGAGCCCTTGAAGTGGCGCTGCTATGTTAATTTGTTGCTTGACAGCGGCGCGAGGCGCGGCGAAATAAACGCACTCCAATGGAACGATATTGATTTTGAGGACGCCAGCATCACAATTTCAAAAAATCTTCAATATACAAAAGACAAGGGAGTCTACATTGATACCCCGAAAAACGGAGAAGGCCGAGTAGTGGACGTTGGAGAAGACACGTTAAGCCTGCTGCGACAGCTGCGCCAGCAGCAAGCAGAGGAATGTATCAGCAAATTTGTCTTTACGCAGCACGGCTCCGCGGAGGTTATGCACCCGCAAAGCCCTACACGGTATTTTCGCAAAATCGGCGAGAAGTACGGCATACAAGATTTTCACCCGCACAAGCTCCGGCACACCTCCGCGAGTCTTTCAATTACTAACGGAGCTGACATTGTCAGCACTTCTGAAAGGTTAGGACATGCCGATTCATTTGTAACCCTGCGAATGTATGCTCATTCCAACCCCGAAGCCATCCGCAATGCGGGAAACATAGCGAGAAACGCCTTAAAAGCCGATGACGATGACAAATGACAAATAAAAAAGCGCTGGACACGGTTTAACCCATGTTCAGCGCTGAAATTTTGAATAAACGCGCAACTTTTTCGTGCAACTTTTTATTTTGCGGCTTATTGTCAAAAAAAGCAAAAACCCTGAAACCACTGTGATTTCAAGGTTTTTCGGTGGAGCTGCTACCCAGATTTGAACTGGGGACCTCATCCTTACCAAGGATGCGCTCTACCGACTGAGCTATAGCAGCAAAAAATGGCGACCGAGAAGGGGCTCGAACCCTCGACCTCCAGCGTGACAGGCTGGCGTTCTAACCAACTGAACTACTCGGCCACATTTGCTTTCGCTTAACAGCTTGATTATGATAACAAAAAAATCGCTGTCTGTCAAGTGCTTTTTTTCTTTTTTTCAAACTTTTTTTGCGCAGGGCGCGGGATTTGGGCGCGCCCTGCGGGTGAATCAGCGCTTTTGCTGTGCGCTGCGGCGGGCGGCCTCCTCAGCGGCAAGGCGCGCCTTGGCGTCCGCCACGCTCTCGCCCTCGCGGGTCAGGAACGAGCCGACAAATTTGTCGCTCACCTTTTCAAAGCCCTCCACGGCGCCGCGCTCTATCTTCTTGTAGCCGCCGACAACGCCGCTTTCAATCTTTTTGTAGCCTTCCGTGACGCTCTCCGCTATCTTCTCGTTCGCCTGCACGAGCTTAGACTTTTCCATGCTTTCTCACTCCACGCCGCGGCAAATGGGTATCAGGGCGAGCAGCAGGAGTATGCCCACCATTCCGGCGGCGGTGCCGGGGAGAAGCATATCGTACACCATTACAAGGCACATTCCCGCGCCCAGCACCAGCGCGCCGAAGACGCCGAGGGCGACAGCGGCGGCAGCTTTTCCGTTCAGCTTTACCGCGGGCTTGCCGTCTATTTTGCGGCGGACCATCAGCATTGCCAGCAGTATGACGGCTCCCGCCGCGCCTATGACGATGCCCTGCGTAAAGGCGTTCCACTCCGGCAGCAGCGCCATGCACATTCCCAGCGCGAACAGCACGCCGCCTACAGTGCCCATAACCAAGGATACATAGTTTTTCTTCTTCATGTCAGTGACCTCCGTTTTTATTACGCTGTTTTCAGCTTGTGCGGTCATTTTAGCGCCGCTGTGTTTGCGAATTAACGTGAAAATGTTTGCAAAATATTAAACCTGCGCCGCCCGCGCGGCAAAATGCGCGCTTGTAAATTGCGGCATTATAGTGTAGAATAAATCAATAACTGCAATGCTTTCTTTACGGGAGGCGGATATATGAAAATTGTCATCATCGGCGGAGGCAAGGTCGGCTCGACTATAGCCAACCAGCTCACCCGCGAGGGGCACGACATCACAATAATTGAACAGAGCAGCTCCATTTCGGAGAGCCTTTCCGACTCGCTGGACATCATGTCCATGTGCGGCAACGGCGGCAGCTTGGACGTTATGCGCGCCGCGGGCGTGGGCGACAACGAGCTTATCATCGCCTGCACCGCCAAGGACGAGCTGAACCTGCTCTGCTGCATGACTGCCAAGCGCCTCGGCTGCCCCAACGCCATTGCGCGCGTCCGCAACCCCGAATACAGCGAGTTGATGTACTTCCTGCGCGACGAGCTGAACCTGTCGATGAGCATCAACCCCGAGCTGACCGCCGCGCGGGAGATATTCCGCCAGCTGGAGATTCCCGGCGTGCTGCGGCGCGAGTCGTTCGCCAAGGGGCGCGTGGAGATTGTGGAAATTGTCCTCAAGTCCGGCGACTTGCTGGACGGCTGCGCGCTGGCGGACGTACACAAAAAGCTCAAGCGCCGCGTGCTGGTCTGCGCGGTGCAGCGCGGGGACGAGGTGTTCATCCCCGACGGCAGCTTCGTTCTGCTGGCGGGCGACAAAATCCACATCTGCGCGCCCGCGACGGAACTGGTTGGCATACTGCGCTCGCTGAACCTCAGCCGCCGCAAGGCCAAGAACGTCATTATAATCGGCGCGTCGCGCATTGCCAAGTACCTCACGAGTATGCTGCTCAAGACCGGCTCGCGCGTCAAGGTGGTGGAGATAAACCCCGCCAAGGCGGAGGAGTTCGCCGAGCAGTTCCCCGAGGCGGAGACAATCTGCGGCGACGGTTCCGGCGAGAACCTGCTGCGCAGCGAGAACGCGGAGCAAATGGACGCCGTCATCGCCCTGACAAACATAGACGAGCAGAACCTTGTGCTGGGGATGTACATGACGAGCCTCGGCGTGAAGCAGGTCATAACCAAGGTTGACCACATCGAGTTCTCCGGCATATTCGAGGACAAGGGCATCGACCGCGTCATAAGTCCGAAAAAGCTCAGCGCTAACGAGGTCGTGCGCTACGTGCGTGCCATGCAGAACAGCGAGGGCAGCTCCGTTGTGGCGCTGCACCACTTCGTAGACGGCAAGGTAGAGGCGCTGGAGTTCAACGTCATCGACGAGACGCGCCACCGCGGAGAAATGCTGATGAACGTCCGCCTGCGCCCCGACATACTCATAGGCAGCATAAACCGCATGGGTCACATCATAATCCCCGGCGGGCGCGACACACTGGAGGCGGGCGACATCGTGGTCGTCGTCTCCCACTCGCGGCGCGTTATCCTCGACCTGAATGACATTTTTGCCGAGGAGGAATGACGCTGCATGAACGGTCGCATGATATGCAACATTCTGGGAATGGCAATGCTGGCGGAGGGCGCGTTCATGCTCCCCGCGCTGGCGATTTCCCTGTTCTGCGGCGAGGGAGCCGCGGCGCGGGCGTTTGCCGTCACCGTGGCGCTGCTGCTGGCGCTGGGGCTGCCCGCCGTGCGGCTCAAGGCGCGGCGGCGCGACCTCTACGCGCGCAGCGGCCTTGCGGCAACGGGGCTGACGTGGATTGTGCTCTCGTTTTTCGGCGCGCTGCCGTTCTGGTTCAGCGGCGCGATAGACAGCTTCGCCGGCTGCCTGTTTGAGACGGCCTCCGGCTTTTCCACCACCGGCGCGACCATTCTGACGGACATAGAGGCGCTGCCCATGGGGCTGCTCTACTGGCGCAGCTTCACCAACTGGCTGGGCGGCATGGGCGTGCTGGTGTTCCTGCTGGTGCTGAGCCCTTTGGCCGACCGCAACAGCGGCGGCAGCATGTACCTCCTGCGCGCGGAGAGCCCGGGCATACACGCCTCCAAGCTCGTACCGCGCATGAACCGCAGCGCGTCTATTCTATATATGATATACACCGCGCTGACCGTGCTGGAGTTTGTGCTTTTGCTCTGCGGGCGCGTGCCGGTGTTCAACGCCGTGACGCTCGCGTTCAGCACCGCCGGCACGGGCGGCTTCGCGGTGACTAATGATTCTCTGGCCTCCTACAGCCCCTACGTCCAGTGGGTCGTGGCGGCGTTCATGTTCCTCTTCGGCGTGAACTTCAACATCTACTTCCTGCTGCTGGTGCGTCAGGTGCGCAAGGCGGCGAAGAATACGGAGCTGCGCGTCTATGTCTGCATAACGCTCATCGCGGCGGCGGTCATATTCGGCAGCACATGGGGCAGCTATTCCGGTGTGGAGGAGAGCGCGCGCACGGCGCTGTTTCAGGTGGCGTCCATACTCAGCACCACGGGCTTTTCCACGGTGGACTTCAGCGCGTGGCCGGAGCTGTCGCGCACCGTTATGCTGCTTTTGATGTTCGTCGGCGGCTGCGCGGGCAGCACGGCGGGCGGCGCGAAGGTTGTGCGCATACAGCTGATGTTCAAGGCGGCGCGGCGCTCCATTTACCGCACGTTCCACCCCAACGCCGTGCGGCTGATTCACTCTGACGGCGAGATAGTGGACCGCGAGACGGTCAGCTCGGTGTGCGAATGGTTTTTGCTGTACTTTATAATAATAGCGGCCTCGGCGCTGCTCATCTCCGCGGACGGCCTGAGCATGGAGACGAACATCACCGCCGCCATATCCTGCATAAACAACATCGGCCCCGCCTTCGGCTCCGCGGCGCAGAACTATGCCTGCTACTCCGGCTTCTCGCAAATAATCCTCAGCCTCGCCATGCTCATAGGCCGACTGGAAATCTACCCGATATTAGTGCTGTTCCTGCCGGCGATGTATAAGAAATGAAACAGTTATCATATGATAAAAGCAGCCGTACCCACGCGGGTCGGCTGCTGAAATTTTGCCTTTTGTTATAAAAATAAGGCTTGCAATATGTGTTGGAATGAGTTGGTATATAGTTGCCAAGACAAATCAAAGGCAGGCTATGAGGTGTTGCAGCACCTCATAACCCAATGCAGGAGACGTATCCTCCCACACGGCAGCCCAACCTTGCTGCGCCTTGTCCATTATATACACGATAACCCCTTTTATCAAGTATAAAAAATGCGACAGACATACAGAGCAGCTTACTTTCCGGCGGCGTGGGGACGAAAACCCTGCGCCGTTTTTGACTTGTCTTGACGCCTAAGCCTTGGGGTTCGCATATCAAAAACCCCAAGGTGAGGCGTCAGGCGAAGTAAAAAGAAGAAAGGAAAAACTCTGTATGAAAAACAAACGCTTTCAAAAACTGGGTTGGATTCTCTCCGGCGCGCTCATTGCCTCGCTGATGTTCAGCCTCGCCTCGCCCGCCCTCGCCGCTCTGGCCGGCAAAACCATCGAGGTCTACTCGGGCGTCAACATCTATATTGACGACGTAAAGCTGACGCCGACAGACGCAAACGGCGACCCCGTGGACGTGTTCATCTATAACGGCACAACCTACCTCCCCGTCCGCGCCGTAAGTGAGGCGCTGAACCAGAACGTAGAGTGGGACGGCGACACACAGAGCGTGTTTGTCGGAAAACACGAAGCAGACAGAACGCCGGTTATGTCTCTTGATAAGCTGGATTATTTTTATGCGAGCGAACTGGGAGCACTTAGCTCAAAATCTGTAACAGACAATTTGGGAAATACACATGATACTATGGAAATTTACTGTCGTGGCTATAATTGTAGCTTGACATATTTGCTTAATGGGCAATATTCCGGATTGACAGGAGTATTCTTTTTAGACTATGACAAGCGCAGTATTACATATACCCGCACTTTAACAATCTATGGTGACGGAAATGAACTTTGGTCGGGAAGCGTAACCGCGGGAGTAGAGCCGCTCGACATTGATGTTGATTTGACAGGGGCATTAGAAATGCAAATAGCGGTAACTGGTGGAAGTTCTAATACACATGCCTATTTGGGAGACACCATGCTCTACAGCTAAGGCAGCTGCATCCGTGTTCGGCACCCAACAAGAAGCGCTGCCTCGAACGGCCAACCGCCCGAGGCAGCGCAAAAGGGCTATAGCCGGATAACATTTTCATTGGCAAAATGAAAAAAGTATCAAATCCAGCAGTCGTGTTTCCGCCGCTGCCAATGTTGCAAATGCCTTTATAAATTTTGCTGAACATATGTAATTCCTCATTCTATTGAAATAAAAAATCCGAACCCATTACCCACTCGGATAATTCGGTTCGGATTATTTTGGTTTGGTCCGAGTGACAGGATTCGAACCTGCGGCATCCTGCTCCCAAAGCAGGCGCGCTACCAACTGCGCTACACCCGGCCATCCTGAATATCATAGCACAACGGCCCTGGTTTAGCAAGCAAAAAATCATCATTTGCAGCCCTCCCGCCGCCGCGTGAATGTGAAATCGTCAAGAAATTTCATCTCTGTCTTCGGATTTTTCAAAAAAACTCCGAAATATTTCATCAAAGTATTGAAATGGCGGAGGTTTTTAATTATAATCTATGCGGAAAGACATTTTTATGAGGAGTTTTCAATATGAAACGTACAAGAGCGGCGGAGATTTACGCCGATGCTGCGGCCTTTGGCGGCCGCGAGATTACCGTTTGCGGCTGGGCGCGCACCATCCGCGACATGAAAAACTTCGGCTTCATCGAGCTGAACGACGGCTCCTGCTTCAAGAGTGTGCAGGTCGTCATGGACAGGGCCGCGCTGCCCAACTATGATGAGATTGCCTCCCAGAACGTGGGCGCGGCGCTCATCTGCACGGGTACGCTCGTGCTCACGCCAGAGGCCAAGCAGCCATTTGAGCTGAAAGCGCGCGAAATCGCGGTCGAGGGCGCTTCCACGCCGGACTACCCGCTGCAAAAAAAGCGCCACAGTCTGGAGTTCCTGCGCACCGTGCAGCACCTGCGCCCGCGCACGAACCTGTTCAATGCGGTGTTCCGCGTGCGCTCCGCCACCGCGCAGGCCATACACGAGTTCTTCCGTTCGCGCGGCTTCGTCTATGTCCACACGCCGATAATCACCGGCTCGGACTGCGAGGGCGCGGGCGAGATGTTCCGCGTAACGAGCCTCGACCTCAATAACCTCCCCCTCACCCCCGACGGTAAGGTGGACGACAGCAAGGACTTCTTTGGCAAGGTGACGAACCTGACCGTCTCCGGCCAGCTCAACTGCGAAAACTTCGCGCTGGCTTTCGGCGACGTTTACACCTTCGGCCCCACGTTCCGCGCCGAGAACTCCAACACCCAGCGCCACGCGGCGGAGTTCTGGATGATTGAGCCGGAGCTGGCTTTTGCCGACCTTGACGACGATATAGAGTGCATGGAGGCGATGGTGAAGTACATCATCACCTACGTGCTGAAAAACTGCCCGCAGGAGATGGAATTTTTCAACTCCTTTGTGGACAAGGGACTGCTGGCGCGGCTGGACAACGTGGTGTCCAACGAGTTCGCCCGCGTGACCTACACTGAGGCTGTGGACATCCTGCAAAAATCCGGCCACAAGTTTGACTTCCCCGTTGAGTGGGGCATCGACCTGCAGACCGAGCACGAACGCTACCTGACAGAA
The DNA here is from genome assembly GCA_021202845.1 of Oscillospiraceae bacterium. Lineage (GTDB taxonomy): Bacteria > Bacillota > Clostridia > Oscillospirales > Oscillospiraceae > JAJQCF01. The sequence continues at coordinate 14,040 of JAJQCF010000008.1, forward strand.
GAAGTTTTCAAGCGCCCCGTGTTCGTGACCGACTACCCCAAGGAGATAAAGGCGTTCTATATGCGCGCCAACGACGACGGCAAGACCGTTGCCGCCTGCGACTGCCTTGTGCCGGGAATAGGCGAGATTATAGGCGGCAGCCAGCGCGAGGAACGGCTTGATGTGCTGACCGCGCGCATGGCCGAACTGGGTCTGAAGGAGAGCGACTACTGGTGGTACCTCGACCTGCGCCGCTACGGCTCCTGCCGTCACGCGGGCTTCGGCCTCGGCTTCGAGCGTATGGTGATGTACCTCACGGGCGTGAGCAACATCCGCGACGTGGAGCTACACCCCCGCACCGTCGGCAACGCGGACTTTTAAGCCTGAGCTTTGCCCGAAAAACAGCGCTGCCTCCCGCGGCTTGGAACTGCGGGAGGCGGCGTTTGTGCTTTTATGAGTCACACATCCATGATGCAGGAGCCTTTTTCAATGACAATAATCTCCGCGCTGTCGTCCATGCGGCGCGCCCTTGTGGCGGCGGAGGCCCCGCGGCGACGCCGCCTATTAATCTCATTCGTCCTCCAGCAGCATCTCGCAGGTCACCCTGACCGCGGCGGCCACGACCTCCGCGCACTTTTCGGCATGGCCGGGCAAGTTCCCGAATTCCTCGTGCTGCACGGGGTCTGTGAACACATAGCGGCGGCCGAACACCTTTTCGTGCAGTTCCGGACACATTATTGTGCCCATTGCCGCGAGAAAGCGGTCGCGGAACTCAACAAACTTTTCGCAGCCGCGCTCAATCAGCTCCGGCTCGGTTTTTTCCTCCTCCATAGTGGAGTTGTACTTCATGCCCACGGCGAGCAGCCCCGCGCAGTAAGCCCCGCAGGAGCCGCTGCCAGCGCCGCAGCCTCCCGCCAGCGACAGCGAGGCCGTCACTAACTCTTCGGGTATAAAGTCGAACACCTGCTTGAGCCCATACATGGCGCTGCGCGCGCAGATGTCATCCCGAATCTGCGCCTCCACCGCCGCACTGACGGCCTTTTCGATTTTTTCTTCTTTTGTCATGGGTGCGTTGCCTCCCGTGTTTTTGTGTGGTTTTTTGCGGATTGGGTTATGCCTATGTAATCGGCATATTTACGATTTTCAATGCTATTTTACCTGCTCGGTACGCCGTTTTCAACAATTTACGCAGCAAATAATACTTTGTCCGCCGGCAAAAATAATTTGTACCCTCCGCGGGAATACTGTTTTCACACGAAAAATTGCGAAAGCGCGGATTTTGGGCTTGATAATATTTTCGGTTTGTTGTAAAATAACATAGCGGTCTTTGGCAAGGCTGCACTAGTCGGGGAGCCAGCGGTGCCCTGTAACCTGCAATCCGCTGCAGCAGGGATGAATTCCCGGATTAGGGTAAAATGATGTGCCGCAGACCTTGGTAAGCGGCGTTGACGCTTCGGTCTTGCGCAACGGAGCCCCGTGAACCATGTCAGGCGGGGAACCGAGCAGCATTAAGCGGACCGCTCTGTGTGCCGTGAGGTCGCCGGAGCCGAGTCGGCTGCCATTGTAACGGGCAGGTCATTTTATTCGACGACGGGTGTGCAGTCTTGCCAAGGGCCGTGATTTTTTCACCTGAAGGGGTCGGGAAAATGTATCAGGCGCTTTACCGAAAATACCGCCCCGCGACGTTCGACGAGGTCGTGGGTCAGGGTCATATAACAGAAACGCTGAAAAAGCAGGTGGCCTCCGGCCGCCTCAGTCACGCCTACCTTTTCACCGGCACAAGAGGTACCGGCAAGACCTCCTGCGCAAAAATTCTTGCCAAGGCCGTCAACTGCGCTTCGCCGGTGAACGGCAACCCCTGCGGCAAGTGCGCCGCCTGCCGCGGCATTGACGAGGGCACGGTCATGGACGTGGTGGAGATGGACGCGGCGTCCAATAACGGCGTGGACAGCGTCCGCGCCCTGCGCGACGAGGCCATATTTTCTCCCGCAGAGGTCAAAAAGCGCGTTTACATAGTGGACGAGGTGCATATGCTCTCCAACTCCGCGTTCAACGCGCTGCTGAAAATTCTTGAGGAGCCGCCGGAGCACCTCATGTTCATTCTCGCCACCACGGAGCTGCACAAGGTTCCCGCAACCATTCTCTCCCGCTGCCAGCGCCACAGCTTCCGCCGTCTGGACACCGCAAGCATCGCCGCAAGGCTCAAGTATGTGGCGGAGCGCGAAAGCATTGACCTCACGGACGACGCGGCGGAGGTCATTGCGCGGCTGGCGGAGGGCGGTATGCGCGACGCGCTGAGCCTGCTCGACCAGTGCTCGGGCGCAGAGCGCGTGGACACAGAGGCAGTCTACTCGGCAATGGGGCTGGCCGGACGGCGCTCCACGGCGGAAATGCTGGGCGACATCGCACGGCACGACACCCCCGCCGCGCTGGAGCGGCTGCAAAGCCTCTGGCAGGACGGCAAGGACCCCGCCACGCTGCTGGGCGAGCTCTCCGCGCTGCAGCGGGACGTGCTGATGACGATAACCGCGCCGAAGTCCGGCTCGCTGCTGCTGAGCGGCAGCTTTGACGCGGACACGCTGGGCTCCTTTGCGCGCGAGATGAGCGCCGCGCGGCTCATTGCGAATATCGAGCTTATACAAAAAGCCCTGAACGACATGAAAAGCGGTCAGGCCAAGACGGTCTGCGAGCTGTGCCTTATAACCATGTGTGAGCCGGAGCTTAGCGCCGGACTGCCGGAGCTGACGGAGCGCGTGGCGGCGCTGGAGCACGCGGTGCGCACCGGCGCTGTGCCGTCCGCGGCTGCACAGGAGGCAGCGAAATCGAAACCGCGAGAGCCGGAGCCGCCGAAGCGGGAGGCACGAAAGCCGGCTCCGCCGAAGCAGACCCGTGAGCAGCCGCCCGAGCCAGAGCTTACGCCCCCGCCGCCGGACGACGATGACGCGCCGCCGTTTGATATGCCGGAGCCGAGCGCGCCGCCGCCCCCGCCGCAAATTGAGCCGCCGCGGAGCGTGCAGCCGGAGCCGTCTACAGCCGAGCCGCGGAGCGCGCCGAGCGCGGGCGGAACGGGGCTGTGGGAAAAGCTGAAAAAGGCGATGGCGAACAAGATTCCGCGCGGGCTTTACGCCATACTCTCCGACCCCTCGCAGGTCGCCGCGGAGTACGCGGACGGCAGACTGGCGCTCTCGCTTGCCTCGGACTTCGCGCAGGGTATGCTCAACCGTCCCGAAATCGTCGCCAAGTTGGCGTCCGAAGCGGCGGAGATAGCGGGCAAAGCGGTGAAGGTGGAGATGTTCAGCGGCCTGCCGCAGACGGCGCAGGCGAGCGCCGAGGACGGCGCGGACAAGTTAGACGAGCTGAAAAGGTTCGATATAGTCAAATTCACATAAACTTAACTGCTTTAGATTCAAGGCCGCGCTGCCGGAGGCGGCGCATGGTCAAATAATATAACGAATAATAAACTTTAATTATTACACTGTCAGGAGGACATAAGCAATGGCAAAGGGCGGATTCCGCGGCGGTTACGGCGGCGGTATGAACCAGATGCAGATGATGCGTCAGGCGCAGAAAATGCAGCAGGACATTCTCAAAATGCAGGAGGAGTTAGAGAGCAAGACCTACACCGCCACATCCGGCGGCGGCGTTGTCTCGGCAACGGTGAGCGGCAAGCGCGAGTTGGTGTCTCTCGTCATCGACCCCGAGGCGGTTGACCCCGAGGACGTGGAGATGCTTCAGGACATGGTTGTCGCCGCGGTCAACGAGGCGCTGCGCACGGCGGAGGAAACGGCGTCGCAGAGCATGTCCAAAATAACCGGCGGACTGGATTTGGGAATATGAAAATTTCCGTCATCGGCTGCGGACGCTGGGGCAGCTTCATAACGTGGTACCTTGACCACATCGGCCACGAGCTGACGCTTTACGGCCGCGAAGGCTCCAAAAATATGCAGCGGTTTATGGAAACGCGCACAAACGATTACCTGACGCTGCCGGAGAGCATACGCCTCACCAATTCGCTCCCTGAGGCGCTGGCGAACGAGATTATTGTTATCTCCATCGGCTCGCAGAACCTTGACGCGCTCTGCCGCCAGATTGCGGCGCTGGGGACAAGGAACAAGACGTTTGTGCTGTGCATGAAGGGAATAGAGACCGGCTCGTGCCGCCGTCTCTCCGTTGTTGCGGGCGAGGCGCTTGACCCCAGCTGCTCCGTGGCCGTATGGCTGGGACCGGGTCACGTGCAGGAGTTCGTGGCAGGCGTGCCCAACTGCATGGTTATAGACAGCACGGATAATGAGCTGAAGGGCAGGCTTATAAAGCTCTTCGGCAGCGGACTTATACGCTTTTACTACGGCAGCGACCTCATTGGCAACGAGATTGGCGCGGCGTCGAAAAATGTCATCGGCATTGCCGCCGGCATACTGGACGGCAGGGGACTCGGCACGCTCAAGGGCGCGCTGATGTCGCGCGGCACAAGGGAGATTGCGCGGCTCATCAAGGCGCTGGGCGGCAACGAGCTGAGCGCTTACGGGCTGTGCCACCTTGGCGACTATGAGGCCACGGTTTTTTCGCCTCACAGCCACAACCGCAGCTTTGGCGAGGCGTTCGCGCGCGGCGAGAGCTACGGCAAGCTGGCCGAGGGCTACTACACCTGCAAGGCCGTCTGCGAGCTGGGCGAGCGCTGCGGCGTGGAGCTGCCGATTTGCAGCGCCATTCACGGCGTACTCTACGAGGGCACAGACATTGACACAGCCATAGAGAGGCTGTTCCACCGCGATTTGACGATGGAGTTTTGACCCACACGAATTACAAATTTTATAATACATACGGATTTTTCTACAGAAAGGCACTTACCGCCAATGGCCTACACCCGAAAAGAAGTCCCCGCCGAGGAGACGGAGCGCCAGATAGATATTTGCGTCCGGCTCCGCGCGCGCTTTGAAGGCTGCGCGGCGCTTGTGGACACCTACGGCTGCCAGCAGAACGAGAGCGACAGCGAGATAATCCGCGGCTTCCTCGCGGAAATGGGCTGCACCTTCACGAGTGACGAGTACGCCGCCGATATAATAGTCATCAACACCTGCGCCGTGCGCGAGCACGCCGAGCAACGCATACTGGGCAACGTCGGCGCGCTCAATCACACCAAAAAAGCGCGCCCGGGGCAGATTATATGTCTCTGCGGCTGCATGGTGCAGCAGCGGGGCATGGCCGAGCGCATAAAAAAGTCCTACCCCATAGTTGACCTTGTTTTCGGCCCGCATGAGCTGCGGCGCTTTCCCGAGCTGCTGCGGCAGCGCTTGGAGGGAGGGCGGCGCGTTTTTGCCGTGGCGGAGAGCGACGGCGAGGTGACGGAGGGCGTCCCCAGAGTGCGCGACCGCGGCGTAAAGGCGTGGCTGAGCGTGATGTACGGCTGCAACAACTTCTGCACCTACTGCATTGTGCCCTATGTGCGCGGGCGCGAGCGCTCCCGCCGCCCCGAGGACGTTGTCGCGGAGGCGCGCAGTCTTGTCGAGGCGGGCTACAAGGACATCACGCTGCTGGGGCAGAACGTGAACAGCTACGGGCGCGACCTCGGCGGCGGCACGGACTTTGCCGACTTGCTGGCGGCGGTGAACGCCATACCGGGCAAGTTCACGCTGCGCTTTATGACAAGCCACCCCAGAGACGCGACGGAAAAGCTCTTCCGCACGATGTCGGAGTGCGAAAAGTGCGAAAAGCACATACACCTGCCCGTGCAGAGCGGCAGCAACCGCGTGCTGCGCGCCATGAACCGCGGCTACACGCGCGAGCAGTACCTTGAAAAAATCGCCGTGGCACGCTCGTATATGCCCGACATTGTCCTGACGACGGACATCATTGTCGGCTTCCCCGGTGAGACGCGGGAGGAGTTTGAGGAGACGCTGTCGCTCGCCGAACAGGTGCGCTACGACGCGATGTTCACTTTCATCTACTCCCGCCGCGCGGGGACGGCCGCCGCCAAGCTGCCGGATATACGCTCACGGGAGGAAAAGCAGGCCGACTTTGACCGCCTTTTGGAACGCGCCAACGCCATCAGTCTGGAAAAGCACCTCGCCTACGTGGGCAGGACGGTGGAGGCGCTGGTGGACGGCGAGAACGGCGGGCGCGAATACCCCCTGACCGCGCGCACGAACGGCGGGCGGCTTGTCCACTTAAAAGGCTCGCCGGAGATAATCGGCAGCTACGTGAATATAAAAATAACCGACGCCGCCACTTGGGCGCTGTTCGGAGAATTGGAGGCGCGGCAGTAATGGCGGAGCAGACGCCGATGAAAAAGCAATATCAGGAGCTGAAGGAGCGTTATCCCGACTGCGTGATGTTCTTCCGCCTCGGCGACTTCTACGAGATGTTCGACGACGACGCCAAGATTGGCGCCAAGGAGCTGGAGCTGGCGCTGACCTCCCGCAACAACGGGCGCAATGTGCCGGACGCGGAGAAAACGCCCATGTGCGGCGTGCCCTACCACTCCGCCGAGTCCTACATCGGCCGCCTCGTCGCCAAGGGCTACAAGGTCGCCATCTGCGAGCAGACGGAGGACCCCGCGCTGGCGAAGGGGCTTGTCACGCGCGACGTTATCCGCGTCATCACCCCCGGCACGCTCACGGAGACGAGTATGCTGGACGAGGCGCGCAGCATCTATATCTCCTCCGTCTGGCTGGAGGGCGACGCGGGCGCGGTCTGCTTCTGCGACGTTTCCACGGGCGAGACGTTCGCGGGCGACTTTGCCGTCAATGCGTCGGAACATATAATAAATGAGCTGGGGCGCTTTTCCCCCAGCGAGGTCGTGCTCTCGCAGGGCGCGTCGGGCAGCTTCGCGCTCATGCAGTTCATAACCGAGCGGCTTGCGGCGCTGCCGGAGCGCAGCGGCGACGGCTTTGAGCTTGATACGGCGCAGGAGCGGGTGCAGAAGCAGTTCGCCGCGCGCAGTCAAGGGCTCTCACTCGGCGAGGGTTCCGTGCGGGCGCTGGGCGCGCTGCTGGCCTACCTTGAGCGGACGCAGAAGTTTGACCTCAGCTACATAAACAGCGTGGAGAGCCTGAGTCAAGGGCGATATATGGAGCTGGACTACTCCGCCATGCGCAGCCTTGAGCTGACCGCCAGCCTGCGCCACGGCGGGAAAAAAGGCAGCCTGCTCTGGGTGCTGGACAAGACAAAGACCTCAATGGGCGCGCGTATGCTGCGCTCGTGGGTCGAACGCCCGCTGCTCAACCCCACGGACATACAAAAGCGCCTCAACAGCGTGCAGGAGCTGGTGAGCGACACCGTCATGCGCGGCGAGCTGACCCACCGCCTCGGCGGAGTGGGCGATATGCGCCGTCTGGCGGGCAAGGCTGTCTACGGCACGGCCAACGGGCGTGACCTGCACGTGCTCGGCGTGTACTGCGCGGCGCTGCCGGAGCTGCTGGGCATTGCCGCCGCCGCCCACAGCCGTATGCTGCGCGAGTGCGGTCGGGCGGACACGCTGGCCGACGTCGCCGCCGACATTGCCGCCGCCATTGGCGATGAACCGCCGTTTTCCGTGCGCGAGGGCGGCATGATACGCGCCGGTTACAACGAGGAGGTTGACCGCCTGCGCGCCCTGCGCGACAACGGCGCGAGCATGGTTTGTCAGCTGGAAGAGCGCGAGCGTGAGCGCACGGGCGTGAAAAAGCTCAAAGTGGGCTACAACCGCGTTTTCGGCTACTATATTCAAATCCCCAACTCCGCCGCCGACGCCGTCATACCGCCGGAGTATATCCGCAAGCAGACTTTGGCCAACGGCGAGCGCTACTTCACACCCGAATTAAAGCAGCTGGAAAACGACCTGCTCAGCGCGGGAGACTCGCTGTGCGAGCTGGAGTTTCAGCTTTTCACAGCTCTGCGCGAGCGCGTTGCCGCGCAGGTGGAGCGCATTCAGGCCACTGCGGACGCGGTTTCCGCCATCGACTGCCTCTGCTCGCTGGCGGAGGTCGCCGTGCGCAACTCCTACTGTATGCCGCAGGTGGACTACGGGCGCGAGCTTGTCATCACCGAGGGCCGCCACCCCGTGGTGGAGCAGACTCAGGCGGAGACGCCGTTCGTCCCCAATGACGTACATCTCAACGACACCACCGACCGCGTGGCGATAATCACGGGTCCCAACATGGCGGGCAAGAGCACATATATGCGCCAAACCGCGCTCATTGTGCTCATGGCGCAGATGGGCTCCTTCGTCCCCGCGCGCGACGCGCATATCGGCGTTGTGGACAGGGTTTTCACGCGCATCGGCGCCAGCGACGACCTCGCCGCGGGACAGTCCACGTTCATGGTGGAGATGAGCGAGACGGCGGAAATACTGCGCAGCGCCACGTCGCGCAGTCTGCTCATTTTGGACGAAATAGGCCGCGGCACCAGCACCTATGACGGCATGGCCATTGCCCGCGCCGTGCTGGAATACTGCGCCGACCGCCGCCGCTTGGGCGCAAAAACGATGTTTGCCACGCACTACCACGAGCTGAGCGCAATGGAGGGCAGTCTGCCCAGCGCGAAAAACTACAGCATAACCGCGCGCAAGCAGTCCGGCAAGCTGATATTCCTGCGCAAGATAGTCCCCGGCGCGGCGGACGACAGTTACGGCATCGAGGTCGCAATGTTAGCGGGCGTGCCGTCGTCCATAGTCACCCGTGCAAGGGAGTGCCTGCGCCAGCTGGAGCGCGCCGGAGCGGAGCTGGAGACCGCCCCCGCCGAGGAGCAGGAAACGGAGCAGATAACGCTGGAGGACGCCGCGACGGAGGACGTAAAGCGCCAGCTCCTTGCCGCCGACCTCAACAGCATGACCCCGCTGGAGGCGATGAACTTCTTGGCGGAGCTGAAAAGGCAGGTGACGAGCGGATGAACGGCGAAAAATACGTGTTCCAAAGCCCCTTGACAAAGGGCGAGAGCATTGCCGCGTGGTTCTATCTGCCGATTCACGCTATAATTCTGCCGCTGCTGCTGCCGCTTGTGAACGCCTACGCCCCCACATCAATGGATACGGTGGGGCTGAACTATGTATATTACACCATCGGCGTGGTTTTCATGGCCATATTTATGCACAGGAGCCTGCGGGCGAGCTTTGACCGCGCGCTGGACGACTTGGGACGGTTTATTATAACTCTCGTAATGGGCTTTTTCCTCTACTATGTCCTCACATACGTGACGGCGCTGCTGCTCATACTGACGGAGGCAGAAATCTCCAACCCCAATAACGAGGCCATAAACGAGGTTACCGAAAGCAGCTACGGAATGTTCAAGGGAGTCGGCATATTCATCGTGCCGATAATTGAGGAGACGCTGTACCGCGGCTGCGTTTTCGGCACGCTGCGGAGCAAAAACCGCGTCGCGGCGTATGCGGTCAGCATAGTGCTGTTCGCGCTCTCGCACGTCTGGCAGTACGCCGTAGCGTACTCCGACCCCGTGCTGCTGGTTTACGCGCTGCAATACGTGCCGCTCTCGGTGGTGCTGACATGGATGTACGACCGCACCGGCTCCCTCTGGACGCCGATATTCTTCCACATGGGAGTAAACGCCCTGTCCTTCTGGGCAATGGGATTGTGAAAAACGACTTCCGCCGCAGGCTCTAAAGTTAAGAGCCCGCGGCGGAAATGCACAGATTGTCTATATGTCGGCAGTAATTTGACCGCTTTCGTTATAATTGACAATGCTTTCTATATCTCTTCCGCCGTAAAAAATACGGAATATCGTGACAAGTATTGACTTGTCTTCTGCCAGATAGTATATCACAAAGTTATTTACAGAGACCTTGTGCATTCCGGCAGATGCCCAGGCTCCCAATCGACCGTTGTATATCGCTTAGGGAAAACATCTAATGAGCGGATTTCCTCTCGAATACGGTTCACTTGACCCTTTGCCGTCTGTCCCGCTCCGAGCTGATAGGTAATGTATAAATAAATTGAATCAAGGTCGTCCAACGCTGACGGAGAATAGATAATTCTATACGCCTCGCTCATATACCGTACCTTTTTTGTAAAATCTCATCTACTTTATCCGCCGTGTAAGTACCGCCAGATTTAATTGATTCAATCCCTCTGATAAGCTCCGAATTAAGCTGCTCCCTTGTCATCGCACCGATAGCTGTTGGCTTTTTTTGCGGCAGGCGCAAGTCAAAAGGCATTCCTCCCTTGAGGACAATTTGGCTGTAGAGCATTTGTATGGCTCCTGACGGTGAGATGCCGAGCTGGGCAAGTATGCTCTCCGCGTTTTCTTTCAGATTGGTGTCAATTCTTGCATAAACGGCTGTTGTATTTGCCATGTGAATCAGCTCCTTGTTTTACTTCCCATAGTATATCAGATTTTGATTGCAAATGCAAGCATTCAAAGTGCGATAGAGATACGTCAGCGTTTGTCGTGACGTATCAAACGGGTGGCTTGCGATTGTAACATAAATACATAATTTACAACTACATAGGTTTTATTACAGGAAAAAACTGTTGACCGTGCCGTGGTAAGGTGTTACAATAATAGCAGGAGCTGAGACGGACGAAGGCGCAGCGCGCCACGCGGCGCGGCGTTCGCTGCTCTTAAATACATAATAAGGAGGATTTGCATTTGAATCGCTTAAAAGGAAAAGTGTCCTTGATAACCGGCGCTAACTCCGGTATCGGAAAACGCACCGCGGAGGTTTTTGCCGAGGAAGGCTCCAGCCTTGTTTTGGTAGCACGTCGCATAGAGAAGCTGCACGAGGTGGAGGAATACTGCAAGGCGAAGGGCGTTGAGGCCATTTCAGTTTCCGCCGACGTTACAAAAATTGAGGATTGCGAAAACGCTGTCAAAGCCGCAATAGACGCCTTCGGAAGAATTGACGTGCTGGTGAACAGCGCCGGAATTGCGGACGATTTCCAATCTGTAACTTATGTTAAGCATGAGTTTTGGGACAAGGTTGTCCAGTTGGATTTGTACAGCGTTTTCTACATGATGAAGGAAGTCCTGAAATACATGGTTCCCGCAGGAAAGGGCAGCATCGTGAACATATCCTCCATTGGCGGAACCCGCTCCGTGGCAGGCGTTTCCTACTCTGCTGCCAAAGCCGGTGTTATTGCGGCTACAAAGAACGTGGCGCTGCAATTTGCGGGAACCGCTATCCGCGCTAACGTGGTCGCGCCCGGCCCCACGCCCTCTCCGCTCTGGGACATGATGAGTGACGTTGACACTGCAATGGCAGAAATTTCGGACAAGCACATTGACCGCACCATAACGCCGGCCACGGTTGACGACCAAGCAAAGGCCATACTGTACTTTGCCAGCGACGATTCTATGGCCGTTACAGGTCAGACAATAGTAGTAGACCGCGGTACGACTTTGTAAAGCGTCAAACGGCTCTGCCAGCACAAAACAGCCTCCGCAGAAGTATTATTATTCTGCGGAGGCTCTTATTGCCAAGTATTTTACATACTTGCATATAAATATTTGCAAAAAATGAGGTTAAACCATGATTTCACGCGCCATTGAGAAGATGATTTCGTTTTATAACGGGAGCGTCCACGATATTGAGCATTTTTTGAAGGTTTGGGGATATGCCAGAACCATCGGCGAGTTAGAGGGACTGGACGCAGGAACGCTGGAGACGCTGGAGCTGGCGGCTATCGCGCACGACATCGCCTGCCCGCTCTGCCGCGAGAAGTACGGCAACACCGCAGGCGAGCACCAGCAGACCGAGGGCGTTCCCCTGACGCGGGAGTTTTACGCCGACTTTGACCTGCCGAAGGAGCAGCTGGAGAGAATATGCTACTTAGTGGGGCACCACCACACGTTCTCCAACATCGACGGGGACGACTATCAGATTCTTGTCGAGGCGGACTTCCTTGTCAACGCCTCGGAGAGCCGCATGAGCAGGCAGAGTATAGAAAATTTCCGCAATAAGGTGTTCCGCACCGCGGCCGGTCTGCGGCTGCTGGCGGAGATATACGGGAGCTAAGCGTTGTCGGGCGTCTCTGCGTCCGTCAAGTCGCACTTTTTCAGCTGCATGAGGTCGGACTTTTCGGGGGCGGTCATGGCGGCCACGCGGTTGGCTTGGCGAACTACCGCGTTTTCAAACATATTGCGCACATCGCGGCCGTTGCCGAAGTTGGGGCCGCGGTTTTCGTACATCTCTTCAAGCAGCGAGCGAGCGCACTCGGCGGCCTCCGCGTCCGGCGTGTAGCCTCCGCGCTCGCACTGGGAGGCAAACATGGCGTAGAGCTGCTCGCCGTTGTAGTCGGGGAAGAAGAAATATTTATTAAAGCGCGACTGCAAGCCGGGATTGGAGCCGATGAAGCGCTCCATTGGCTCGGTGTAGCCCGCGACAATGACAACAAGGTCGTCACGGTTGTCCTCCATTGCCTTCAGCAGCGTGTCAATCGCCTCCTGCCCAAAGTCCGTCTCGCCGCCGGAGGCAAGGGAGTACGCCTCGTCAATGAACAGTACGCCGCCCAGCGCGGACTTGATGACCTCCTGCGTCTTGAGCGCCGTTTGCCCGACGTAGCCCGCCACGAGGCCGGAGCGGTCAACCTCCACTAACTGGCCTTGGCTGAGCACGCCTATTGCGGCGTAAAGTCCCGCCAAAATGCGCGCGACCGTGGTCTTGCCTGTGCCGGGGTTGCCGGTGAAAACAAGGTGCAGGCTCATCGGCGGCACGGGAAGTCCCGCCTCGCGGCGCAATGAGCGCACCTTGATGAGATTTACAAGGCTCTTTACGTCCTTTTTAATCTCCTCCAGCCCGACTAAGCCCTCCAACTGCGCCATAAGCGCGTCAAAGTCCGGCTTTTCTGCCTCCTGCGCGGGGGCTTTTTCCTTTTCGGGAACGCCTTTAGCACTGCCGGCCGCGGCGGGAGGGTTCTTGTCCACAAAGCTGACCTCGCCGCTGGTGACGAATTCGGCGGGGCGCAGCGCGGGCTTGGACTTTTTTACGCCGGAGCTGTCGCAGACGGCGGTGAGCTTGTCGCAGCAGTCGGTGATGTACTCCGCCTCGGCCATGGATACGTCGTCGTTGACGGCGGCCAAAGTGAGCATGATGTTTGTGAACATACGGATAAAGACGCGGGAGAAGTCCGTGCCGCGCTTGGCGTCGTTCTCCGCCAGCGTCCAGAAGAACAGCGGCGGTATGAAGTCCGGCGCGGAGCAGACCTTTTCCGTCAGCTCCCAGAGCAGCCAACGGGGCATGACCTGACCCTTGGAAAAAAGCTGATTGGCCGCGTCAACGTGAGCCTGCGTCACGCCGCCGGAGCGCCGCCACAGCCCGCAGGCCGCGCCCGCGATGAAAGCGTCCAGCTCCCCCGCGAGCGAGCGCCCCGCCGCCTTGTAAAACGCCTCGGTGTTGGCAATGTAGGATTTGTGCAGCTCCTCCGGCGAGCGTTTCCAGCTGCTGGGCATAAAAATGCGCCTCCCATGCAACGTACCCCGCCGCGGCGGGGTACGTGATTTTGTTATTTACTGTCTGTCCTCATAGACCGTGCGGCGGTGGCCGACAGTGAGGGCGAGGATTATAAGTGCATCGTCGTTAATCTGGCACAGCAGGCGGTAGTCGCCTATTCTGTAGCTCCACTGTCCCTTGAGGTTGGCCGTCAGCGCCTTCCCGTGCTCCCGCGGGTCCTCGCAATGGACAAGGTTCTTGGTAATCCACGCAAAAATCATTTGTCGGGTGTACTTATCCATTTTTTTGAGCTCTTTCAGCGCTCTGTCCGTGTATTCAACGTTGTACTCTATCATAATCCCAGAATCTCTCTCGCTTCGTCATGCGTATAAGTTACCGGATTTTCGAGGTAGTCGGCATAAGCCTGCTTGGCAGTGTCGATGTCGCACTCGTCCTCTATCATCTCGAAGAGCGCCCGCTTGAACGCCTCGGCCGTGGAAATGGAGTGCAGCTTCGCGTAGCTGTCCGCCAGAGCTTTTTCCTCATCTGTGAGCCTGATTGAAAACGCCATTATTCAAGCCCTCCTTTCTTGCAGTACATTGTACTGCATTTTCTGCGTGCTGTCAACAGAAAAATCATTTGCGTTGCGCTTTATAAAATACTTACATTTTCAAGCAAAAATCGTATAAATCTCTTGCTTGCCAGTGGCAGTATGCAGCTGTTTTAAAAGCAAGGTAATCCCATATTCAGCAAAAGGCGCAGTACAATGTACTGCGCCTTTTGTTATTCCCTTTACCCTTCCTCCGTCTCGCTGTCTGTGTTGTCGGAGCTGACTGCCTCCGTTTCCACGGGGGCTTCCGGCTCGGGCGGGTCGGTGGGGAGGACTACTTCGGGTTCGTCGGCGTCTATCGGGGCGTGGGTGGCGGTCGGGGTTTCCTCCGGCTCTTCGGTCGCGGCGGGCTGCTCGGTTTCGTCGGGCACCTCGCTCTCTTCGGGCTCCTCGGTCTCCTCCGGCTCCTCCTCGTCCACAAATATCGTCGTCGCTGCGCCTATTACGGGCGTGGGGAAATCCATGTATTCCAGTCCCTCGTGTATCGGCTCCATGATGCTCTTCCAGATTGTCACGGCGGGGTTGGAGTAGAAGTACATCGTCTCCGGCGTATCGTAGCCCGTCCAGCAGGCAGCCACGTAATACTCCGTGAAGCCCACGAAATAGCGGTCGTTGTTGTTGCTGCTGGTGCCGGTCTTGCCCGCCACGGCGGTGGTGGTGAAGTTGGCCGCTGAGCCTGTGCCGGTCTGCACGGCGTTATAGAGCATATCGCAGATGTTGGCGGCGGTATTGGAGGAAAAGGCGGTGTGCGTGTCGGCTTGATTGTCAAGAATGGTCGTGCCGTAGGAGTCCGTCACCAAAGTATACGTTCTGGCGTAGGTGAATGTGCCGTTATTGACGAACGAGCAGTAGGCCTGCGCCATTTCGCGCACGGTAACGCCGTAGGTGTACTCTCCCAGCGCCAAGGGCGCGTAGTCCATGTCGGCCTCCACCAGCGAGGTGAAGCCGAGGCGCTCGGTCATGTACTCGTAGCTCACCGCGGGGGTCAGCTTATCCATTATCTGTGCGGAAATGGTGTTCAGCGACTGGGCAAGGGCGTAGCGCACCGTCACGTTGCCGTAGGTGTAGGTGTTGCCGGAGTTGCGCGGGAACCAGCTCGTGCCGGAAAGGGTGATGTCC
This sequence comes from Oscillospiraceae bacterium, assembly GCA_021202845.1. Taxonomy (GTDB): domain Bacteria; phylum Bacillota; class Clostridia; order Oscillospirales; family Oscillospiraceae; genus JAJQCF01. Next base: position 29,105 of record JAJQCF010000008.1, read on the forward strand.
GGCGAGTCGTTGATGAGCGTTGTCTGCGTTATCAGGCCGTACTCCAGCGCGGGGCCGTAGACGGAGAGCGGCTTGGTGCTGGAGCCGCAGGCGCGCTGGGCGTCCGTGGCGCGGTTGAAGCCGAAGTTGCTCGTCTTTTCGCCCACTCCGCCGCTGAGCGCGAGAATTTCGCCCGTGTAGGGGTCCATGATGACTATGGCCGACTGCAGCTGCTGGTCGGTCTGGACATAGGAGCGCGGCAGATTGTCCACATCCTCGTAAACCGCGTCCACCTGCGCCTGAATTTCGGGGTCAAGGCAGCAGTAAATCTGGTAGCCGCCGTTATACAGCAGCTGCTTGGCGGTGTCAAGGCTGATGCCGCGCTCCTCCATGAGGTCGGCGAGAACATCATTTATAACAACTTCAATATAATAAGAATAGATAGTCTGCTCGTAGGCCTCGTCCTCGCCGCGCAGGAACTGCAATTCCTCGTTCACGGCCTCGGTGTACTCATCATAGGTTATATAGCCTTGGTCGTACATCTCGTAAAGGATAGTCTCCTGCCGCTCCTTGTTGGCCTCGGTGTTTATAAACGGGTCGTAGCGCGAGGGGTTGTTGGTGATTCCGGCAATGCTGGCGCACTCGGCAAGGCTGAGGTCCCAGACGTCCTTGCCGAAGTAGGTCTGCGCCGCGGTGTAGATGCCGTAGCAGTTCTCGCCGAAGTAGACCTTGTTCAGATACCAAGTGAGAATTTCCTCTTTGGTGTAGTTCTTCTCCAGCTCCAGCGCGCGGAATATCTCCGTCAGCTTGCGCGCGACGGTGCCCTCGTCCTCGCCGGTGACGTTCTTGATGAGCTGCTGGGTGATTGTCGAGCCGCCGAAGTCGTTGTCCATTTTGGTGAACATGGTGTAGAACGCGCCCAGCGTGCGGTACCAGTCCACGCCCTTGTGCTCGTAAAAGCGCTGGTCCTCGATGGACACGATTGCGTCCAGCATATCCTGCGGAATGTTGTCGTAGTCCACCCAGATGCGGTTTTCGAGGTTGCTGAGCGTCATCAGCTCCTGATACTCGCCGTCGCTGTCCTGATACCACACCGTGCTGCTCAGATTCAGGCTCAGCTCCTCCATTGTGATGTCAAGGTCGGTGCTGAGCGTGGTCTTGACGTAAATTGCAAAAATGCAGGCAAAGAGCAGCGCCGTGGTTATGAAAACAAGAACGGCGGTCATAATAATTCTCAGTGCCGTGCGCAGTATGCCGCCGACGGTGAGCGCTGTCACATCCGCGGCGGTGGCGGCGGCGCGCTTGGCCTTGCCGCTGCCGGATTTCTCGCGCGGCCTTTTAAATTTATCCTTTATACTCAAGCTCCGACGCTCCTTCCCGTGTCGAGACGCCGGCGCAGTGCGGCCGGCAGTTTCGGTCGGATGTTAATTGTATCACATTTAGCCCGTTTATTATAGCACATTGTGCCGGAATAGTGCATAATTTTTGTGAACTTTCCCTTACTATGAATTATTTTCCTCTGTTTGGGGCAAAATCTTCGCATAAGCGAGGTGTTTTTTCTGTGAAAACAACTATAAAAATGGTGATATGCGTGCTGCTGTTCTCCGGCGCCGTGGCTCTGGGGGTCAACACGGCGGCGTCGCTGCTGGCGGGAGCGGGCGCGGCGGGCGGCTATGTGCTGGGCGAGAGCGGCGGAGTTGTGGCAATTTTCCAGAGCGGGGATTTGCGCCACCCCGTCGAGGTAACGGACATAGAGGTCGGCACGCTGCGCGAGGCGGACAGAACGCTGCTGCGCGAGGGACTGCCCGCGGCGGACAGGGGCGCGCTGCTGGAGCTACTGGAGGATTTGGGTTCATAATGCAATATTTCCGCCAAAAATTTATGTTGATTTTTCTGCTGTGATGGGGTACAATATGAACGCAAGGACAGAAAGGGGCGTTCGTGTATGGACGATGAAGGCATACTCATTGAGCTTACCGACGAGGACGGCAATGCTTTCCAGATGGAGATTGTCGGCCGCGTGGAATACGAAGATGAGACCTATGTTGTGTTCTTACCCGCGGACATGGACGAGAATGACCCCGACTACGGCTTTGTAATCCTCCGTTCCTCCGAGCAGGACGCAATGGAGGTATTCGACAGCGTGGACGACGAGGAGCTGCTGGAAAAGGTTTATGCCATATACATGGAGGAGGTCTTTTCCGAGGAGGACGACTCCGCCGAGCAGTAAAAACGCCGGTCCCCGCACCGACCGAGCGCATCTGTGAGGTCGGCTGACATCATAAAAAATCCGCGAAAGCGGATTTTCCCCGGCAATGGCGTGGATTTTTTGAGCCTGTATGGACCTACACGACTTTTAGGGACGCCGGATAAACTCCTGCCGCGGATTGCAGGCCTCCCGCCCGAACCCGATTCGGAGCGGACGTTGGAAGCAGCAAAGCGGCGGGGAGGCGACCCACCTGCACACGCAGGGTTATTTACCGGCTCCCACGTTATCCGGGTTTAATTTATCACCGACAGGCCACCGCGTACCCCCTCGCAGTGTGACCTGCAAAACGATAAGACCATGCGTCACAACGGCGCATGGTCTTGTTGTATGTGGGGACGTTGGTGTATCGCCACTGTTGCGTCTGTAATTTTACAGTACCGCAATAAAGATGACCGCCCTGGCTAAGGCTGCGGTCATCTTTATGGATACGATGATTAGCAAACGTAAATTTATACCAAACTTTCAGCGTGAAAAATCAGTTGACTTTCCCGCACGGCTGTGTTAAAATATCATACGCTGTTAAGCAGCACGCTGGTATAGCTCAGCCGGTAGAGCAGCTGATTCGTAATCAGCAGGTCGTGTGTTCGAGTCACATTACCAGCTCCACAAAAAGTCAGGTCTTTGCACCTGACTTTTTGCATAACGGAGGACACACTATGAGTGAACAGGAATACAAAGCGCTGCGCGCGGCCTTGGCCTCGACGCGCATGGAGGGCTTTCGCGTGACAGAGCAAACCGAAACGGACTGCATACGCCTGATGACGGGCGAAGTCACAGTAGCGGCGCTCGTGAACGAAATTGTCTCGCGCCCGACGAAGTAGTTTTGATACAATAATAATATAAAGGGAACCTCCGAGAGCTGCGGTGTCGGCAGCTAAAGAGGTTCCCTTAATTCCTTTTTAAACGCCCGCATTCACCGCACGCCCCAGCTTGGTCTTAGGGCTTCCAAGCGGGCGACTTGTTCCGGCGGGATGGCGCGAGAGGAGCCGAGGGCGCGGAGGTTCAGTTCCACTTTTGCCCACTGCTCTAAGCACTCCATGCGGAAGTAGGCCTGCTGCATGGTGTCGCCCCACGCGACTGCGCCGTGGTACTCCAGCAGCAGCGCACGGGAGCCGCCGCGGACGTAGGGCGCGACGCTCTCCGCGACCTCGGGCGAGCCGGGGAGGGCGAAGGGCGCGAGCGGTACGGTTCCGAGCTGCACGACCGCCTCCTGCAAAACCGGCCTTTCCAGCGCCAGCCCCGCCGCCGCGAATGCCGTTGCCGCCGGCGGGTGCGCGTGGACGACTGCCCGCACAAGCGGGTCCTCGCGGTAGATGCGCAGGTGCATTCCCGTCTCCGAGGAGGGCTTGGCCGTGCCGCAAAGCAGCGCGCCGTCCAAGCTCAGCTTGACAAGCATCTGCTCTGTCATGCTGCCTTTGGAAACGCCGCTGGGCGTGACCCACACGGCGTTTTCGCCCACGCGCACGCTCAGGTTGCCGTCGTTCGCCGCCACGAAGCCGCGCTGAAAGAGCTTTTTGCCCACGTCAAGTATCTGCTCTATCGCCTCGCGGTCGGTCGGGTATGCGCTCATGTCTCCGCCTCCTTGAAGAATGCCGAAAGGCTCGCCTCGAACGGCGGGTAGCAGACGCCGCGCTCGGTGACGATGGCCGTTATCAGCGTGTGGTCGGTCACGTCAAAGGCCGGATTATAGCACCTCACCTCCGGCGGCGCGGTGGGAGAGGCGAAAAAGCGCGACTTGATTTCCTCCTCGTCGCGCAGTTCTATCGGTATATGCGCCCCGTCGGGGCAGTCGGGGTCGATGGTGGAGGACGGGCCGAGGACGTAGAAGGGTATGCCGTAGTAGGCGGCCAAGATTGCCACGCCGGAGGTGCCTATCTTGTTGGCGGTGTCGCCGTTGCGCGCCACGCGGTCGCAGCCGACAAAACAGGCGTTTATCCGCCCCTGCTTCATCACAAGGCTCGCCATATTGTCGCAGATTAGCGTGCAGTCTATGCCCGCGGATTGAAGCTCGTAGGCCGTGAGGCGCGCGCCCTGAAGCAGCGGGCGGGTCTCGTCGCACCAGACGTGCAGCGGTATGCCGCGCTCGTGCGCTAAAAAGACCGGCCCCAGCGCCGTGCCGTACTCGGAGGTCGCCAGCGGCCCTGCGTTGCAGTGCGTCAGTATGCTGTCCCCGGGTTTTATCAGCCCTAAGCCGTGCTCGGAAATGGCGCGGCACATGGCTATGTCCGAGCGGTGTATGGCCTCGGCGGTGCGCAGCATGGCGCGCTGCATCTCGGCAATCCCGCCGCCGCGGGCGGACTGCGCCGCGGTCAGCTGGCGGTCAAGCATACGCCGAAGGTTCACCGCCGTCGGGCGGGAGGAGTTGAGATAGTCGCGGTTAGCGCGGCATTCGGCCAAAAAGCTGCCCGCGTCCTCCGCCGCGGTTTGCAGGGACAGTACGTACATGGCGTAGCCCGCGAAAATGCCGATTGCGGGAGCGCCGCGCACTCGCAGGGAGGCGATGGCCTCGTACAGCTCACTGAGGCCGGAAAGCTCCAAGTAAACTGTTCGGTTGGGCAGCAGGCTCTGGTCGAGTATGCGCACCGCGCGCCCGCTGTCCGAAAGGCGGACATTCTGCGGCCTTGTCACATCGTCCACAGCGCTCACCCGAATATCTCGCCCAGCTCCTGCGAGAGAAGCTGGAACATAAGCTCCATTTCCTCGCGGCCGCCGAATACACTTTCAATCATGCGCTCGGTGCTCGCGCCGGTCATAAAGCCCACGCCGATGCAGATTATTCCGCCCACGGCTAAAACGGCCGCGATTATCAAAATTATGCCCCAAGTGCGTCTCATTGCTCCGCGGCCTCCTTCCAGCAGGCTTTGCGTCCCCAGCCGATGAGGGCGGAGCCAATCCAGAGCCTGCCCAGCACTATGCTAATCCACAGGCCGAGCCAAGTTACGACAAGCCCCACGGCGCAGCAGACAGCCGCCGCGCCGACGGTGAGCAGCACGTCGGAAAACATGCTGAACATGGCGATGAGCGAGCGCGCGCACCACATGGCGCCCGCCACGGTGCCCACGCCCATTGCCATAAACGGCACGCCGAAGCATATGAGCACTATGGCCACGGGTATGCCGATTATAACGGCGAACAGGAGATAGAACACCAGCGCGACGGGGCGCACACGGCGCTGAGGGGTCGGCGCTTCCTCCGGCTCCTCGGCCTCGGCTGCGGCGGTAGGCATGGCGAACACCTCGCCCAGCTGAATCTGCTCCGGCACCTCCTCCGCGGGCGCGCTCTCCGACTCCGCCTCGGGCTCGGGCGGCGTCTCGGCCTCCGCGTCCTGCTCGGAGAAAATCTCCTCCTCCGGCGAGGGCACGTAGCCCGCCGCAATGGAAACGGCCACGCGCGTAGGCGTGCCCAAGCGCTCGACAAGCGCCTCCACGTCGTCGCACTCGTCGAACATAGCCTCATATTTTGCAATCTCCGCCGCCCTGTCCCGCGCCGACATAAAGCCCAACAGCCGGTTCAGCTCGGCGATATACTTCTGCTTATTGATGCCCGTTCACCTCCAAAAGCTATCGGTTGAATCAGAGTAATTAAAGATTATATTCCGCACCCCAATAAGAGCGAAACGTTGCCAATGAATTAAACACAACAAGTCGAGCGGCAAATGTAAGTCTCTCGCCAGCGTCAGTAACGAATTGGCCCCGCGCCCCGCGCGGTTAGTAGGCGGCGCCCCAGAAAATTGTGGTGTCGGCCTTCCTGCCGCAGATGGGGCAGACATCGCCGACGCGCTCCTGCACGAACGGTATGCAGCGGGAGGTCAGCCCCGCCTCGTCCTTCATGCGCTGTTCGCACTCCTCGCTGCCGCACCACATGGTCTTGATAAAGCCGCCGTGCTCGTCGTGCAGCGCCTTGGCCTCCTCCAGCGACTGCGCGGGGAATATGTGGCTTGTCAGGTTGGCGTTCGCCTTCTCGTAAAGCCCCGCCTGCACCGCGTCCAGTAGCTCCGGCACGCGCTCGGCCAGCTCGGAAATGGCGACAGTGACCTTTTCAAAGTTATCCCTGCGCACGGCCACGCATACGCCCTGCTCAATGTCGCGCGGCCCCAGCTCAACGCGCAGAGGCACGCCCTTCATCTCGTACTCCGCGCACTTCCAGCCGAGGGAGTTGTCGCTGACGTCTATCTTGGCGCGTATGCCCGCCGCCTTGAGCGCGGCAAGCAGCTCCTGCGCCTTCTCCGTAACGCCGGGCTTGTGCTGCGCCACCGGCACGACTATGACCTGCACGGGCGCAATGCGCGGGGGCAGCACAAGGCCGTTGTTGTCGCCGTGGGTCATGATTATGCCGCCGATTATGCGCGTGGAAAGTCCCCAGCTCGTCTGGTGCGGCCACGCCTGCTGGTTGTTCTTGTCGGTGAATGTAATGTTGAACGCGCGGGCAAAGCCGTCGCCGAAGTAGTGGCTCGTGCCGGACTGCAGCGCCTTGTGGTCGTGCATCATGCACTCAATGGTGTAGGTGTCCTCCGCACCGGCGAACTTCTCCTTGTCCGTCTTGCGTCCGCGGATGACCGGCATGGCGAGGTAGTTTTCGCAGAGGTCGGCGTAAATCTCCAGCATCTGCTTTGTCTCCGCAATGGCCTCCTCGGCGGTGGCGTGGAGCGTGTGCCCCTCCTGCCACAAAAACTCGCGGCCGCGCAGGAACGGGCGCGTGGTCTTTTCCCAGCGCAGCACGCTGCACCACTGGTTGTAGAGCATGGGCAGCTCGCGCCAAGAGTGCAGCACGTGGCTCCAGTGCTCGCAGAACAGCGTCTCGCTCGTCGGGCGCACGCACAGGCGCTCGGTCAGCTCCTCCGCGCCGCCCATTGTGACCCACGCGCACTCCGGCGCGAAGCCCTCCACATGGTCCTTTTCCTTTTGCAGCAGGCTTTCGGGAATGAGCAGCGGCATGGAGACGTTCTCGTGTCCCGTCTCCTTGAATTTTTTGTCCAGCACGCCCTGTATGTTCTCCCAGATGGCGTAGCCGTAGGGGCGGAGGATGAACAGCCCCTTGACGCCGGAGTAGTCCACCAGCTGCGCCTTTGTGCAGACGTCAGTGAACCACTGGGCGAAGTCCGCCTCCATGTCGGTTATGCTCTCAACTTTTTTATCCTTAGCCATTTTTTCGGGTCAGTTCCTTTCAGTCTCAGTTTTTGAGTGAGTGTATGGGTGCGGGGATGCGTCCGCCGCGGGAAATCATAGCCTCGCAGGAGTACGGGCTTACCGGCATGACCGGCGCGGTACCCAGCAGACCGCCCATGTCCAGCGTGCCGCCCACGGTCTGGCCGGGGACGGGGATTATGCGCACGGCGGTAGTCTTATTGTTTATCATGCCGATGGCGGCCTCGTCCGCGATTATGCCGGATATGGTGGCGGCGGAGGTGTCGCCCGGCACGGCAATCATGTCCAGCCCGACCGAGCAGACGCAGGTCATGGCCTCCAGCTTCTCTATTTTTAACGCCCCCGAGCGCGCTGCGCGAATCATGCCCGCGTCCTCGCTGACGGGGATAAACGCGCCGGAGAGCCCGCCCACGTTGGACGAGGCCATAACGCCGCCCTTTTTCACCGCGTCGTTGAGCATGGCCAGCGCCGCCGTCGTGCCCGGCGCGCCGACGCTCTCAAGGCCGATTTCCTCAAGAATATCCGCCACGCTGTCGCCCACCGCGGGGGTCGGCGCAAGCGAGAGGTCAACAATGCCGAAGGGCACGCCCAGCCGCGCGCTGGCCTCCTGCGCCACAAGCTGTCCCACGCGCGTAACACGGAAGGCGGTGCGCTTTATTGTCTCCGCAATCTCGTCCAGCGGCTTGCCGCGCATGGACTGAATGGCGTGGTGAACAACGCCCGGGCCGGAAACGCCGACGTTAATCTCGCACTCCGGCTCGCCGGGGCCGTGGAACGCGCCCGCCATAAACGGGTTGTCCTCCACGGCGTTGCAGAATACCACTAACTTGGCGCAGCCGAAGCCGCCGCGGTCGGCCGTGGCCTCGGCGGTGAGCTTTATAATCTCGCCCATGCGCCGCACGGCGTTCATGTTGATGCCCGCGCGCGTGGAGCCCACGTTGACGCTCGCGCAGACAACGTCCGTTTCCGCCAGCGCCTGCGGGATTGATTCAATGAGGCGAATGTCGCCGTTTGTCGCGCCCTTTTGCACCAGCGCGGAAAAGCCGCCGAGGAAGTCCACGCCAATCTCCTTGGCCGCGCGGTCAAGCGCATGGGCGAAAGGTACAAGGCTCTCCGCCCGACAGCTCTCCGCAACCATGGAAATAGGCGTTACGGAGACGCGCTTGTTGACAATGGGTATGCCGAACTCCGCTTCGAGGTCGCAGCCGGTCTTGACAAGGTTGCCCGCCAAGCGGCATATTTTGTCGTAGACCTTTGTGCAGCTGCGGTCAATGTTCTCGTCCGCGCAGTCGCGCAGGGAAATGCCCATCGTTATGGTGCGCACGTCCAGATGCTGCTGGCGTATCATCTCCAGCGTCTGAAAAATATTGCCCTGACTAATCATAGCGCCGCCTCAAATCTGGTGCATGGAGAGGAAGATTTCCTCACGCTGTATGCGTATTTCAAGACCCTGCTCCGCGCCGCCGGCGTGCAGCTGCTCGGCCAGCTCGCCGAACGGTATGTTGCATTCGGATACGTCCACCAGCATACTCATGGTGAAGTAATCTTGGAGTATGGTCTGCGTGACGTCCAGAATGTTCACGTTGCGCTCTGCCAGCGCAGCGCAGACATAGGCGAGAATGCCGACGTGGTCGGCGCCCAGAACAGATACAATGGCTTTCATGTTTATTTCTCCTTAGCTGTCTATTGTGCCCAGCTCGTCGAGGCTAAGCTCGAAAGCGGGGATAAAGCTGTCAATAAAGTATTTTACCTCAGGTAGGGGCATGGAATCAAGTATTTTTCGCGTACTTTCCTCCGCGGAGACAAATTCCATGTTCCCCGCCTTGCGCTCCTCGATGCACTTGATGTAGGCGGAGAGCTTGTCCGCGGCCTTCACCAGCTCGTAGCGGGCGGGGTCGCGCTCGGCGGAGAGCAGACTGCCGATGGCGGGGCGCAGCGCCTCCGGCAGCGTGGCCGTCAGCTTTTCGCAGGCCAGCTCCTCCACCTCGGCGTAGGCGGACTTTATCTGCCTGCTGTGGTATTTTATCGGCGTGGGCAGGTCACCCGTGAGAATTTCCGCAGCGTCGTGGTAGAGCGCAATCGCGGCCAGCTCGTTGGGGTCGCACTCGCCGCCGAAAACGTCCCGCCTGATAACACCCAGCGCGTGGGCAATCACCGCGGTCATATGGCTGTGCTCCTGCACATTCTCCGCCACCGCCGAGCGCATAAGCGACCAGCGCCCTATGTACTTCATGCGGCTGACAAGAGCAAAAAAGCTGCCTTCCAATCCACCCGCCTCCTTTTTAAGCGTGATTTATCCGTGAGCGAAGTAAAATCATCAGTAATATTATACTGCCGGCATTAAAAACCGCGCGGTTATTCTGCCGTAAAATCCGTCATAAAAAATTAGGGCTGCGCCAAGCCGCTGCTTGCTCAGACCCGAATAGTTATTGAATTTGTACGGCTTGATGAGATTTATTTTGTTGCAGTTTTTCAATAAACATAATATAATGCTTATCGAAAAATGTCAACAAAATTTCAAAAAAATCTGTGAGGCTATTTTAGACCTGTATTATGAAAATGCTGGGCATATAGGCGGTGACTAACATGAAGGAAAAAAGAATATCCGGTGAATACGGAGAAATCGTTGTATATCAGACTGAAGACGGTTTAACACAGTTGGATGTAAAGCTGGAAGACGAAACTGTTTGGCTGACACAAATGCAAATGGCAGAGCTTTTTCAGACGAGCAAACAGAACATTAGCTTGCATATCAACAACTGCTTCAGAGATGGCGAGCTTTTGCCGGAATCAGTTGTCAAGGAATCCTTGACAACTGCATCTGACGGGAAACGATATAGAACAAAGTTTTACAATCTTGATGTAATCATTTCCGTTGGCTATCGGGTAAAATCCATTGCCGGTACGCATTTTCGCAAATGGGCAACCGAGCGTATAAAAGAATACATAATAAAAGGCTTTACGATGGACGATGAACGCCTTAAGGGCAATGGCGGAGGCGCTTATTGGAAAGAGCTTTTGGCGCGTATTCGGGATATCCGTTCTTCGGAAAAAGTGATGTATCGTCAAGTGTTGGACTTGTACGCAACTGCGGTTGATTATGACCCGCATAGTGAGGAATCTGTTCAGTTCTTCAAAATAGTGCAGAACAAGCTGCATTATGCTGCACACGGCCACACAGCGGCAGAAGTTATCTATCAGAGAGCTGACGCTGAGCAGCCATTCATGGGGCTGAAAACCTTTTCAGGGAGTTTCCCGCTGAAGAAAGATATCTCCATAGCCAAAAATTATCTGAATGAGGATGAGCTTAAAATTCTGAATAACCTCGTTTCGGGATATTTTGACTTTGCCGAAATCAGTGCCATTGAGCATCGCCCAATGTATATGAGCGATTATATTCGCCAACTGGATACTATTCTTAGCTCCGGCGGCAGGCCGCTGCTTGCAGGCAGTGGGAAAGTGAGCCACGCGGAAGCTCTGAAAAAGGCGAGTGAGGAATACAGCAAGTTTCAAATGAAAGAACTCTCTCCCGTGGAACAGGCATATTTGGATACAATACACATCGCTGAAAACGCGGCAAAGGAGGAACACAAGTGACCATATAGGCGGCCGCACCTGCTCCGTTGCCGCGGTTCAGCCCTTTTCCTCATGAATCGTAATATTTCCTGTCGAGCTTTATTGCCCGAATGTCGCTGCCGTAGAAGCGCAGCTGGACGAACTCGCCCTCTAAGCGCGAGACGGTTTGCGGCATATAGCGCTTTGCCAGCTCCGAGGGGGAGAGGTTCGTGTTTATTATGGTCGGCCTGCCGGCGTTCAGGCGGGTGTTGACGAGCGTGTAGAGCGCGCTTTGCGTCAGGCTGGTCGTCATCTCCGTGCCGAGGTCGTCAAGAATGAACAGGTCGCATTCGGAAAAACGCGCGGCTCCGCGCTCGGCCTCGTCCGCCTTGTCGCCGTCGCGGGAGAACCTGCGCGTCTCGTAGACGTCGAACACGCTGCCCGCCGTGTCGTAGACAACGGAAAAGCCCTTTTCCGACACCGTGCGCGCTATGCAGGCAGAAAGGCGCGTCTTGCCCAGCCCCGTGCCGCCGCGCAGCAGCAGGTTGGGGGAAGAGAGACTGAACTTTTCCGCATAGACGCGGCAGTTGTCGTAGACCATTTGCATCTGCGCCCGCGGCGAGGAGCCGAGCGCGGCGCTATACTCGTCGGAGTAGAATGTCAAATCAAAGCTGTCGAAGCTGTCGTCGCCGGTTTTGAGCATACGCGACATTTCCCGCGTGCGCACGCCCTCGTAGAGCTCGCGCAGGCAGGAGCACAGCCGCCCGCTCTCCGTGTAGCCGCGGTCACGGCAGACGGGGCAGGAGTATATGTCCTCCAAGCTCTCCGCACTTATGCCGTGGGCGGCGAGGAGCCGAGCGCGGCGGGCGTTCAGCTCCCGTCCCTGCGCCTCCAGCGCGTCGAAGTCGGCCCCGCCGTCTATGCCGGCGCGCACAAGGCGCATGGATACCGAGCGCCGCTCGCGCTCCAGCTCCGCCAGCCCCGGGCAGGCTCTGAGAGCCTCGCGCCGCCGCTTAGCGGTCTCCTCCGCGTTAGCCTCGCGCCGCTGCTCAAGCAGCGCTCTGGCCTCAGCCAAGCATTTTCCGTCCAGCGCCATTGCTTTATCGACCTCCGTTACTCAGGTTCTCGTAGAGCTTTTTCATTCGCTCAAGCTGCTTTTGACCGTCAACCGGCGGCTCGGAGCGCTGCGGCGGGGCGGCGGGACGCTTCGGCGAGCGGCTGTCGCCGGCCTCCACCGCCTCGGGCGTGAACAGCCCGCGTTCCTGCCAAGTGCGAACTATCTTGTCCATGTAGCGCCAAGTCAGCCGCCCCGTGTTCACCACCGTGCGGTCGTAGGCGATGGCCAGCGTCTCCGGCGGAAAACCCATTTCCAGCCACGAGTCCACGTACTTGCGCTCGCCCGCCGTCAGCGCGCGGCCGCGAATCTGCAAAATGTCCTGCACCTTGGAGAGAAGCTGCTTTTTTTCGCTCTCGCGGCGTATGTGCTCCTCTGCGGCGTCAATGGTGATTATCTCGTTATCCGCCCAGAACCACGCCTCTTTTTCTATGTAGCGCATGGTGGGCACGCGCCCGCTGCCGTGCTTTTCGCGGTAAGTGTCGATGCAGTGGTAAATGAGCAGCAGCACGACCTCCGGCGGCAGTCCGAGGTGGTCGTAGATGCCGAAGAGTATGCGCACGTCGTTGTCGCCCAGCATACGCCCCAGCGCGGACTGCGTTTCCTCCACCAGAGCGGCGAACTCGGGGCGAGAGGTCACGTCCAGCGCCGTGTACTGCGGCAGCTCGCGCGCCTCCGGCTCGGCGTCGGCGCGGGGCAGCAGCCCCAGCCTGCGCAGCTTTTCCGCCGCCAGCGAGACCTCGCGCTCGCTGAGGCGCAGCTCACGCGCCGCTTTTGAAATCGACAGGCCGCCCGTGCGGCGAATGTGCAGATACAAAAGCGCGCTCGCGCCGTCGGCGCAGGCAAGCAGCGCGTCGGCGTCCGAGAGCGGTATGGAGATGTTGTCTTTTATATCCGTGCCCATGTGTAAGCGACCTTGTCCTTTGCATTTCGTACACGACAGTATATCACAGAATAAGCACTTGAATCAAGAGATAGTTGTGTGTTATAATTCATTAGATAATAACTATCCTCATAAAAAGCGAGAGGTTTTCATATATGCTGGAGCTGCTATCTCCCGCGGGAAGTCCCGAAGCCGTTGTTGCCGCCGTGCAGAGCGGCGCGGATGCCGTGTATCTCGGCCTCGGCGGTTTTAACGCCCGCCGCGGCGCAAAAAACTTTACAGAGCAGGAATTTATTGACGCGGCGCGCTACTGCCGTGCGCGCGGGTGCAAGGTGTACGCCGCGCTGAACACGCTCGTGGCCGACCGCGAGCTGCCGGAGCTGATGCGCCTCGGGCGCTTCGTCTCGGAAAACGGCGCGGACGCGGTGCTGGTGCAGGACCTTGGCGCGGCGCGCGTTATGCGGGAGGTTTGCCCGGATTTGCCGCTGCACGCCAGCACGCAGATGAGCGTACACAACCTTGCCGGAGTTTACGCGGCGAGAGATTTGGGCATGAAGCGCGTTGTTTTGGCACGTGAGCTGAGCTCGGAGCAGATAAAATATATCGCTGCCCGCTCGCCCATTGAGATAGAAGTCTTTGTCCACGGCGCGCTGTGCTTTTGCTACAGCGGGCAGTGCTATATGTCCGCGCTCATAGGCCGCCGCAGCGGTAACCGCGGCGCCTGCGCCCAGCCCTGCCGCCTGCGCTACAGCATGGGCAGAATGGCGGACAACTACCCCCTGAGCTTAAAGGATAACTGCCTTGTGCAGCACCTTGGCGCTCTGGACGAGGCGGGCGTAGCCTGCGTGAAAATTGAAGGGCGCATGAGAAGGCCGGAGTACACGGCCATAGTTACGGAAATTTATTCTCACGCCGTCCACGGCATCGCGCCGAGCGAAAGGGACCTCCGCCGCCTTGAGGCGGCCTTTTCGCGCGAGGGCTTCACGGACGGCTACTTCACCGGTGAGCACGGCGCGGAGATGTTCGGCACGGCGGGCGAGCCCGACCCCGACGCCAAAAAGCTGTACAACGAAGCGCGCAAAAAATACGCCTCCGGCGAGGCTCGGCGCGTGGACGCGGCCTTTCACATAACCGTTCACCTTGGCCGCCCCGTGGAGCTGACGGCGGCGGACGGCGAGGGCGCGGTTGTCACCGTTTACGGCCCCGCGCCGGAAAAGGCGGAGACAACGCCCTTGACAAAGAGCGCGCTCAGCGAGCAGCTCTACAAAACCGGCGGCACGCCCTACCGCTGCCGCGGCGTGGTATCCGTGCTGGACGACGGGCTCTATCTCCCGCCCGCGGCCATCAACGCCCTGCGCCGCCGCGCGCTGGAGGCGCTGACGGAAAAGCGCGCGGAGCTGCCCCAGCGCCGCTACGGCGCCGCGCCGCGCCCCGTTCGGCCGCTGCCGACGCCCGCCGTGCCGGAGCTGAGAGTGCAGGTGCTGACAGCGGAGCAGCTGACGCCGGAGCTGGCCGCGCCGGACTACTCCGCGCTGTGCGCGCCGCTGGAGCTGCTGGCGAGCGCGCCGGAGCGTTTCGAGCCGTTCCGCGCCGCGGGCAAGACCATATGCGCCGTGCTGCCGCGGGTCATCTCGGACGCGCAGTTCCCCGAAATTGCCGAGATGATGAAAAGCGCGCGCGAGGCGGGAGCGAGCGAGGCGCTGGTAGGCAACCTCGGCCACATTGCGCTGGCGCGCAGCGCGTTCGAGTGCGTACGGGGCGACTTCGGGCTGAACGCGTTCAACTCTTACGCGCTGGAGGAACTGGGCCGCGCGGGGCTGCGCTCCACTACCGTCTCGTTCGAGCTCAGGCTGGCGCAGATACGCGACATGGCCAAGAGCATCGAGACGGAGCTTATAGTCTACGGCCGCCTGCCGCTCATGGTCAGCGAGCAGTGCATAATAAAGCGCTCGTCAGGCGAGTGTACCTGCTCCGCGCCCGCTGCGCTCTCCGACCGCATGGGGTCTGTGTTCCCCGTTGTGCGCGAGTTCGGGTGCAGAAATGTTGTTTACAACGCGCATAAGCTGTTCATGGCGGACAGGGCGAACGATTTGCTCTCCGCCGGAGCGGGAATCTGGCGGCTCATGTTCACAACCGAGAGCCCGCGCGAGTGCTGCGAGATAACAAAAGCCTACCTCGGCCAATCCGCTTACCGTCCCAACGGCCTGACACGCGGACTTTACTACCGAGGTGTGGAATAAATAAAATGTCAAAGCGAAAGTACAAATAATAAGAAAAAGCGAGGGAAAACACCATGAAAATCATTCTTGCATCAGCGTCTCCGCGGCGCAGGGAGCTGCTGGACGTTACCCGCCTGAAGTACGAGGTCATACCCGCCGTGGGAGAGGAAAAGCCCTACCCCGAGCTCCTGCCCTCCCAGCTGGCCGCGCGCCGCTCACGCGACAAGGCCGCGGAGGTGGCCGCGGGCAGGGAAGGAGACATAGTTATAGCGGCGGATACGCTCGTGTCTCTGGACAGCGTGGTTTACGGCAAGCCGAAAGACGCAGACGACGCAAGGCGCATACTGCTTGAGCTGGCGGGGCGCACACACCGCGTATACACCGGCATCACCGTGGCGCACGGCGGCGATTTCGACACGCAGGTCGAGCAGACAAACGTCTGGATGCGCGAGCTGACGGAGCGCGAGCTGGACGAGTACATCGCCAGCGGCGAGCCTATGGACAAGGCGGGAGCCTACGCCATTCAGGGGCTGGCCTCCGTGTTTATAACCCGCGTGGACGGGGACTACTGCAATGTTGTCGGCCTGCCGGTCAGCAGACTGAGTATAATGCTAAAAAAGCTGGGTGTTGAACTGATTTGAAGCTCTCGTCATATCTGAAGAAATACGGCCCGCGCCTTGCCGCCGTCGTCATAGCCGCAGCGCTCATCGTCGGTCTGGCCTCGTCCGCCGCCGACGGCTCGGCGGGTCTGCTCTCCAACGCGGCGGGCGCAATCGGCGCGCCGGTGCAGCGCGCGGCCACAGCCATGGTCGGCTGGTTGGAGAGCCTTTACGGTTATCTTTATGAATATGACACGCTTGTTGCGGAAAACGAGGAGCTGCGCAGCGCTCTTGCCGAGCTGCAGGCCGACAGCCGCGACTATGACGAGGTGGCCGCGGAAAATGAGCGCCTGCGCGAGCTGCTGAATCTCAGCGAAAAGCACTCCGACTTTGTCTACGAGTCGGCAAAAATTGTCGCGTGGGATGCGGGGAACTACTCCTCCGCCTTTACTATCAGCAAGGGCATGGACAGCGGCATAGAAGCGGGCGACAGCGTTATCACCGAGTACGGCGCGCTGGTCGGTCAGGTCTCCGAGGTCGGCGACACTTGGGCCACGGTGCGCACCGTGGTCGATGTCGGCATGGGCGTGGGCGTGCTGGTCGGCAGCGGCGGCTACGCCGGAGTGCTGACGGGCGAGTATTCGCTTATGCAGAGCGGCCTGACGCGCGTGGCGTATTTAACCTCCGGCTCACAGATATTCGATGGGGATGAGGTTCTGACCTCCGGCAGCGGCGGAGCGTTCCCCGCGGGGCTGCTCATAGGCACCGTGACCGCGGTTATGACCGAGGCGGGCGGCCAGAGCACCTACGGAGTTGTGGAGCCGGCAGCTGACTTCGACACGCTCTCACAGGTTTTTGTGATAAAGGACTTTGACATCACGGAGTGAGCCATGATAATTTTTGACCTAATCAATCTGCAAAAAATACGCAGGGCGATATTATATCTCGCGGTCATAGCCGTGTCGCTCGTGCTGCAAAACACCATGCTCAACCACGTGGCGCCGCTGGGTGTGCGCTGTATGTTCATTCCCGCGGTCACAGCCGTCATCGGTATGCTGGAGGGCGGCGTTTGGGGCTGTATGCTGGGCGTCGCGGCGGGCGCGCTGTGCGACATCTCGTTTTCCGGCTCCACAGTGCTGTTCACGCTGACGCTGCCAATAGTGGGTTTTTTCAGCGGCGTGGCGGGCGAGTACCTTGTCAACCGCCGCTTTCTGGCCTGCTGCCTCACGGCGCTGGCGGCGCTGGCTGTCGCGGCGTTTGTTCAGGCGCTGGCGGCCTTCTTTTCCGTGGACGCGCGCTTCGGGGCGGTGATGCGCACGGCGGCGCTGCAAACGGCGTGGTCGGTGCCGTTCATCTTCCCCGCGTGGCTTTCCTGCCGCGCCATATACGGCATGGGCAGATAGAACAGAGAGAAACTTCACTTGAGAACAAAGGAGCTTGTTTAATACTATGAAATTAGGTATCGTCGGACTGCCGAATGTCGGCAAATCAACACTTTTTAACGCCATAACCAGCGCGGGGGCGGACAGCGCCAACTACCCGTTCTGCACCATTGAGCCGAACGTCGGCGTTGTCACGGTGCCGGACGAGCGGCTGGACTTCCTCTGCGAGCTATACAGCCCGAAAAAGCGCACGCCAGCGGTTGTTGAGTTTGTGGACATCGCCGGTCTGGTGCGCGGCGCCTCCAAGGGCGAGGGGCTGGGCAACAAGTTCCTGGGCAATATCCGCGCGACCGATGCCATTGTCCACGTCGTGCGCTGCTTTGACGACGAAAACGTCATACACGTCGAGGGCGGGACGGACCCCGTGCGCGACATGGAGATAATAAACCTTGAGCTGATTTTAGCCGATATGGAAATGGTCGAGCGGCGCGTGGAGAAGGCAAAAAAAGCCGCCAAGGGCGGCGACAAGGCGCTGCTGCGCGAGGCGGAGCTTTTTGAACGGCTGCTGGCACACCTGAACGATGGCAAAAGCGCACGCACGTTCGAGTGCAGCGAGGACGAGGCCGAGACTGTTGCCACCAGCGACCTGCTGACGCTCAAGCCCGTCATCTACGCCTGCAACATGGACGAGGAGGGCATGAGCGACTACGCCGCCAACGCATACTATCAGGCCGTGGCCGCTGCCGCCGCGGCGGAGGGCGCGCAGGTGCTGCCGATATGCGCCAAGGTGGAGGCCGAGCTGGGCGAGCTGGACGAGGAAGAGCGCGCGCTGTTTTTGGAGGAAATGGGTCTTACCGAGGGCGGCTTGGAGCGGCTTATAAAGTGCTCTTACGCGCTTTTGGGGCTTATATCCTTCCTCACCTGCGGGCCGGACGAGTGCCGCGCGTGGACGATAACCAAGGGTACAAAGGCGCCCAAGGCGGCGGGCAAGATTCACTCTGACATAGAGCGCGGCTTTATCCGCGCCGAGATTGTGGCCTTTGACGACCTGAAAGAGTGCGGCAGCATGGCGGCCGCCCGCGAAAAGGGACTTGTGCGCGCCGAGGGCAAGGATTACGTGATGGCTGACGGCGACGTTACATATTTCCGCTTCAACGTGTGATGCGGAGGCCGGAATACATACCGGGAGCGCAAAAGGCGGGGCGCATCGACGCGCTCGACCTTTGGCGCTCCCTTGCCATTTTAGCGATGGTTGCGTACCACTTCCTGTGGGACATCACGCAGCTGGGCGTGCTGGAACGGGAAACGCTCGCCTCCGCGCCGGCTGAGGCGCTGCGCTGTTTCAGCGCGGCGAGCTTCATCATCGTCTCCGGCGCGGCGTCGTGCTTTTCCCGCGATAATCTCCGCCGCGGGTTTTATATTTTCTGCGCGGGGCTGCTGGTGTCGCTGGTCACGGCGGCGCTGGGCATGGCCGTGGCGTTCGGAATATTGCAGTTTTTGGGCATTATGACAATGCTCTGTCACTTCGCGCGCCCGTGGCTGGAAAGACTGCGCGCGCCGTGGACGCCGCTGCTGTGGGCGGCGCTCTGGGCGCTGAGCCAAGCCGTTACGCGGAGCGTGACGGTAGGCGCGCGGTGGCTCTACCCGCTGGGGCTGCGCTATGAGGGCTTCGGCTCCGCGGACTACTACCCGCTGCTGCCGTGGGCGTTCGCGTATTTCATCGGTGTCTGGCTCGGCGGCGAGCTGTCCCGCCGACGCAGCTGCCCGCTGCTGACAAAGCGCCTCCCCGCCGCCCTGACCGCCCCGGGAAGGTACAGCCTGATTATATACCTGCTGCACCAGCCCGTCCTGCTGGCAGTGTGCTGGGCGGTGTTTTGACAGACAGCGCTTTGCCGCTCTGCATTTCCGCCACCTCGCCGCAGAGAAGCGCGATGTCCTCCGCGTGGTGGGAGGTGAGTATTATAAGCCTGTCCTGCTCCTTGCACTGCAAAAGCACCTCCCGCAGCGTTCGGGCGCTCTCCGCGTCCAGCGCGTTGAACGGCTCGTCCAAAATCAGCAGCCGCGGCTCCTCCATGAGCGCTTGTATGATACCCAGTTTTTGCTTCATGCCGAGCGAATACTTCCTGACCGGCTGCTTCGAGTGCGCGTCCAGCGAAAAGCGCTGCATCCACTCAATAATCCGCGCTTCGGAAATTTTGTTTTTAATTCCCGCCAGCATTTTCAGGTTTTCCAGACCGCTGAACTGTTCAAGCAGCTCCGGTTTTTCTATCAGCAGCCCCATGTCGGGCGGGAAGTCCATATCCTTGTGCAGCGTTCTGCCGTCCGCAATAATTTCTCCGCTTGTGGGGCGGATAAGGCCGGAGAGCGCGCGCAGCAGCATGGTTTTGCTGCTGCCGTTCACACCGACAATACCATAAATTTTGCCGCTGCAAAACTCCAAATTGATGTTGTCCAGCACTTTGCAATGCCGCAGCTCCTTAGTGAGCGAGTTCACCTGTATCAGCATTTTTGCCGCTCCCTTCTCAAAAAATATCTCCGCGCACACCCACGCGGAACAAATATGCGGTAAGCAGCGCAAGGGCGGCGAGCAGCGCCGCATAGCCGGCGCAGCCTTCCGTGAAAACCCATGAGAACACAAGCGCGCCGCGAAAGCTCGTATATTTGTACAGAAACGGCGCCGCGGCAAGGTTATCCGCAGCTGCCAGCAGAAATGTCAAAATATATGCGTTGTCCGCCGGAACTCGGACGGAGGCGCGGCGGAGCACGGACGCGAGTGTGCCCATGAGCATAAAGCCCAGCAGCTCTTTCAAAAATATGTCCAAAATGTCCAATGCGGATTTTTCCGTCACGGGGCGGAAGCACAGTATGGCGAAAAGGCAGACCAGAGCAATCCAAGCGCAAAAGCAAACGAAGGCAAAACCCCACTGGCGCAGGAGCGTTATCGCCGCCGCTTTTTTTCGGCTGCCGACTCTCACCGCGCAGGGTGTCGTCATTCGGCGGTCAAGCGCGGCGCATATCAGCAGATAAACCGGCGTCAGCACAACGATGTAAAATCTGTACGAAAACAGATTGGCAAACCAGTTTGTCTCGTCGGCGGCAAAGTTCAGCGTCACCAAAATGAGCGCCGCCAGAAAAACGGCGAGGCAGCAGACAAAGGGCGGCGCGTACATACGGCGCAGGCTCATAGTATCTCCCTGCCGCGCCAATAGCCGACCGCGAGCAGCGCCGCGCTGACAAGGGCGAGCGAGCCGAAAGCCAGCAGCACGTCCTGTGCGCTTATTGCCGCGGTCAGCGCGCTTGCCGCCATTGGCTGCGTTACAATGGTGATGTTGATGTCCATGTGTCCGCGCAGCAGCAGATTTGCCGCATAGCTGCCGAGGCGCAGCACAGCATACGGCAGCAGCAGCGCGGCAAGGGTGCTTTTCGGCCTTGCAATCTCCTGAACGCCGAGGACGAAAAGGGCGTAAAGCGCCAGCTTCAGCGCGTTGAGGAACGCATACAAAAGCGCTTCGTAAACAGGGTTTAGGCAGTAGAGCGAATAGCAGAACATAGTCTCCTTGGGAACTCTGTAAAAATACTGCTCCGTCAGCGGCGCGTCGGCGGGAAAAACGAGGTATGTAACGGCTATATTCAGCAAAAACAGCAGCGCAAAAATCACGAACGTAACCAGCCCGACCGCCGCGGCCTTGGCCAGATAATAGCTCCCGCGCCCCTTGCGTATTATCAGCAGCGTCAAAGCGGAGCCTCTATCCTCGCCGACAAACAGCATCCCCGCCGCCAAAACGGGAATGACAAACACCAGCACATTATATATCATTATGCCCCAGCCCGACGTGTTGAGAAAGAACCAATACTGAAACGCATTGAGGCTCATATCCGAGTCGCCGTCTATATACTGCACATTCATAAAATACGCGCTAATCGGGTCGGCAATCATTATCACAAGCATAACCAGCACAACAGCTTGAAACAGCCAATTTTTGCGCAGCAGCTTGCGCATATCGGAAATCAAGTAGGCCATTTTCGCACGCTCCTTTCCGCGTTCGGCTGACAGAGGGTTAATCAATCATACGTATACGTAAGAACGCTGTCCACGGCTATAATTTCGGCGTCGCCTTGTTTTTGCGGACCGTCGGGGGTGATAGCGAGGGAGAGCGTGTCCGCGGTGAGGGCGTGGGCGTAGCATGCGCGAATGGTGACGGTGAAGTTCGCTTGCTTCGGCAGCAGCGTGAACGAGCCGCAGCCGCTGAGGGTGTCAGCGTCGTCGGAGGGCAGCGCGGCGAACCACACAACGCCGGACGGTGCGCCCGTGGCGTAGGTCGGTTCCAAGGAGACCGTGACGCGCTTGCCGTCGGAGATGTATTCGTCGGCCTTGGCAAACGAGTTGTCCTCCATTTCCAGATACGCGCTGTCCCATGTCACGCCGACAGCGTCCGCCCAGCGTTCTTCCGGCGGCTGCAGCCATTGGTAGCTGTATGTCACCAACACGCTGCCGTCCGCGCCGCGCGCCGTGCCCAGAGCGAGGACAAGCGCCGCTTCGTCCAGCGCAGCGTCCAGTTCCTCCGAGTCGGCGGCATAGCTCGCCGCGCTGCCCTGCGTGTCATAAACAGTTATTATCGCGCTGCCGAACTTCGCCTCCGCGTCCTGCGAGATTGCTTCCAGAGCCGAGGCGGAGAGACAGTCAAGGTAGGCTTGCGAAAAGCCGCGCTCCGTCAGCTCGTCGGAGCCTATTTCCGCCATTGACGCCGCGGGGTTGAACAGGGAGAGCGTCACATGGCAGGCACTCCATATCTGGGAGGAGTTGTCGCCGTAGCGGAGCTGGATTTTGACGTCTCTGCCAGTGCTTGTGTGGGTTGACCAACGCATCATATAGCTCTCCTCGCCCTTTATGGCGTTTTCCAGCGTGGCGTCGCTGTCCGTTTCGTCAGGCTCGCCGTAGGTTTGCAGCAGATAGTCGCGGACGCCGACGAATATCTCCGCGCCGCTCTGCTCCTCCGTCTCATAGAAAACATAGTAGCCGTGGTAGAAAGCGCCGACGGAGTTGTAGCTGGAAAACAGCGCGGCGGGGAAGCCGGCGACCTCCTCGTCGTACTGCACGGTTTCCGGCAGAATGTCCAGCTCGGTCAGCGCGTCGCAGCTGTCGCCCCACTTCAGCGCGCCGACGCCGTCGCACTCCGCGGGCGCAGCCGCAGCTTCGGCGGGCTCGGCGGAGATAAGCGCGGCAATTTCCTCGCTTATCGCGCCCTCCGCGCTCTCCGCCCCGCAGCCCGCGAGCGTGAGCGCGCACAACAGCGAGCAGACGGTTATAATTCCTGCAAATGCTTGTTTTTTCAACGCAATCACCCTTCCTGAATATATTAACGAAAAATCTCGGCGGTTTGTGACGCCTGAAAAAATATTTTTATAAAAATTTTTCCGCTTCAATCATATCAGCAAAAATCATGCTTGTCAATAACAAGTTATGTTGACAAGCAATATTATTTTTGATATATTATATTTGTTATTAAATTGTTTAGGAGGAGCTATCATGCCTGCGAAGCAAACCAGCGGCAAGGCGGAGGGCATCAGGGAAGGGCTGAAGAAGGCCACGACGGAAATGCTCGTGCTTTTCATGCTGCGCCGCAAGCCGATGTACACTTACGAAATGATGTCCACAATCGAAGAGCTGAGCGAGGGGAAAATTGTGTTCAACACGCTCTATCAGGCAATCTACCGCCTACAAAAATTCGGATATATCAGGGAGAGCGGCAAGGTCGTCTCCGAGGAAAACCGCGTCAGAATCTACTTCGCCATAACCGAGAGCGGGCAGAAGTACCTTGACGAGCTTATAGAGCAGTACCGCGCCACCGTCAGCACCATAGACCGCGTCCTCGCCTCTGACGGCAAAAGCGCAAAGGAGAGCCGCGATGTTCAGACCGCTTGACAAATATTGCAGAAAGCTCAAAAGGGAGCTGTGCTGCCCGCGCAAGCTGAAAAATGGCTTTGTGCGGGACGCCCGCCGCATGGCCGAGGACTTCATAAAGGGCAACCCCGGCGTCTCCTTTGACGAGGTTCAGCGCTTCCTCGGCGAGCCGCGCGAGCTTGCGGAGTACTTCATGCAGACCTTAGACCCCGCCGTCATCTCGCGCCACAAAAGAAACACCCGCGCCGCAGCCGTAACCGCCGTCTCCCTCGCGCTGCTGATAGCGGCAGCATGCATGGCGTTTACCGTTTATGCGTCAAATGAACGCAAGACAGCGGTGATAACGCGGGAAGTGACAATAGTTATAGGAGAAGAAACGAATGATGAATAAACGTCAAAAAGCGGCGAGCGCCTTTTCGGAGGCTCGCCGCTTTGAAATTATTATGCTATAGTCGTTGTTATTTCGCCGGGATACGGCCATTCGACTAGCAAATCATAGAGATTGTAGTAGGTCAGTTTTGACTTGCGCAGAAAAATATCGAAAAGCTCGGCTGCCTCATACGGGGTTTTGGCATTCTCATAGCTGTATTCTTCCGCATACTCAAGAAGCTGCTCTATATATGGTTTGATGCCGGTGTAAAAGTCGGTCATAAACTGCTCGTCCGCATTCAGCGGGTAGTTTTTGTTTATCAATTCTATGGCGCGGCTTAAAGTTGAGGAATCATCATCAAAATGGGTTACGTGGCGGTAATACGGCTCGCAATAGCGGTTCATGCCATTTATTGACCGGCTAAGCGCCACTGCCGCGCCGCCGACCATGCCGGACAGCGCCGCTCTGTGGTAAGGCTCGTTTTCAGCCTCTAAGTATAAGCCTATATAATTGTCAAGTGTCCATAACAGCCCATATATTCCCTCAAGATTTGTCCCGTACCACTCGCGTGTAACCATATCAAAGACAGCATCGTTGCGCTCTTTTTCCCTGCGCCAATTATAAGTTGTCCACACAAGTGAGAGCGACAAGATTACGATTAAAATCGTCGCGCGCGTGCGAACGGTTAGGTTTTTCATGCAGTCTGCCACCTTTCTTTTTTGAAATTTGCAACGCCTGTTTGCCGAATTTTTGACGAACTTTTTCGCCGTGCTTAACGCGGCTCCGCCTTTCTTTAATCTATGCGGATAATACCATATAGACATACATTTGTCAACAACAAACTAAACTTATAAACTTCCCATTCCGCCGTTTTCTGCGCAATTTGCGGCTTGACAAGCGGGGGAAATGCCGATATAATAGCGTTGTTCCTTGATTTGGGGAGCAAAATTTAATCAGGTTCGGGTGAAGGAATCGGGAGAGTCCGCGTTTTGCGCGGCGCCGAAGGGGCTGCAGAAACTCTCAGGCAAAGTGGACCGATTCCCGACGAAGCTCTGGAAAACAATTTGCGGAAGCGCAATGACGCGCTTCCCATGTACCGACGAAGCAATCCGCGGCTTGGCGCGGAGAATCTTTCAGGTTTTAAACAGAGGCGAAGGCTGCGGCTGACTGCGCGGCTTTCGCCTTTGTTTTTTACATTTTTCTATCGCGTTTATCATATAAGAAACAGGAGATGATTCATTTTGGAGCGCAAGACCCCTTTGTATGATGTCCATGTCGCCGAGGGCGGCAAAATTGTGCCGTTCGCGGGCTACCTTCTGCCGATTCAGTATGCCTCCGGCGTGATTCGGGAGCATATGGCGGTGCGGCAGCAGGCCGGACTGTTCGACGTTTCTCACATGGGAGAAATTTTGTTTACCGGCCCGACTGCGCTGGACACGCTCAATCACCTGCTCACCAACGACTACACCGATATGCCGCTGGGGCGCGTGCGCTACGGCGTGATGTGCAATCCCTCCGGCGGGGTTATTGACGACTTAGTCGTCTATAAGTTTGGAGAGCAGACATATCTTGTCGTCGTCAATGCCTCCAACCGTGAGAAGGACTTTGCCCATATGTCGGCCAACCTGCTGCCGGACACCAAGGCGGAGGATATTTCCGACAAGGTTGCCCAGCTCGCGCTCCAAGGACCTGCGGCGCCGCAGATTCTGGCCAAGCTGGCCGCGCCGGAGCAGATTCCGCAGAAGTATTACACCGCCGCGGCTCACGTCGGCGTGGGCGGAATTGACTGCATGGTTTCCCGCACCGGCTACACGGGGGAGTTGGGCTATGAGCTGTACACCGCGCCGGAGAACGCCGCCGCGCTCTGGAAAATGCTCCGCGAGGCTGGCGAGGAGTTCGGGCTTATTCCCTGCGGCTTGGGCGCGCGCGACACGCTGCGTTTGGAGGCCGCCATGCCGCTCTACGGGCACGAAATGGACGAGACGATAACGCCGCTGGAGGCGGGGCTGGACTTCGGCGTCAAGCTGGGCAAGAGCGAGTTCATAGGCCGCGAGGCGCTGGTGAGCGCGGGCAAGCCGAGCCGCGTGCGCGTGGGGCTGACCGTCACGGGCCGCGGCATACTGCGCGAGCACCAGAGCGTTTTCCTGAACGGCACGGAGATAGGCGCGACCACCTCCGGCACGTTCGCGCCGTATCTGAACAAGGCCGTGGCGATGGCGCTGGTGAGCGCAGGCTGCGCCGAGGTCGGCACGGAGGTCGAGGTGGACGTGCGCGGCCGCCGCGTCCCCGCCGTCATAACGCCGCTGCCGTTTTATAAGCGCGCGTAAAAAATTATAATTCTTATAAATCAAAAATTATTGTAAATCACTATATTAGGAGGAAAAAATTATGTCTGAAATTCTCAAAGAGCTGAAGTACACGCCTTCCCACGAGTGGGTCAAGGAGGAGGACGGCTTGACCGTGGTCGGTCTGTCGGATTTCGCCCAGAACGCGCTGGGAGACATTGTATTTATAAATCTGCCGGAGGAGGGCAGCGAGGTTACGGCGGGCGAGGCGTTTGCCGACGTGGAGTCCGTCAAGGCTGTCTCGGACGTTTTCAGCCCCGTCACCGGCGTTGTTGCCGCCGTGAACGAGGAGCTGCTGGATAACCCCGCGCTCGTCAACGAAGCCCCCTACGAGAGTTGGCTGATAAAGGTCTCCGACGTGAGCGAGACGCGCGAGCTGCTGGATGCCGACGCCTATGGCGAGGTGTGCGCCGCGGAGGAGGACTGACATGGGCAGCTATGTGCCCGCCACGAGCGCCGAGCAGCAGGCGATGCTGTCCGCGCTGGGACTGGAGAGCGTGGAGCAGCTGTTTGACTGCGTGCCGCCGGAGGTGCGCATAAGCGAGCTGAATCTGCCCGCGGGGCTGAGCGAGATGGAGGTCAGCCGCGCCGTGGGCAAAATGGCGGCCGCCAACCGCCGCTTTGACAGCTGCTTCCGCGGCGCGGGAGCCTACCGCCACTATATCCCCTCCATTGTAAAGACCGTGACCTCAAAAGAGGAGTTTGTCACGGCCTACACGCCGTATCAGGCGGAGATAAGTCAGGGCGTACTCCAGTCGATTTTTGAATATCAGACCCAGATGTGTGAGCTGACGGGCATGGACGTTTCCAACGCCTCGGTCTATGACGGCGCGACGGCGGCCGCCGAGGCGGTGTTCATGTGCGAAGAGCGCCGCCGCAGCGGGGTGCTGGTGGCGGAAACCGCCGACCCGCAGGTGCGCGAGGTTATTTCCACCTACTGCGCGAGCCGCGGCGTGAGCGTGACGACACTGCCGCAGCGCGGCGGCGCGCTGGACTTAGACAAGCTCGCCGAGGCGCTGACCGAGCAGACGGCCTCCGTCTATCTGCAAAGCCCCAACTACTACGGCGTGCTGGAGGACGCGGCGGCGGTCGCGGAGATGGCTCACGCAAAGGGCGTCAAGGTGATAATGGGCGTGAACCCCATATCCTTGGGACTGCTGAAAACTCCCGCCGAGTACGGCGCGGACATAGCCGTGGGCGAGGGTCAGCCGCTGGGGCTGCCGCTGGGCTTCGGCGGCCCGTACTTGGGCTTTATGACCTGCCGCCAAGCGCTCATGCGCCGTCTGCCCGGGCGCATTGTGGGGCAGACGACCGACAGCGCGGGCAAACGCTGCTTTGTGCTGACGCTGCAGGCGCGCGAACAGCACATACGCCGCGAAAAGGCGTCGTCCAACATCTGCTCCAACGAGGCGCTGTGCGCCATGACCGCTTCGGTCTACCTCGCGGCAATGGGTCCGCAGGGACTGCGCCGCGCGGCGGAGGGCAGCGCTGCCCATGCCCATTATTTAGCGGAGAAGCTAAACGCGCTGCCGGGCTTTGCCCTGCGTTACAGAAAGCCGTTTTTCCATGAGTTCGTCACGGAGTGCCCGACGGAGCCGACCGTGCTCTGCGCGGCGCTGGCCGAGCGCGGCATACTGGGCGGGCTGCCGCTGGACGGCGGGCTGCTGTGGTGCTGCACGGAGCTGAACGACAGAGGGCAGATAGACGAGCTTGTTGAAGTCTTGAAGGAGGTGTGTGCGCTGTGAAGCTGATTTTTGAACGCAGCCGCGCGGGACGCGGATTGAGCCTGCTGCCGGAGTGCGATGTGCCGAAAGCGGAGTTTGACGCCGCATTTCTGCGTGAGAGCGCCCCGCGTCTGCCGGAGATGTCCGAGGTGGAGCTTGGCCGGCACTATACCGAGCTGGCCGCCGAGACGCACGGCGTGAACGACGGGTTTTACCCCCTCGGCTCCTGCACGATGAAGTATAACCCCCGCATTGACGAGGAGCTGGCCGCGCTGCCGGACTTTGCGGACATCCACCCGCTGCAGCCGACAGAGAGCGTTCAGGGCTGCTTGGAGGTGCTGTACCGCGCGGAGGAGCTGCTTTGCGAGATAACCGGCATGGACGCCATGACGTTCCAGCCCGCCGCCGGAGCGCACGGCGAGTACACGGGGCTGCTGCTCATCCGCGCCTACCACGCCTCGCGCGGCAACACGGAGCGCACGAAGATAATCGTCCCCGACTCCGCCCACGGCACGAACCCCGCCTCGGCGGTGATGGCGGGCTTCAAGGTTGTGTCCGTGCCCTCGAACGCCGAGGGCGGCGTGGATTTGGAGGCGCTGCGCGCCGCCGTGGGTCCCGACACCGCGGGGCTTATGCTCACAAACCCCAACACTCTGGGACTTTTCGACCCCAATATTTTAGAAATTACGCGCATTGTACACGGCGCGGGCGGACTTTGCTACTATGACGGCGCGAACCTCAACGCAGTTATGGGCCGCGCCCGCCCGGGCGACATGGGCTTCGACTGCGTCCATGTCAATTTGCACAAGACTTTCGCCACCCCGCACGGCGGCGGCGGACCGGGCAGCGGACCTGTGGGCTGCAAGGACTTCCTCGCCGCGTTCCTGCCCGCGCCGCGGGTCGGCAGAAGCGAGAGCGGCTACACCCTGACGCAGCCGCCGCAGAGCATTGGCCGCGTGCGCAGCTTTTACGGCAACTTCTTGGTCGTGGTGCGGGCGCTGGCGTATATAATGACGCTCGGCAGGGAGGGCATACCCGCCGCCTCCGCCGGAGCGGTGCTGAACGCCAACTACCTCATGCACGCGCTCGCGGGGCGCTACGAAATGGCCTATGACGGGGCTTGTATGCATGAGTTTGTAATGACGCTGGAGGGGCTGAAGCACAAAACCGGCGCTTCGGCGCTCGACGTAGCCAAGCGGCTGCTGGACTTCGGCATACACCCGCCGACGATGTACTTCCCGCTCATTGTCCACGAGGCGCTGATGGTTGAGCCGACCGAGACGGAGAGCCCCGAGACGCTGGACAGCGCGGCGGAAATTTTCCTGCAAGTGCTGGACGAGGCGGAGGCGAACGGCGAGAGCCTGCATTCCGCGCCCCACGACTGCGTCATCAGCCGCCCCGACGAGGTGGCCGCCGCCCGCACGCCGATTTTGCGCTATGCCTTTGACGGCTGAGGCGGAAGGAGCCGCGCCGTGCTGACAAAGCTCCTGCTGCTGAAAACCGGCAGCACCAATCCTTATTATAATTTAGCGCTGGAGGAGCAGCTTCTGCGCGGCGTCGGCGCGGGGGAGTGCGTACTCTACCTCTGGCAAAACCGCCGCACCGTGGTTATAGGCCGCAACCAGAACGCGGAGGACGAGTGCCGCGTGCAGGCGCTGGAGGCCGACGGCGGACATCTTGCGCGCCGGCTCTCCGGCGGCGGCGCGGTGTACCACGACTTGGGCAATCTGAACTTCACGTTCCTCACCACGGCGGAGGACTACGACGCGGCGCGGCAGACGCAGGTTATTTTGCAGGCGGTGCGCTCCCTCGGCGTGGACGCAGAGCGCACGGGGCGCAACGATTTGACCGCGGACGGCAGAAAATTTTCCGGCCACGCCTTCTATAAAACCGCGGGGCGCGGCTGCCACCACGGCACGCTGATGGTGAACGTGGAGCGTGAGCAAATGGAGAGATATTTGCAAGTCTCGCCGCTCAAGCTGCGCGCCAAGGGCGTGCAGTCGGTGCGCTCAAGGGTCGTGAACCTCGCGGAAATAGCGCCGGCGCTGACCGTAGAAAAGCTGAGCGCGGCGCTGGAGAGCGCTTTTGGCGAGGTGTACGCCCTGCCGGTGACGCCGCTGGCGGAGAGCGAGCTGGACGCCGAGGCTGTAGAGGAAAAGCGAAAGCGCTTCGCCTCCCCCGACTGGCTCTACGGCAAGCTGCGCCCGCTGCAGTGCAGCCGCGAGGCGCGCTTTGACTGGGGCACGGTGCGGCTGGACTTCTCGCTGGCGGAGGGCGTTATCTGCGACGCCGCGCTGTGGTCGGACGGGCTGGAGGCCGATTACCTCAGCGCCGTGCCGGAGGCTCTGCGCGGCTGCGCTCTTGAGGAAAACGCTGTGCGCCGCCGTTTGACAGCGCCGGACGGCGCTCATACCCAAGCGGCGGCGGACATAGCCGCGCTGCTGACAACAAAACGAGGTGAAAGCTGATATGCATTATAATGTCGCGATTATAGGCGGAGGGCCGGGCGGCTACACCGCGGCGGCTCACGCCGCGGCAGGCGGCAGCGTTGTCCTGTTCGAGCGCAGCGCGCTGGGCGGCACCTGCCTCAACCGCGGGTGTATCCCCACCAAGGCGCTGCTGCACGCCTCCGAGCTCTACGGCAGCATAAGCCGCGCCGAGGCCATCGGCGTGAGGGCGGAGGGAGTCAGCTACGACTTCGCCGCCATGCACCGCCGCAAAAATCAGGTGGTGGAAACGCTGCGGCAGGGCGTGGAAAAGCAGATGAAGGCGGGCAAAATCACCGTCGTTCAGGGCAGCGCCAAGCTGCTGGGCGGCGGGCGCATAGCCTGCGGCGGCGAGGAGTGGACGGCGGACGACATAATAATCGCCGCCGGTTCAGTCCCCGCAATCCCGCCCATTGTAGGCGCGGAGAAGTGCTGCACAAGCGACGACTTGTTAGAGGGCGAGGGCAAGGACTTCTCCTCGCTCGTCATCATAGGCGGCGGCGTAATCGGTGTGGAGTGCGCGTCCATTTATCTGCCGCTGGGTTGCCGCGTAACCATTCTGGAAATGGCGCCGCAGCTGCTGCCGAGCATGGACCGCGAGATAGCCCAGCGCCTTGCCATGTCGCTGAAAAAGCAGGGCGCGGCGGTGGAAACGCAGGCCGCGGTGCAGTCCGTAACCGAGAAAGACGGCGCGCTGACGGTCAGCTATCTCGACAAAAAGGGCGCGGAGCACAGCGTTACGGCCGAAGGCGTGCTGATGGCAACAGGCCGCCGCGCCTGCCTTGACGGTCTCTTTGCCGAGGGTGCGGAGCCGAAACTTGAGCGCGGCGCGGTGGCAGCCGACGCCGAGGGGCGCACGAGCGTTCCGCACCTCTATGTCATCGGCGACGCCAGAGCGGGCAATATCCAGCTCGCCCATGTGGCCGCCGCGCAGGGCGAGAACGTGGCCGCGCTGCTCTCAGGGCGCGAAAAGCCTGTGGATGAGACTCTTGTGCCGAGCTGTGTTTACACCTCGCCGGAGATTGCCTCCGCCGGACTGAGCGAGGAGGCGGCAAAGGCCGCGGGCATCGCCGTGAAAACCGGCAAATGCCTCACGGGCACAAACGGCAAGTGCCTCATCGAGGACGCCGCCGCGGGCTACGTCAAGTTGGTGGCGGAGAGTGAGAGCGGCAGACTGCTGGGCGCGCAGCTTGTGTGTCCGCGCGCGACGGACATGATAGCGGAGCTGGCGCTTGCGGTGCAGCGCGGCGTGACCGCGGCGCAGCTGGCGGCGGTAATCCACCCGCACCCGACGTTCAGCGAAATGATTTGCGCTGCGGCCTCCGCGCTCGCGGAGTGATGAACGTCACGCGCGTGCGCCCCAACGTCTGGCACATCGAAGAATCCTACCGCGTGTACTGCACGCTTGTCACAGGGCGGAGCCGCGCCGTGCTCTGGGACACGGGGACGGGCAGAAAAAATCTGCGCGAGCTCGTGCGGGAGATAACAAGCCTGCCCTGCCTTGTGCTGTGCAGCCACGGCCACGCCGACCACACGGGCGGCAACGCGCTCTTTGACGCCGCGGCGCTCAGCCGCGAGGACTGGCCGCTGCTCACCCCGCCGCAGCCGCCCATACGCGATTTGCGCGCGGGGGAGAGGCTGGACTTGGGCGGAGAGCAGGCCGCGGCAGTACCGCTGGCGGGTCACACGCGCGGGTCGATGGGTCTGCTCTTGGAGCGCGAGCGCCTGCTGCTTGCCGGCGACGCGCTGGGGCCGAACCTGATGCTGGCGGAGGACGGGCTTTCACCGGCGGAGACGCTGCGCAGCCTCAGCGCGGCGGCGCGGCTGCCGTTTGACGAGTATTTGGCGAGCCACGCCCCGCTGCCCCGGCCGCGCGCGCAGCTTGATTTTCTCCTGCGCCACTTGGCAAATCTGCCCGACCCCGCCGCCGCGCCCTGCCGCGGCGGAGAGCTGATGCGCAGCACCATGACCGACGGCAAGCGCCGCTCTGTGATTTTGTATAAGACGGAATAATTAAAAAATTATCGCCACGGTGCAAGCCGTGGCGATAATTTATGTCTGTCCTATGTTCACAGCGGCAGCTTGCCGCTGCTGCCGGCGGCGGCGGGGAGGGAGAACTCCTCCGCCGCTATGCGTGTCAGCTCCAGCAGGGCGGGTTCCCACTGCTCGCGCTCCGGCGGCTTGTAGTCCTCGCCCATCGGATAGGGCTGGCCGAGAGTGTCGTACTTCTCTGTGCCCATTTTTTTGTACGGCAGAAGCTGGTACTGCACGAGCGCCGCGCCGACCTTATCCCGCAAAAAAGCGCATATGGCGCGTATGCAGTCGGGCGAGTCGTTGTGCTCGGGCACTACCGGCGTGCGCACCACCAGCCGCGTCCCCAGCTCCGCCGCGCGGGCTATGTTTTGCAGAATGAGCGTGTTGTCCGCGCCGGTATAGCGGCGGTGCAGAGCG
The DNA here is from genome assembly GCA_021202845.1 of Oscillospiraceae bacterium. GTDB lineage: Bacteria > Bacillota > Clostridia > Oscillospirales > Oscillospiraceae > JAJQCF01. Next base: position 61,527 of record JAJQCF010000008.1, read on the forward strand.
CTGTCCATGTGCTTTATGTCGGTTATGAGTATGTCCGTCAGCGGCAAAATGCGCTCCAAGTGCTCCGTGGGGCAGAGCAGAGCCGACTCCACGCAGGTGGATATATGCGCGCTGCGGCACGCGGCCAAAAGCTGCTCGGCAAACTCCCACTGCACCATGACCTCGCCGCCGTTCAGCGTGACGCCGCCGCCCGTCTTGAGGTAGAAGCTGCGGTCCTCCAAAATAATCTTCATCAGCTCCGGCACGGTCATTTCCTTGCCCCAGAGCTTGAGCGCGCCGGAGGGGCACGCCTCGGCACAGCGAAAGCAGCCTTGGCAGCGGCTGTCGGGCTTAACGGGCTGCAGCTCGCCGTCAATAAATTTTATCGGACTGTCGCCGCCGAGGGGGCAGGCCGCGAGGCAGTAGCCGCAGTTTTCCGCGCCGACGCACTTTTTGGGGTAGACGCCGAGCTCCTGCGCGGGCGAGATGCACTCGGGGTTGCTGCACCAGAGACAGTGCATGGGGCAGCCCTTGAAGAATATCTCCGTCCTGATGCCCGGACCGTCGTGGATTGTGTATTTTTGTATGTTCGTGACTATTCCGCACGGCTGTCCCGCGATGTTGAAACGCATGGCGCGTACCTCCTCAGCCAGATTGCTCGGGCGCTCAGTCGAACGAAAGCTCCGTGCGGCCTATGATGTCGTTTTGCAAATCCTCGTTCAGCTCGACAAAGTAGGCGCTGTAGCCGGCCACGCGCACCAGCAGGTCGCGGTAGCTGTCGGGGTCATTCTTGGCGGCTATCAGCGTCTCCTGACTGGCCACGCTGAACTGGCTGTGCATACCCTTGCGCTGGACGTACTCGTCGAGCAGCGCGATGAAGTTGTCACGCCCCGTCTCTCCGGCCACGGTGGTGGGGGAGAATTTCCAGTTGAGCAGCGTGCCGTTCGTCGCGCGTGCGTGGTCGAGCTTGGTAACTGACTTGCAGATGGCTATGGGGCCTTTAACGTCGTGGGAGCAGCAGTGCGTGTGGACGGCGCCCATGCAGTCGGACACAGGCTCAAACGCCGTGCGCCCTTCAACGGACGCCCACTGCTTTACGCCGTGCGCCACGTTCACCGTTACGGAGTAGCACCCCGGCTGGAAGAAACCGCCATGGGCGTTCTTGCGGTGCTCGATGTGCTTGCAGTAGGTGTCCATGCCGAACTTCGTCAGCTCGTCGGCGTAGTCGTCGTCGTTGCCGTAGTGGTGGACGTGCTCGCTGTTGACAAGCGCGTAAAGCGGCTCGTGGCCGACCCAGTTGTCCTCGACGGCGTCCAGCAATTCGCGGCCCGTGACGCTCTTTTCGTCAAATACAAGCTGCTTAATGGTGGAGAGCCCATCGCCGACAGTGCCTATGCCTATGCCCTGCGGGCCGGTGAAGTTGTATCTTGTGCCGCCCTTGGTGACATCGACGCCGTTTTCCACGCAGCCGTCCATGAGAATGGAGAGCAGCGGCAGCGGGCGCAGCGCCTGATGTGCCATGTCCACGGCGTTGAGGTAGGTCACCATGCGGTCGCACCAGTATTCCATTTGCTTATCATAGGAATCCAAAACCTGCTCGAACGAGGTCATGTCGGCAAGGCTGCCCGTCTGCGGGCCGAGACGCTTGCCCTGCTTGCCGCACTGCTCCCAGCGCGGGCAGCTCTCGCCGCAGTGGAGGCAGCGGCCGTCGTTTATCGCCAGCTCCAGCACCTTGGCAATGTTCATGTGTCCGCAGTCGTGCCAGCCGTAGGTTTTGCCGGAAACGTCCGGCTCCACGCAGCCCACGACCTGATAGTTCCTCGCGTCGCTGAGCGAGACGTTGGACGAGAGCATGGAGGGGATGGTCACGTCGTCGTTGAATATCTTCGGCTCGCCTGTGCCCATGCGTATGACGTTGGCGGTCTTGACCTTCAGCTCCCACGGCGTGTTGGCGTGCAGGCGGACGGCGAGCCACGGGTTGGGTATGCGCACGTGCGCGTGAGCGTCCAGCACCATGTAGGTCAGGTCGTTCGTGCCGTCGCGGCCGTTGGGGAGCAAGCCGCCCACGGTCAGCGCCGGTCCGCCTATGCCGCCGTTGCCGAATGTTTTAATCAGCACATGGTTGCGCAGCTTGTTCAAGTCCCAAATCTTGATGTAGAAGTTCTCGATAAGCTCCTGCATCTGCTCGCGCGTGGCGGTGCCGGTGAAGAGGTCGTGCTTGTAGAACGGCAGCATATACTGGTCGAAGCGGCCGTAGGAAATGGAGTGGCCGTTGCACTCGATGAGAATCATGCAGTTGGCGAGATGGACGAGCTGAATCGCCTCCCAGAAGGTGCGCGGCGGGTTTTCGGCAATCCAGTCGCAGTTTTCCGCCATTTTCAGCAGCTCCGCGCGGCGCTCCGGAGCCGCGCTCTCCGCCTTTTCGCGGGCGAGAGCGGCGTAGCGGCGGCAGTGGTTTATCGCGCCCTCGTTCGTCAGCAGCGCGGCGCGGTAGAAGTTGCGCTTTTCCATGGCCTCGGGGTCAGCGAGGTCGAGCGCGGCCATTTGCTGCTCAATTTCCGCGCGTATGCCGCCGAAGCCCATGCCGAGCAGACGCTCATAGTCCAGCCCGAGGTGTCCCGCGCCGCAGTATATGTAGGCGTCGCAGAAGAACACGCTCTTGCCCTCGTGCGAGCCCTTGCGCTCCTCGTCCGTGATGAGCGTGCCAGCCAAGTCGTCAATGGTGTGACCCTGCCAGAAGTCACGTATGGCCTCCATGCGCTGCATGGTGTCCTCGGTGTAGCTGAAGTAGTCGTGTGTGCGCTGTTCGCTGTAGTCCATAAGGCCGTCGCGCATCTCGTCACAGACCCAGTTTATACCGAACTCGGGGTGGACGGGCGCGCCCTTTTTGTCGCAGCCGAGGCCGCCGACGATAAGCTCGTCGTCATAGATGTAAAGCGGCGTGCGCTCGAGCACGTATTTTATGCCGTAGGCGCACTTGACCTCCTGCGTTTCCTGCGGGTGGTCGATGTAGGCTTGGGTGACAAGCTCCGCGCGCTCGGGGGAGACGAAGCCGTTTGTCGTCTTTTTCGTCACCTTGAGTATGCGGTTTATGCGCGGAAACGGCGACGGCTCGGGAGTGTTGCCGGATATAGCCACGCCCCACTCCTTGTCAAACGGCTCAACGGCCAGAGGGTGAGTGTCCACGCGGTTGGCGTTTTCATAAGCGTCGCGGCTGAGACGAAGGTTTTCCTCACTCGTTATGCTTGCGGCGGAGCGCACCGCCTGAGTTGCAGCAGCCATTTTTAAGTCCTCCTGAAAAATGATAAGTGTTAAACGCGGTTTTCCTGCTTATATTGTGCCAGAAAACCGAGCAAAAGGAAATAAACAACTTATATTTTTTCAGAAATAGATTGTTGTTTTGCCCCCGAGTGCGGCAGCGCGCTGTTACTCTATACTTTTTACAGGTCTGGCGGGGACTCCGGCGGCGAGGGTGGCGGAGGGGATGTCCTTCGTCACTACGGCTCCGGCGGCGATTATGGCGTTGTCGCCGACGGTTACGCCGGGGAGAACGGTGGCGTGGGAGCCAATCCAGACGTTTTTGCCTATGTGAATGGGCGCGGGGCGGTTGTCGCCGCGCTCGGTCGGATTGAGCCCGTGGTTAATTGTCGCCATTACCACATAAGAACCGATAAGGCAGCCGTCGCCGATGTAAATGCCGCCTTGGTCCTGAAAGTGGCAGCCGCAGTTTATGAACACGTTCTCGCCGATAAAGATGTTTTTGCCGCACTCGGTGTAAAATGGCGGGAACAGCGCGAACGTTTCGAGCACGGGCTTGCCGATGAGTCGGGAAAACAGCCGACGCAGCTCGCAGGGCTCGTGGTAGCCGCCGTTCACCTCCGCCGTAATTTGCAGTGCCTCCTGCGCAAGAACGTGCATACAGCAGTGCATTTCCGAGCCCGCCTTGGCCGTCTCGCCGCTTCGCAGCCGCTCCAGCGCTTCCTGAATATCCATAAAAATCCTCTCCCTGCTTATTTATAGGACTTAGCGAAAATGCCCGCGCAGTCCTCGTCGCTGAGCTCGCAGGGGTTGGCGAGGAACAGACCGCCCATTGTCTCTCTGGCGTTGACGGCCAAGGTCATGCACTCGGATTTTTCAATGCCGTAATCGCTCATTTTCAAATCCGCGACGCCGCACGCTTTCTGCAGCGCTGTGAGCGCCGTTATGAAGTCGCCTGCTTTATCTGCGGTTTCCACGCCCATAGCCCGTGCCATTTTGATAAACTGCGCGTCGCAGGCGTGCTTTTCGATGAAGTATTCGGCAAATGCCTTGGAAATCATAATCAGGCCTGCGCCGTGGGGAAGGTTGTGGTGGTAAGCGCTCATGGCGTGCTCCATGCTGTGCTGGGCCGTGGTGGAGGTGAGCTGCATGGTGATGCCCGCCATTGTGCTGCCGTAGGCAATGCGCTCGCGCGCTTCAAGGTCGCTGCCGTCATTCACGGCGCGGGGCAGGTACTTGGTGATGTTTTCAATGGCGGAGAGGGCAATGGCCTCGCTCATTATGTTCACGCCCTTGGACATCATCACCTCGGTATTGTGGAACAGCGCGTCAAAGCCTTGGAAGGCGGTGTACTTAGGCGGCACGGTGAGCATTAGCTCGGGGTCAACGATTGCCATAACCGGATTGAGCATGGGGTCGCCGAAGCCTATTTTTTCCTTAGTTTCAAGGTTGGAAATAACGCCCCAGCAGTTCATCTCCGAGCCGGTTCCCGCGGTGGTGGTAATAGTGATAATGGGCAGACCCTTGTTCTTGAGCGGCAGAGCTTTGCCCGTGCCGCCGACAACGTAGTCCCATAGGTCGCCCTCGTTCGTCGCCATTGCGGATATGGCAACGGAGCTGTCCAGCACTGCGCCGCCGCCCAGCGCCACGATGAAGTCGCAGCCGTGCTCGCGGGCAAAAGCCGCGCCCTCCATAACGACCTCACGGATAGGGTTTTCCATAATCTTGTCGAACAATTCTGCTCGCACACCCGCTTTTTGCAGCTGTTCGAGCGTGCGGTCAAGGTAGCCGTTGGCCTTGGCGGACTTGCCGCATGAGGTCAGCAGCATGGCATTTTTGCCGGGCATGGGCAGCTCGCCGAGTTTGCCCAGCATACCTGAGCCGAAGTAGAGATTTGTCGGGCTGTTAAAATTGAAGCTCATCATATTAAAATTCCTCCTAAAACTGTTTGCTTTTCAGCGCGTAACTCATATAATCAGTGTCATTATATCCGCCGCGCCGCGATATGTCTAATAGTTCTAAATCATAGCGAGATATTCTTGACGGGAATAACGGTGCGCTGGTATAATTGGGGCAACAGGAGGAATGAGATATGGAAATTCGCGTGCTTCGTTACTTTTTGGAGATTGCCAGAGCGGGGAATATGTCCCGCGCGGCGGAGACGCTCCACGTTTCGCAGCCCACACTCTCGAAGCAGATGAAGGAGCTGGAAACGGAGCTCGGCAAAAAGCTCTTCCGCCGCGGCAGTGCGGGGCTGACGCTCACCGACGAGGGTATGCTTCTGCGCAAGAGGGCGGAGGACATTCTGGAAATGGTGGACAAGACCGCCGACGAGTTCCGCGCGCTGGACACAGTCACGGGCGGCGAGGTGCATATCGGCTGTGCAGAGTCCCACCAGATAAAATATTTGGCGCGCATTATCAGGGAGTTCCGCGAAAAATATCCTCTTTTTCGCTATCACCTGACGAGCGGCAACACAGAGCAGGTCACGGAGCGCCTTGACCGCGGGCTTATCGACTTTGCGGTCATCGTCGAGCCGCCCGACCTCACTAAATACAACTACGTCGAAGTCCCCGAAACGAACACATGGGGTCTGGTGATGAAGCGCGACGACCCGCTGGCGGCGAAAAAATGCATAGAGATTGACGATTTAATCGGCCTGCCTATAATCTGTTCGGCGCAGTCGATGCAGACGGACATTCCGCGCTGGTGCGGGGAGCGGGCGGATTTTCTGAACTTGGTCGGCACAATCAACCTCGCCTACAACGGCTCCGTGTTCGTGCAGGAGGGCGCGGGCTATATGCTTGTGTTCGACAAGCTGATAGACACAAGCGCCGCCAGCCCGCTCACATTCCGCCCGCTCTCCCCGCCGCTGGAGACGAACACATTCGTAATCTGGAAAAAGTATCAGGTTTTCACACCCATAGCCCAGCTGCTGATGGACGAGATGATAAGGGAATTGAAATAAGCTGCCGCGTTTGGGCAACAGCCTGTTGACGCGGGACAAAAACCTGTTTATGGTCTTTTTTGAAAACGTAATATATAATGTAAGCAACAGCGTGAGAATCTGACCGGAGGCACTGCCGGAAAACTATCGGAACAGGAGGAAAAACTATGATTGCTGCCGCAGCAAGAACCTGTGCGGACACGGCGCCGCTGGCTATAGAGCCGTTTGACAAGGACTGGGGAACGGGCGTTTCGGGAATGACGGAGGAGCCCTCGCCGTTTCCGCGCGTGAACCGTATGCTCCGCTGGGTCAAGGAGCGCGACTCCACAGCCGACTCGCAGCGCGCGCTGATAGTCACGGAGGGTTACAAAAAATACGCCATGCTGCCCCAAAACGTCAAGTGGGGGCTGATAATGCGCGACATTCTTTCCACGGTGGAGATACACATCTGGCCGGATGAACTTATTGTCGGCGAGCTGGCCGCGGAGCCCTGCGGCGCGCCGATATATCCCGAGTTCTCCGTTGATTGGCTCTGCGACGAGTTTTCCCGCAACGTCATGGAGCAGCGCACGAACGACCGCTATGTCGTGGACGACAAGACGAAGGCCGACATAATCGGTATGCAGGATTTTTGGAAGAACAAGACGGTCAGCGAGGCTTTCGAGGCTTCGCTCACCCCCGATGAGCGCGCCGGTTCATATCTGGAAAAGGGCATAAACCGCTGCGGGCTCTATGTCTATGCCGGCGTCGGCCACGTCTGCGCCAACTATGAGCGCCTGTTTGCTGAGGGCTTCGGCGGTATACGCGCGGATGTGGAGGCGGCGCGGGCGAAGCTGGACACCTCCAACCCCGACGACGCGCGGAAGGACGAGTTCTATCAGGCGGAGCTTTACGCGCTGGACGGCGCTTCGGCCTACATACGCCGCTACGGAGAACTGGCCGCGAAAATGGCGGCGGAGGAGGCGGACGCGACCCGCCGCGCGGAGCTGGAGCGCATTGCCTCCAACTGCCTGCACGTTGCCGAGGGCGCGCCGCGCGACTTCTGGGAGGCGATTCAGCTCTACCACATTGCCACAAACATGATTATTATAGAGTCCAACGGCCACTCCGTGACCTACGGACGCTTCGACAAGCTCTTCCGCCGCTTCTACGAAAACGACATTGCCTCCGGCACGCTCAGCCGCGAGCAAATGCAGGAGCTTATAGAGCTGTTCTTTATCAAAATGCACCAGCTGCGCAAGATACGCGACACTTACGCCATAACATTTTCCAGCGGCACGATAATGGGCGGCACGGCGCTGGATGTGGGCGGCGTGGACGAGTTCGGGCGCGACATCACCAATGACCTCAGCTACATGGTGCTGGACGCTCACGCCCACACGCGCATACCCAACCCGTGGATGGGCGTCCGTCTGCACGAGGGCTCGCCTTGGGAGTTCAAGGTCAAGACGTTCAACGTCATACGCATCGGCACCGGCGAGCCGAAAATATTCAACGACGGGCCGATGATACAGTCCATTATGAACTACGGCCACTCGCTGGCGGAGGCGCGCGACTATGTCGGCGTCGGCTGCGTGGAGCCCGACGTTCCCGGGCGCGAGTACGGCTGGCACGACTCGTCTTCGCTCAACCTTGCGCTCATACTGCACATGGCGATAAACGGCGGCCACTGCATAGACTGCTCGCCTGCCTGCCCGCGCCACGCCCGCTGCGCCGGAGCGGGGAGGGGACTTTCCATTGACACCGGCAGCCTTGCGGACATGACCTCGTTTGAGCAGGTGCTTGAGTCCTACGACAAGCAGATGGAATATTGGTGCGACAGCATGATTTCCACAATAAACAAGATAGACCTCGCCCAGCAGCGCCTGAAGCCGCTGCCGTATCTCTCGCTCTTGATTGACGACTGTATCGGCAAGGGGCTGGACGTTTCGGCGGGCGGCGCGAAGATAAACCACAGCGGACCGCAGGCCGTGGGCGTCGGCACAACGGCGGACGCGCTGGCGGCGATAAAGCAGCTTGTGTTTGATGAAAAGCGCGTGAGCGGCGCGGAGCTGCTGGCGGCGCTCAGAGCTGACTGGAAGGGCTACGAGCCGCTGTATGCGCTTGTCAACAGCGAGCATATGCACCAGTACGGCAACGATGACGACTACGCCGACGACCTTGCGCGCTTTGCAATCGGCACTTACTGCAAGCATGTTGAGCACCGCCCGACGCCGCACGGCGGGGAGTATATCCCGGGCGTCTACTCCGTCACCGCCAACGTGCAGCACGGCGTTGCCACACCCGCGACGCCCGACGGGCGCAAGGCGGGCGAACCGCTGTCGGACTGCATGGGACCGGTACACACCGAGTGCTGCTCCCACGACCGCCGCGGCCCGACGGCTGTTGCCAACTCCGTTGCCAAGCTCGACCACGCGCGCATCGCCAACGGCATCATTCTTAACTGGAAGTTCTCGCCCAGCGCCGTCTCCGGAGAAACAGGGCGCGACAACCTGATGGCGCTCATGGACGTTTACTTCAAAAATCAGGGTATGCAGAGCCAGTTCAGCATAGTCGGGCGCGAAACCATGCTGGCCGCGCAGAAGCACCCCGAACAGTATCAGGACCTGCTGGTGCGCATAGCCGGCTACAGCGCCTACTTCGTGGAGCTTTCCAAGGAGCTGCAAAACGACCTCATAGGGCGCACAGAGCTGTCGTTTGACTGAAATTTATAATAACCTGTAACCCGTGAGCGCGGCCTTGTGCCGCGCTCATGTGCGTTCACGGAAAGTTTACAAAACGGTTGAATTAAATTCATTGAATTTAATTCAACTTTGCGTTATAATGCACTTATCACGGAGAGACGAGGTGAAGTCTTGGACAAGAAACCGACGAACAGGCAGCTTCGCGCTATGGAGACGAAGAAAAAAATTATGGAGGCGGCGAAAATTTTAATCTCCGCCAAGGGCTTTGAGAACATTTCCATAGAGGAAATTGCCAAGGCGGCTGGCGTTTCCACCGGCTCTTTCTACACGTATTTTAAGAGGAAAGAGGACGTTGTGGAGGAGCTGAACCGGACGGACTTTTACCGTTTGGCGGAGATTGTGAACGCAATGCCCGACGCGGACATTTTGCAGCGCCTGCGCCGTTACTGCAAGGGCTTTCTCGGCGAAATCGAGCGCACGGGGATTGAAATATGCCGCCAGTGGACAAAAAATAACCTCTCGCCGACAAGTATGCTGCCGTGCGGAGAGGAAATAACGAAGTATGAGCATGACTACCGCGCCATGCAGTCAATCTTGAGCGAGGGAATAAGCCGCGGGGAGCTGCGCGCAGACTTGCCGCTTGACGACCTCGCGCTCGCGTTCAACGCCGCGCTTTACGGGCTGATGGTGGCGTGGTGCATGACGGACGGCGGGGTGGTTGGCTCGGAGAGGGCGGACGCGCTCTGCGACACGGTAATCAAGGCGGCCTTGGAGCCGTACAGACAATAATCAATTAAAGGAGATTTTCAAATGGAATACATTACAATGAACAACGGCGGCAAATGCCCCGCGGTAGGCCTCGGGACATTTATGATTGCGCCGTCCGACGCCGAAAACAGCGTGAGGGAAGCGCTGAAAATGGGCTATGAGTGCATAGACACGGCGAACGCCTACGTAAACGAGAGGGCTGTCGGCCGCGGCATAAAGTCCGGCGGCGTGTCCAGAGAGAAAATATTCCTCTCCACAAAGCTGTGGGCGAGCGAGTACGAAAACGAAAACGCGGTCGAAGCCACGCTGGAGCGCCTTGGCGTTGACTATGTGGACTTGCTCTACATCCACCAGCCCGCCGGAAACTGGCTGGCGGGCTACAGGCAGCTGGAAAAAGCCTACCGCGAGGGCAAGGCGCGGGCGATAGGCGTCTCCAACTTCGAGGGCAAATACCTTGACGAGCTGGCGGCGCAGTGGGAGGTCGTTCCGCAGTTCATGCAGGCGGAGGCGCACCCTTATTACACGCAAGAGGAGCTGCGGCGGACGCTGGATAAGTACGGCATAAAGCTCATGTCGTGGTACCCGCTGGGGCACGGCGACAAGGCGCTGCTGGCCGAGCCGCTTTTCGCCGAGATGGGGAAAAAGTACGGCAAGACACCCGCGCAGATAATTCTTCGCTGGCACACGCAAATGGGCTTCGCGGTCATTCCGGGCAGCAAAAGCGTCGAGCATATCCGCGACAATTTAGACATTTTGAGCTTCAGGCTCTCGGACGGCGATATGGCGGAGATTGCCAAGCTGAACAAGGGCGTCCGCTACTATTACCGTACCGACGAGGCTCTTGCGGGCTTCGCCGCGTGGCAGCCGGAGTACGAGAAAGATTAAGACCGAGGCTGCTCTTTAACCACATTGCAGCTCTCCACGCCGTAGTAATGGAAACATTCTGCGGCTTTTTTGTCTATCACCTCGCCGCTGACGAGTATCGGCACGGCGGGCGGGCAGCCTGCGTTGGCGCGCGCCAGCGTTCTGCCGAGGCAGCGGTCCACGGGCAGCGTTTCAAACGGCGACATTGCCGCCTCGCGTATCGTCATTTTGCGCTGCGGGCGCGAAAACACGGGCATGGGCGTTGAAATGCTCTCCCTGCGCGGGAGCGACAGCAGCGCCTCCGTCAGACGGTCAAGCTCCGCCTTGCCCTGCACGGGCGCGAGCATGAAAACAACATAGTCGGGGTCGCTGAACTCGGCGATTATCTTTTTTTCCGCCAGTGCCTCCGCCATTTCCGTACCCAAGTAGCCGCAGGGCTTGGCCGCCATGGTCAGCTTCAGCGGCTCTTGCCCGACGAGCGTGCAACCGTGGGCGGCAAGACGGCGCTTCGCCTCCTCTGCCTGCGGCACGAACGCCGCCAGCTCCCGCGGAAAACGCTCCGCCAGATAGCGGTTGGCGAGGTCGAGCGACTGCAAGATTAAATAAGAAGGGCTTGTGGAGCCGAAAAGCCGCAGAGCCTCGCGCACCGCTTTATCGGAAAAATTCGCCGCGCTTTTGGCAATGTGCAGGTACGCTCCGCCGGTCAGAACCGGCAGCGTCTTGTGCGCCGAGTCGCAGCAGATGTCCGCGCCCAAGTCCATAGGGTGCAGCGAGCGCGGCAGAAATTTGAGGTAAGCCCCGTGCGCGTTGTCCACGAGCAGCAGCGCGCCGTGCCGGTGGCAAACCTCCGCCAAGGCGCGAATATCGTTCATGCTGCCGAGGTAGTCCGGCGAGGTGATGTACACGGCCGCGGGCGCTTCGTCAGCCTCGGCGAGCATTTTCTCCAGCTGCCCCGCGTCAATTATGCAGGACATATATGTGCCCCCGTCCGCGGGGTAGAGCCAGCGCACGCGGAGGTCCAGCAGCGCGGCGGCGGAGACAAAGGAGATGTGCGCGTTGCGCCCCGCCCAGACAAGCGGCGGACGGCCGTGCTCCGCGGCGTATTCGCGTGCGAGGTCGAGCATTGCCCGCACGGCGAGGGACGAGCCCTCCGCGGAGTAAAACGTGCGCGCGCCGAAGAGCTCTCCGGCGTTTTTTTCGCTCTCTCTGATAATGCCGTCGGCCTCGTAAAGACTGTCGGCTCCCGCGATTTCGGTTATGTCCAGCCCCTCGCAGCCCAAGCGCGCTATGCCCTTGTGCCCGGGCATATGGAAGCGGGAAGTGCGCTGCTCATTGTAGCGCGCCGCGAAGTCGCAGATTGGCGTATTCATGCTCACTTGGCGGAAAAGGCGCGGTCTATGGCGACCATGATAGCGCACTCCATTCTCTTGCGGAAAAGAGCGCAGCCCGCGTCGTACACGCCGCGAATGGAGCCGGTGGCGTGGTAGGCGTTCGCGGCGCAGCCGCCGGAGCAGTAGAGCCTTGCCCAGCAGTTGCGGCACTCGCTGCGGGCGTAGACGTTGCAGGCGGCGAAGTCGCTTTGCAGCGCCGTGTTGGTCACGCCCTGCCATATGTCGCCGAGCTTGAAGCTCTCGTCGCCCACAAACTGGTGGCAGGGGTAGAGGTCGCCCCAAGGCGTGACCGCCATGTACTCCGTGCCGGAGCCGCAGCCGGAAATGCGCTTATAAATGCAGGGACCGCCGGTGAGGTCAATCATGTAGTGGTAGAACGTGAAGGGGTCGCCCTCGCGGTCGTGCCGCAGCATAAGCTGCGCCAACTTTTCGTACTGCTCCATTACGATGGGCATATCCTCCTCCGTCAGCGCGGAGGGGTCATCGGGCGCGGCGACAACCGGCTCCATGCTCAGCTCGCGGAAGCCGAGGTCGAGCATGGTCTGCACGTCCTGCAAAAAGTCGGGGTTGGCGTGGGTGAACGTGCCGCGCATATAATAGTTTTTGCCCCCGCGCTTTTCGACTAACCTTTGGAACTTCGGCACTATGCTGTCCCAGCTGCCGCGGCCCGCGTAGTCCACGCGGTAGCGGTCGTGAACCTCCTTGCGCCCGTCCAAGCTGAGAACGACGTTGCCGCACTCGCGGTTGGCGAAGTCTATCACGTCGTCGTCGATGAGAACGCCGTTTGTTGTCAGCGTGAAGCGGAAGTTCTTGTTTTTCTCCTTTTCAATGGAGCGGGCGTAGGCGACAAGCGACTTGACAACGTCGAAGTTCATAAGCGGCTCGCCGCCGAAGAAATCGACCTCAAGGTTGCGCCGCGTCCCTGAGTTTTCCACTAAAAAATCCAGCGCGCGCCTGCCGACCTCATAGCTCATAACGGCGCGCTCGCCGCTGTACTTGCCCTGACTGGCAAAGCAGTAGGAGCAGTTCAGGTTGCAGGTGTGCGCAACGTGCAGGCACAGCGCCTTGACAACGCCCGCGGTCTTTTGCTTCAGGTCGCCCGCGCTTGCCTCAAACGTGTCGGGCGCAAAGAGCTTGCCCGCGTCGCGCAGCGCGGTTATCTGGCTGTAGCACTCCTCTAAGCCGGCGTCCGTTACGTCGTCCCTGCCGCTGTAGCGCTCGCGCATTTTGGCGATGAGCGCGCTCTTGTCGGTGTCAAGATATTCGGCAATCATGTCGTAGGCGACCTCATCGACCGCGTGGACGGAGCCTGAGCATACGTCCAGCACGATGTTGTAGCCGCCCAGCTTGTATTGATGTATCATTTTGTCTCCTCAAAGAAAAAGCGCCGCCATTTCAGGCGGCGCTTTTCGGCTAATTTTACTTGTTGTCTGCATTCTCGCACTGCTGATTTGCAATACCGCAGCTGGTCTTGCAGGCAGACTGGCAAGATGTCTGACACTCGCCGCAGCCGCCGACCTTGTCGCACAGGCTGCGAGTTTCAAGAGTTCTGATATGTTCCATAAACAACAAACCTCCAAGAAAATCTGTCAACAACATTTTTCACATAGTGAAACATATTTCGCGTCCTATTATAGCGCCTTCCGCGAAAAAAGTCAACATACGCAGAGGAGATTTAAGCAGATTTCCGCCGCTTACTCTTCCTCGTCGTAGCGCACGGCGCGGTCGAAGAGCTCCTCGACCTCCGCGTTGGGCGCTTCGGTGACGAGGGAGACGATGACGGCGGCGAGCAGTCCGGCTATGAAGCCCGGCGCCAGCTCGTAGATGCCGGTGAAGGAGAGAAAGGCGTACCAAACGGCGTCCACCACCGCGCCGACTATTATGCCCGCCAGAGCGCCCTTGAAGCTGAGGCGCTTCCAGAAAAGGCTGAGCAGTATAACGGGGCCGAAAGCGGAGCCGAACAGTCCCCATGCGTTGGAGACGAGGTCCATTATCGAGCCGGCGTTGGGGTTGGAGGCGACCATGAGCGCGACTATTGCCAGTACCAAAACCACGACGCGGCCTATCCACAGCATTTCGCCGTCCTTGGCCTTGTTTTTGCGGAAAACGGGCTTGTAAACGTCGCTGGCGAAAGCGGAGGCGGCGGAGAGCAGCTGGCTGTCCGCCGTGCTCATGGACGCGGCCAAAACCGCGGAGAGCAGTATGCCGGAGATAATGCCGGGGAAGATTTTGCGCACAATGGCGATGAACACGAGCGAGTTTTCGTTAATGCTCTCGTCGAAGCCGAGGAACATACGTCCGATAACGCCGATGAGCGCCGCAAACACCAGAACGAGCACCGTCCAGACAATGCCGATTTTTGCGGACTGCTTCAGCGTCTTTTGCGATTTAAGGGACATGAAGCGAATAATTATGTGCGGCATACCGAAGTAGCCCAGACCCCAAGCCAGACCGGAGACAATCTCTGTCCAGTCGGAGAACGGGTTCCAGTAGTTTTCCGTGAACTCCGCCGTGGCCGAGGTGTCCAGCGCGGCAGCGGCGAAAATGGGCGCTATCATCATGGCCACGAATATGAGCATACCTTGGAAGAAGTCCGTCCAGCAGACGGCGGAGAAGCCGCCGAGGAACGTGTAGCCCACTATTATGAGCGCGGCCAGATACATGGCCGTGGTGGTTTCAAGGCCGATGACAGTGTGGAACAGCGTCCCGCAGGCCTTGATGCTGGAGGCGCAGTATATGGTGTAGGCCACAAGGAACACCACGGCGCATATCACCTGCAGAGCGTGAGAGGAGGACAAAAAGCGGTTCGTCAGGTACTGCGGTATGGTGATGGAGTCGTTGGCGACAATCGAGAACCGGCGCAGGCGCGGCGCTTCGATTATCCAGCTTAACGCATAGCCGATGGCCAGACCGACGGGTATCCAAATCTGCCCCAGACCGAAAGCGTAAATTGATGTCGGCAGACCCATGAGCAGCCACGCGCTCATGTCCGAAGCCCCCGCTGAAAGTCCGCCTACCCAAGGGCCCATCTGACGGTCGCCCAAGAAGTATGTTTTTTCGCCGCCGTGTCTGCTCTTGAAGAAAAAGTAGACGCCGACGCCGAGCATAAAGCCGAGGTAGATGACGAATACGATTATTTCCGATATTTCCATAAGTCCCACTCCCATTTATATTTTTTCAGGTTCCTTTTGCCGCGGCAAGAGGAATCTGAATATTTATTTATTTTACTATATCGGATTATACATTTCAAGATAAAATTGGCCGGCAGCGATGTAAATCGTTAAATTAAAGAAATAAGACGTAATTCGGGTGTGGTTTTTTAATTATTTTGAACACTTTTTCGCTCCGCGGTGTAAGCGGATGTTTCCGCCAGCGCGAAGGCGGCGGTGAGCGCCAGCGCGGCCAGCAGCGCGGCGGCGCCGTAGCGCATGGGCAGCAGGTAGCGCATTTTTAGATAGGCGTGGTAGCCCAGCAGCGAAGCAAAGCTGACGCACATCGGCACGGCAAAGAGCTTGGGGACGATAAACGCGAAAGCCACCGAGAGCGCGTCGGCGATGAAAAAGTAGCGGTCGTGCATATGCGGCAGCAGGAAGGGGATGCCTATGCAAAGCAGCAGAGCGCAGGCCAGCGCCGCGGCGTCGGTTATGTTCGCGCGGCGATAAAACATCAGCGCGAGCAGCCCCGCCGTGAAAGCGGCGGCAGCCGCAATGCCGAGCGCGGAGGCCAGCTCCGTGTTTTCCACATTGCCGAAAAACGCGAACACGGAGGAGGAGTTGTAGTTCAGGCTGTCGCCGACAGAGGAGGCTTGGTTGAAGTAGAGCAGCAGCGTGTCCCAAAACTCCCGCCCCTGTGCTACGGCGGGCAGCACCACCAGCACGTATGTCACGGGAAAGGCGGCAAGGTGGTACCAGCGCACGCGGCGCGTATAGAGAAACAGCACGAATATCGGCATTATAAAAACGGCCTGCAGCTTAAAGGCAAACGACAGGGCGACGGATATAACGCTGAGCGTCGGTTTGCCGTCCAGCGCGAAATATATGCTGAAAACGGCGAAAGCGGCGTAAATACTGTCGCACTGCCCCCAGAGCGCGCCGTTGAGCACGACGGTGGGCAGAAAGAGCGTGACGAAGAACGCCGCCAGCAGGGGACGCGGTGTTTTGTAAAATACATAAGTGAGCCGCATGACGCCCCAAGCGAGGACGAAGTCGAAGAAAATGCTCAGCAGCTTTATTAAATACAGGTCGCTGACGCCGCTGTAGGAAAACAGCGCTAAAAAATATAAATATGGCACGTTGTAGTTGCCCACGCTGCCGCCCAGCGCGCTCCAGCCGCCGTTTTCCGCAAAGTAGGCGACCCAGCGGGTGAGGAAGTTTTGGTAGTCCAGCGTCTCATAGCTCAGGCAGACGCCGCGCAGCGTGAGCGCCGCCAAAATCAGCGCTGCTGAGACGAAAAGCCGCGCCTTCGTCTTCAGCAGCCCCTCAAGATAGAGCATGACGAGGGCGAGTATACCTATTATAATAAGCCCGATTACGGCAAAGGTCTCCATAAAATGTTCCGACGCTCCCCGAATTTTCCCGAAAAGTAAAAAAACCCTTGACTAATCAAGGGCGGCATGATAAAATGAAGTGCTATGTTTGACGGGGTAAACGCATTTTACCCCATTTTTACCACAAACCTATTATAACACAATTTCCTGTGATTGCAACACCACACCGGCGGATTCTGACAACCTCGCCGGGCGTTTCATCAACATTCAAAGGAGTGATGGCCAATGCCAAAGGAAGTCTATTACGGCAAAACGCTGCGCCACAGCTTTGCCCGTACGGAAGAAATCCAAGATATGCCCCACCTGCTGGAAATCCAGAAGAACTCTTACAAATGGTTTGTAGAGGAAGGATTAAAGCAGGTCTTTAACGAGGTCGAGTCGGTTTCGGACTACTCCGGCAACCTTGAGCTGAGCTTTGTGGGTTACTCCATGAACGAGCCGCCCAAGTACACCGAGATGGAGTGCAAGGCGCGCGATGCCACGTATGCGGCACCACTGCGCGTCAGCGTCCGCCTGCACAACAAGGAGACGGACGAAATAAAGGAGCAGGAGATTTTTATGGGCGACTTCCCCATAATGACCGCCAGCGGTACCTTTATAATAAACGGCGCGCAGCGCGTTATCGTCTCGCAGATAGTCCGCTCGCCCGGCATATACTTTGACAAGGCGACGGACAAGGCGCTCATGTCCACCTACGCCACCACCATAATCCCTTACCACGGCGCGTGGCTGGAGTTCGAGACGGACATAAACGACGTTTTCTACGTCCGCATAGACAAAAACCGCAAAATACCCGTCACTTGGTTCCTCAAGGGCATGGGACGCTATGAGGCGGACGAGCCCAGCACGTGGCTCAGCTGCGCCGACACGGTGGGCGGCTGCGTCACCGACGAGGCAATAAAGACCATTTTCGGCGACGACCAGCGCATTGTCGCCACTCTGGAAAAGGACACCTGCCCCACGCGCGAGGAGTGCCTTATTGAAATATACAAGAAGCTGCGCCCGGGCGACCCCCCGACGGTTGACAGCGCGGAAACGCTGCTGCACGGTCTTTTCTACGACCACCGCCGCTACGACATCTCCGCCGTCGGCCGCTACAAGTTCAACAAAAAGCTGGCCATTGCCGCGCGCATCAGCGGCCACACCTTGGCCGCGCCCGTGGCCGACCCGCGCACCGGCGAGGTCATGGCGGAGGCGGGCGAGGTGCTCTCCCGCGCCAAGGCCGACGAGATTGAAAACGCCGGCGTCTGCGAGTGCTGGATTGAGGCCGAGGGCAAGGCCGTGCGCGTATTCACAAACGGCATGGTCAAGCTCGAATCCCTCACCGGCCTTGACCCGCAGGAGCTGGGAATCAAGGAAAAGGTGCGCGCCATAATCCTCAACAGCCTCATCGAGCAGGCGGACGGCGACGAGGAAGCGCTTAAATCTCTTATACGCGAGAACATCACCCTGCTCATTCCGCGCCACATAATTCTGGACGATATATTTGCCTCTGTCAACTACCTCAACTGCCTTGCGATGGGCATAGGTGCGGCGGACGACATCGACCACCTCGGCAACCGCCGCATAAGAAGCGTGGGAGAGCTGCTGCAAAACCAGTTCCGCATAGGCTTCAGCCGCATGGAGCGCGTTATCCGCGAGCGCATGACGCTGCAGGACTTGGACGTTGTTACCCCGCAGTCGCTTATCAATATCCGTCCTGTGACGGCGGCGATAAAGGAGTTTTTCGGCTCCTCGCCTCTGAGCCAGTTCATGGACCAGACGAACCCGCTGGCGGAATTGACGCACAAGCGCCGCATTTCCGCCCTCGGCCCCGGCGGCCTGAGCCGCGAGAGAGCGTCGTTCGACGTGCGTGACGTCCACTACAGCCACTATGGCCGTATGTGCCCGATTGAGACGCCTGAAGGCCCGAACATAGGACTTATAAACTACCTCGCGTCCTACGCCCGCGTGAACGAGTACGGTTTTATGATAACCCCGTACCGCCGCGTGGAGCATGTCCGCGATGAGAACGGCAAGATAATTGCCAACCACGTCACCGACGAGGTCACTTACATGACCGCCGACGTGGAGGATAACTACACCGTCTGTCAGGCCACGGAGCCTATGGACGAGGACAACAACATCGTAAACCGCCGTGTTGTCTGCCGTCACCGCGACGAGATTATCGAGGTGGACGCCGACCGCGTGGACTACATCGACATCAGCCCGCGCATGATGTTCTCCATCGCCACGTCCATGATACCGTTCCTCGAAAACGACGACGCCAACCGCGCGCTCATGGGCGCGAACATGCAGCGTCAGGCCGTGCCCCTGCTGAAAACCGAGGCGCCCATAGTCGCCACCGGCATAGAGCACAAGTGCGCCGTGGACTCCGGAGTTGTCATTCTGGCCGAGGGCAGCGGCGTTGTCAGCGGAGTTTCCGGCACGGGTGTCACCGTGCGCTACGACTCCGGCGAGACAAAGACCTACGAACTTATTAAGTTCGCCCGCTCCAACCAAGGCACCTGCTTCAACCAGCGCCCGATAGTTTCCGTGGGCGACAGGGTAGAGGAGGGCGACGTTATTGCCGACGGCCCCTCCACCGCGCAGGGCGAGCTTTCGCTGGGCAAAAACGTGCTCGTCGGCTTCATGACGTGGGAAGGCTACAACTACGAGGACGCCATTCTTATCAACGAGCGCCTTGTTATGGAGGACGTTTTCACCTCCATTCACGTTGAGGAGTATGAGTGCGACGCGCGCGACACCAAGCTCGGCCCAGAGGAGATTACGCGCGACATTTCCGGCGTCGGCGACGACGCGCTCAAGTATTTGGACGAGCGCGGCATAATCTGCATCGGCGCCGAAGTCCGTGCCGGCGACATACTTGTGGGCAAGGTCACGCCCAAGGGCGAAACCGACCTCACCGCCGAGGAGCGCCTGCTGCGCGCCATATTCGGCGAAAAAGCGCGCGAGGTGCGCGATACCTCGCTCAAGGTGCCGCACGGCGAGAGCGGCATTGTTGTGGACGTTAAAGTGTTCACCCGCGAAAACGGCGACGAAATGGGACCCGGCGTCAATCAGGTCGTCCGCGTGTTCATCGCCCAGAAGCGTAAAATATCCGTCGGCGACAAGATGGCCGGCCGCCACGGCAACAAGGGCGTTGTCAGCCGCATACTGCCGCAGGAGGATATGCCCTATATGCCCGACGGCACCCCGCTGGACATCGTGCTGAACCCGCTGGGCGTTCCTTCACGTATGAACATCGGTCAGGTGCTGGAGGTTCACCTCGGCTACGCGGCGCAGGCGCTGGGCTGGAAGGTCGCCACGCCTATCTTCAACGGCGCGAACGAGAGCGAAATACGCAAGACCCTCGAGTTCGCCGGACTGCGCAGCGACGGCAAGAGCGTGCTCTACGACGGCCGCACCGGCAACCCGTTCGATAACCCCGTAACCGTCGGCTACGTCTACTTCCTCAAGCTGCACCACCTTGTTGACGACAAGATGCACGCCCGCTCCACCGGCCCCTACTCGCTGGTGACGCAGCAGCCGCTGGGCGGCAAGGCTCAGTTCGGCGGCCAGCGCTTCGGCGAAATGGAGGTTTGGGCTCTGGAGGCCTACGGCGCGGCTTACACGCTGCAGGAGATACTGACCGTCAAGTCCGACGACGTCACGGGCCGTGTCCGCACATACGAGGCCATAGTCAAGGGTCACAACATCCCGCAGCCCGGCGTGCCGGAGAGCTTCAAGGTGCTTGTTAAGGAATTGCAGTCCCTGTGCTTGGACGTGCGCGTTCTTGACAAGGACGGCAACGAAATCGAGCTCAAGGACAACGATGACGACGACTTCACGCCGAACTTCAGCGCCATAGACAACGACTACCACTCCAACGATGAGGAAATCGAGGCCGCCGGCTACGCTATCGAGGAAATTGACGAGAGCGAGCTGGAGCTTGACGAGCCCGAAGCGAACGATTTTGACGACGAAGAAGATTTTGAGGAGGAGGACTGAAATGAGCTATACACCCTTTGACGCCATTCAAATAGGCATTGCCTCTCCCGAACAGATAAGAGCGTGGTCTTACGGCGAGGTCAAAAAGCCGGAGACTATAAACTACCGCACACTCAAGCCCGAGCGCGACGGCCTTTTCTGCGAGCGCATATTCGGGCCGACCAAGGACTGGGAGTGCTACTGCGGCAAGTACAAAAAAATACGCTATAAGGGCAAAATCTGCGACCGCTGCGGAGTTGAGGTCACCAAGAGCAAGGTGCGCCGCGAGCGCATGGGTCACATCGAGCTGGCCGCGCCCGTCAGCCACATCTGGTACTTCAAGGGCATACCCTCGCGCATGGGTCTTATTCTGGACATGACGCCCCGCGTGCTGGAAAAGGTGCTGTACTTCGGCGCGTATATCGTCACCGACCCCGGCCTGACGCCGCTGCAAAAGTGCCAGATTCTCTCCGAGCGCGAGTACCGCGACTACCGCGAGAAGTACGAGGACGACTTCAGCGCCGGCATGGGCGCGGAGGCCATACAGCAGCTGCTCGCCCAAGTGGACTGCGAGGAGCTGAGCCGCACTCTGCGCGAGGAGCTGGAAAAAGCCAGCGGCCAGAAAAAGGCGAGAATCGTCAAGCGCCTTGAGTGCGTGGAGGCCTTCCGCAAGTCCGGCAACCGCCCCGAGTGGATGATTATCACCGTTCTGCCGGTCATTCCGCCGGAGATTCGCCCGATGGTGCAGCTGGACGGCGGACGCTTCGCCACCAGCGACCTCAACGACCTTTACCGCCGTGTAATAAACCGCAACAACCGCCTCAAGCGCCTTATACAGCTCAACGCGCTGGACATAATTGTGCGCAACGAAAAGCGTATGCTGCAGGAGGCCGTGGACGCGCTCATAGATAACGGCCGCCGCGGCAGAGCCGTCACCGGCGCCAACTCCCGCGCGCTGAAGTCCCTCAGCGATATGCTCAAGGGCAAGCAGGGACGCTTCCGCCAGAACCTGCTGGGCAAGCGCGTGGACTACTCCGGCCGCAGCGTTATCGTTGTCGGCCCTGACCTCAAGCTCTACCAGTGCGGCGTGCCCAAGGAGATGGCCATAGAGCTGTTCCGCCCGTTCGTCATGAAGAAGTTGGTGGAGGACGGAGTAGCAAATAACATCAAATCCGCCAAGAAAATGGTGGACAAACAGCGCACAGAGGTCTGGGACGCGCTCGAAGTGGTGATTAAGGAACATCCCGTCATGCTGAACCGCGCGCCTACGCTCCACCGCCTCGGCATTCAGGCCTTTGAGCCGGTGCTGGTCGAGGGCCGCGCGCTGAAGCTCCACCCGCTTTGCTGCACCGCGTTCAACGCGGACTTCGACGGCGACCAGATGGCAATTCACGTCCCGCTCTCCAGCGAGGCTCAGGCCGAGGCGAGACTGCTCATGCTCTCCGCCAACAACCTGCTCCGCCCGCAGGACGGCAGCCCTGTCACTGTGCCTACGCAGGATATGATACTCGGCTCCTACTACCTCACCTATGTACGCATAGGCAAGGCGGAAAAGGGCGCGGAACGGGTGTTTGTCTCCGACGCCGGTGAAACCGAGCTGACCGCGGGCGAGACCGTTGACGGCGACGACTTCCTTGCCGCCAACGCCAAGGCCAAGGCCGAGGGCAAGACCCCCGCCAGCTACAAGCCCCTGCACATCTACTCCACCGTCAACGAGGCCATAATGGCCTACAGCGAGGGCGGTATAGGTCTGCACGCGCCCATACTTGTGCGCGTCACCAAAAACTTCGGCGAGGGCAACGAGTCGCGCATAATCGAGGCCACCGTGGGACGCATTATCTATAACGAGCCGATACCGCAGGACTTGGGCTTTGTGGACAGAACAAACCCCGAGACAAAGTTCGACTACGAGGTCGGCGGCGGCTCCAGTTCCATCGGCAAGGTCGGCAAAAAGCAGCTGGGCAAAATCATCGACCGCTGCATTGACAAATACGGCTTCACTATCGCCACCGAGGTTCTGGACAACATCAAGGCGCTGGGCTATAAATACTCTACAATAGGCGCTATCACCATTTCCATTGCGGACATGGCGGTGCCGGAGGCCAAGGCCACGCTCATCAGCGAGACGGAGCAGACTGTTCTCGGCATCGAGCACCAGTACCGCCGCGGCTTTATCACGAACGACGAGCGCTACCGCCTTGTTGTCAGCGAGTGGGAAAAGACCACGAAAAACGTCACCGACGCGCTCCAGCACAATCTGGACGAGTTCAACCCGATATTCATGATGGCCGACTCCGGCGCCCGCGGCTCTATGGCTCAGATACGCCAGCTGGCCGGTATGCGCGGACTGATGGCCAACACCTCCGGCAAAACAATAGAAATCCCCGTCAAGTCCAACTTCCGCGAGGGTCTGTCCGTTTTGGAGTATTTCATATCCTCCCGAGGCGCGCGCAAGGGTCTTACCGACACCGCTCTGCGTACCGCGGACTCCGGCTACCTCACGCGCCGTCTGGTTGACGTTTCGCAGGACGTTATTATCCGCGAGCCCGACTGCGGCACCGAGGACGGCACTTGGGCGACCACGGTTTACGACAAGGGACAGCCCGTGCAGTCGCTGGCCGAGAGCATACATGGCCGCTACCCCGCGGAGCCGGTTGTTGACCCCGCCACCGGCGAGGTGCTGTTCACCACAGACCAAATGCTGCGCAAGTCCGACGCCGCCACGCTGGAGGCGCACGGCATCAGCCGCATACGCATCCGCTCCGTGCTGGCCTGCCGCGCCCGCAGCGGCGTCTGCGCCAAGTGCTACGGCATGAACCTTGCCACCGGCAACCCCGTCAACATGGGCGAGGCCGTCGGCGTAATCGCCGCGCAGTCCATAGGCGAGCCGGGCACCCAGCTCACCATGCGCACGTTCCACACCGGCGGCGTCGCGGGCGACGACATCACCCAAGGTCTGCCGCGTGTTGAGGAGCTTTTCGAGGCGCGCAAGCCGAAGAAGATGGCTGTGCTGGCTGAGATAAGCGGCACCGTGAGCATGGAGGAGACGCGCCGCAACGCTATTTGCGCCCTCACCATTACCAACGAGGCCGAGGGCGAGACAAGGGTTTACCAGATACCCTTCTCCGCCGGTATCACCGTGAACGCGGGCGACCATGTTGACCAAGGTCAGGAGCTAACCGCCGGCGCGCTCAGCCCGCACGACGTGCTGCGCATACGCGGCATAGACGACGACCAGTTCGGACGCGCGGGCGTCAGAACCTACCTCATTCAGGAAGTGCTCAAGGTTTACCGTCAGCAGGGCGTTGACATCAACGACAAGCATATTGAAGTCATAGTCCGTCAGATGATGCGCAAGGTGCGCGTTGAGGATCCGGGCGCCACCGGTCTGCTTTCCGGCGCAACGGTGGACAAAAATGAGTTTTACGCCGCCAACGCGCAGATTGCCGAGCGCAACGCCGCGGGCGAGACGGACGAGCAGGGCGAGCCGCTCAAGCCCGCCACCTGCACCCAGATACTCATGGGCATAACCAAGGCCTCCCTCGCCACTGAGAGCTTCCTCTCCGCCGCGTCGTTCCAAGAGACGACCAAGGTGCTGACCGACGCCGCAATCAAGGGCAAGGTTGACCACCTTGTGGGCTTGAAGGAGAACGTCATCATCGGCAAGCTCATCCCCGCCGGCAGCGGCCTCGACATCTACCGCGACTTCGAGTCCGACACCGATGACGACATCGACGTGGACTCCGCCAACTACGTTGACCTCTCCGTTCTGGTAGGCCGCAACAACGCGCTGTAAGCGCAGAATATAACCACCCCAAAAAACGGGCTGCACCGCAAAGGCGCAGCCCGTTTTGAATTAAATTAGCTCTCTGTCGGGAGAGGTGGTTAGAAAACGGCTGGAACAAAACTCTGATTTACAAACCCGTTCCCGCCTCCGGCGCTGTTTTTTGTTGGTACAGACGCATGAGGGTGGCCACGCAGGCGGATTCTGTTGTGTCGCGGACGGAGAAGCCGTAGGCTTGCATTACGGCGCGGTCGTTTTGCTGGTGGGCGGTGCGCAGCTCGGGCGGCATGGTCAGCTCGTCGTAGAGGTCGGCGAGGCTGCTGTCGGGGTAGAGGGCGCGGGCGTCAAGAATGGCCTGCGCGGTCTGCTCAATCTTCGCCTTTTGCGCGTCGGTTGGCTCCGGCCACGGGAAATTGTTGTAGACAATATCCTTGGAGTAGCGATAGTCGCTTTTCAATCGCCCGCAAACCGCCCGCATCCATGCCATATGGACGTTGGAGGTCAACACGCCGAAATGATAAAGAGTGGCATTGGGTATTATTTGCACTAAATTAGATGCAATGGTTTCTTTATCCATAAAACCCATCGGAACATAACGTCTTTTTTCAGATGAGACACCGGGAACAATTATATAATCAGAATCTGGCTGCGCAATTTGGCAGAACAGTGTAGGCGTTTCTGCAAATTTTCTGGTTGCCGCCGCTTTGCTTGATGCTCGAAATTCACGTACATAGTCAATTCTTCGCATAACTTCTTTACAGGAACGTAACTCATTTGGCACAGCATTTACGAGCCAAAGACAATAACGCTTTTTGTTATTGATAAATTCATCTGCACCCAAGTAAAGATGAATCCATTTTTCTGCAAGAGGTTCGGCTGCAATTAAGTCATTTTTCTCTTGCTCGGTGAGAATAAATCCTCCGCCATCGCGGGGCATACTGCCAAAAAACATTTTCGGTACATCACAAATTGGCGTACTCCTGCTTTCTACAAAAACATTGTCCGCATCTAAAATATATCCGTTAATGTTGTGAACTGTTTGCTTCCTGTCATTTGTGTAGATTACTTTGTCATTTTGATTAGGAGCAGCGCTAAATCCCACAATAATACAATGTACATGAGCCTTTACTTTTGCTTCACTGTCCCACCTAAATGTACGGTACGCAAAATCAATATGTATACCCATATTAAATAGAGGTTTCCAAACAGAAGCAACAGACTGACCTTGACAAATAGAATTTGTCGCAACAAAAGCACAGCGAATAGAAGTATTTTTAATTAGTCGAGTGGCTTTTGAAAACCAGCCAACCACATAGTCTGCTTCGCCAATCTTTTTACATTCTGGAAATGCATCAGCAAGTTCCTCGTGCTGCTGCCGCGTCATCATCATGCCGCCGATAAACGGCGGGTTGCCCATAATATAATTCAGCTTATACTTCGGCACCACGCTCTCCCAGTCGATGCGCAGGGCGTTGCCCTCCGTGATGTTGGCGTTCGTTTTCAGCGGCAGGAAGTCGAGGCGCATGAGCACAATGCTCTCCGTCTCCTTCATCATCTGGCTCTCCGCTATCCACAGCGCGGTCTTGGCGACGGTGACGGCGAAGTCGTTTATCTCAATGCCGTAAAACTGGCTTATCGACACCTGTATAGGCGAGAGGCTTTCGTCGCCCAGCGCTATCTGCCCGTGCGAGAGCTCGCGCAGCACCTCGTTTTCCAGCCGCCGCAGACTGATGTAGGTCTCCGTCAAAAAGTTGCCGGAGCCGGCCGCAGGGTCTATGTAAACAGAAGATTTGATACAAGGAAAACGGTCAAAACTGTCGAAAAAGGTGCAAAAATAGGGCTATCTGAGGAAATAATAAACCTCGATAGCCCATTTTTACAGTATTTTGATTCAGCCACAACCGACCCGCTGGGATTGATAGTTACACTTGCGGTGACTGATTTCGCAATAATTAAAATGTGCGAGGAAAAATTAAAAGGTGCAAAAACCTTATTTGATTTCCCCCCTCACAAACCTTACGGATTTCCTTTTATAGTTTCTCCATGATATCCAGCAGGTGCTGATAGTTGTCTACACTGTCATAGACGACATCTACAGATGAGAGTCCGCGGAACAGCTTCTTCGCACACCTGATTTTCGCCTGCTCAATGGGCTTCAAGTTCAGCGTCTCCATCGTGCCTTTTGTCTCTGCAATAAAGAAAATGTGCTTTACAGTGCCTTTGTTGAAAGCAATCGCCCAGTCAGGAGAGTAATTCCCCACAGGTGTCGGAATAGAGAAGCCCTTCGGCAACTTCGCGTATACACATACCTCATCTGCCAAATCCATATCCTCGGCGAACCTGCGCTCTACACTTTGGCCGTCCTTCGCATAACCATCCGCAAAAACATAATCCTGCACGTTCTTCCTCGCGCGATATGCACGGGAGAAATCGTTGTTCTTCTCCGCTGTGAAGATACCACTGTCATAGGTGCCGTCGGTCTGGTTGTAGGTTATCTGCTCCACAATCACGGTTGCCTTTTGCTCATTAATGAGACGAATCGCTTTTGTGATAAACTCCTCTGGGTTGTTTTTGAACATAGCGAAGGTAGTCGGTCTGATACCGGCGAGGATTCTTGCCACGGAGCGTCTGGTCAGCTTTGTGCCCTCGGCGATTTTGCCTACGAGGTCATAAGGTACCAAGCTGCTCTGGGAGCGTTTCAACGTGTATGTATGGCTTTTTTCTGCAACGAAGCTGTCCGTACCTTTTAGCTCCTCCGCTTTTAGGTCCTCTTCCTGTGTGCCGGTTGTAACCGTGTACTGAAGCCTTGCGACAAACATCTTATCGTCAATGTGAGCTATTGCCTTACGAATCAGCTCCTCACTGTCAAACTCTACGGTGTAGGCGTACTTGTGGTTGATATAGTTCCAGAGTATCTGGAATTCCTTCTTGTAAAAATTGTCGTTAAGCGCATTCTCCTGAATCTTCGTCTCGTGACCGTCTTTTATCATGTCATCGAGAGCGTGTTCATCGAAGATACTCTGAATCAGCGCGTGAACACCGTCAGATATATCCTTGCAACTTTCCGGCACAGGCGCAAGCACTCCGTTCGCCAGGTCAGCACGATAGCTGTCAGTAACATGGTCATCATCGTCAATGTATTCATTCTTGATGAGATAGCGGTAAATGTCACGTCCCTGTTTATCCGAAACAGTCACATCGTTGCCGCCAATAACAATGGTTTTACCGATGAAGTAATCCGGCGTTGCTTTGGTCGGACGCTCATACAAATCATCCTTGATGCCGCGTTGCAAGTCGGAAACGAAATCCTTATATCCATCAGATGCTATTACCGTCAGCTGGTTAATCTGCTGCACCTGACTTCCAAGCATATCAATATCCATGCGGTCACCGCTCTGGTTCACGCAGAGACGCAGACCACGCCCTACTTCCTGACGCTTCTGTACAGGTGAGCTGCCGCCATGCTTCAACGTGCAAATCTGGAAGACGTTCGGATTATCCCATCCTTCACGGAGAGCAGAATGGGAGAAAATGAAACGCACCGGGTTATCAAAGGAAAGCAGCTTCTCCTTGTCCTTCAAAATCAGGTCATATGCGGAAATATCGTCACTCTCGTCACTACCGCGCTTCGTGGTGCTGTCAACCTTGTGGCCTTTCTTGTCAATGCTGAAGTATCCGGCGTGGGTCTTGTGTACATCAATGCTGCGGAGGTACTGCTCATATGGTGTATTGAAAAGAGTAAGGTACTCATTCAGAATATCCGTGTATTCCTGTTCGAAAATGTCTCCATATTCGGAGTTGATTTCGTTTCCGTCCTTATCGTATTTACGATACTTTGCCACCTCATCAATAAAAAACAGCGACAGCACCTTGATGCCACGATTAAAAAGCTCTTTTTCCTTTTCAAAGTGGGAGCGTATAGTCTCACGAATCTGTACCCGACGAAGGTCGGATTCAGACACATCACCCACTACCTCTCCAGCGTGAATGATTTCTCCGTTGGTAAATGAAACCGTTCCCGTAATTGGGTCTATCTCGCTGATGCGATATCCTCGATACTGCTCCATATTCTTTGACAGAGCAAAAAGGTCATCATCTACGGCAAGAACACGAGTTTCTCTATTGATAGACTTGTTATATCCGATTTCAAACTCAATACGAGCCATCGGCGGCTTCTTTGGAGAGATAATAATGCTCTCCAAAAAGAGATATTTGTCCGTGCCGTGCAGGTTTTTGATGTCAAACCCCTTAACCTCAATGCGCTTAACCAGCCGTTTATTATAGGCATCCAGTGCATCCAAGACATACACCAAATCATGGTGCTGCTTATGCGTAGCGGAATAGTTCAGGCAGAAAAGCGGATTGAATTCTTTCAGGCTTTCCTGTGTCGCCGGCCCTCCCATTTTTTGCGGCTCGTCCAGGATAATGATAGGGCGGTTCGCTTTGATGACATCAATTGGCTTTCTGGTACCAAACTCATCCAACTCCGTGCGAATGCGACGAGCGTCTTTCCCGCGGGCGTTAAATGCCTGGATATTGATAATCATCACCTGTATATCGGCGCTCTGGCTGAAATTATCAATCTCTGCCAGATTTTTAGAATCGTACACGAAGAATCGCGCTTTCTTACTGTAATATTCCATGAAGTGGTCTTCCGTGGTCAGAAAACTTTTTCGCACACCTTCACGGATAGCAATGCTCGGCACAACAACGATGAATTTGCTCCACCCATACCGCTTGTTCAACTCAAATATTGTTTTTATGTACACATAGGTTTTTCCTGTTCCTGTTTCCATTTCCACGTCAAGGGAGCAGGCACCCAGCTCGCTTGATGAAGCCGTATTGGACTGATTAATATTGTTGCGTGCCTGAATTCTGCGGATGTTGTCAAAAATCTGGCGGGACTCTAACCGTATTCTGGCATTGGCAAAGCCCATGTATAATCCTTCGTCAGGAACATTCCAGTTCGTTATGTTTCGTTCAATCTCCACATCTCGGCGATAGGTAAATCTGTCATTATACGGCTGACCGGCAAACACACCAACCACGCTCTCTACAGCTTCCGTCTGGTAGGGTTGGATAGTATATTTAAATTTCATGTCACTCATCGCCGGCGCCCTCGCTTCCTCCAATCTTTTCATCAAGCAAACGAGTCAGTTCCTCCTTATTCGGCAAAATCGTCTGATACTTGCTTGCAAAAATCTGTGTATTGTCCTCCGGCAGCGTAAGCTCCACAAGAGTATCATCCTTCTTTTTGCAAAGAACGATACCGATTGTGGGGTTTTCTGTAGGAAGCTTTATATGTCTGTCGTAG
The DNA here is from genome assembly GCA_021202845.1 of Oscillospiraceae bacterium. Taxonomy (GTDB): domain Bacteria; phylum Bacillota; class Clostridia; order Oscillospirales; family Oscillospiraceae; genus JAJQCF01. Next base: position 91,031 of record JAJQCF010000008.1, read on the forward strand.
TAATGAACATACATCTGCATCTGTCCTAAGTCCTGATGTGTAATCTCCCCAATCTTCAAGTCTATCAGCACAAAGCACTGTAAAAGACGATTAAAGAAAACAAGGTCACAATAAAAGTGCTTCTCATCAAATGTTAAGCGCACTTGTCTGCCGACGAAAGTATAGCCCTTTCCAAGCTCAAGTAAAAACATTTGCAGCTTATCAATAATTTTTTGCTCCAGTGTTGACTCCGAATATTTTGTTTCCTCCGGCAATCCCAGGAATTCAAGTATATACGGGTCTTTTACAATATCTTCTGGCGACCGGACAATAATACCCCGCTTAGCCATATCAAGAATTGCCTGCTTGTCCTTGCTCAGTGCAAGCCTTTCATAAAGAGCAGAATTAAACTGCCTCTTCAGTTCACGTAAACTCCAATGCTCCCGTATCGTTTCTGTTTCATAAAAGCTGCGTTCAGCCGGATTATCAATGCGCATAAGAAAAACATAATGCGACCAGCTAAGGGTAAAATTCGGTTTGCCAGAAATCCGAGACAATGTTTCGGATTTTTCTGCTTCAGAATTCCGAGACGCTGTCTCGGATATTTTTCCGCTATAGGTCAGGTAAAATCGCCGCATATTTTCCAGATTGTCAACAGAAAATCCTTTTCCGAATTTGCCATTCAGTTTTTCTGACAGCCTTTTGAGCACCTGCTTTCCATAACCGGCACGAATTTCACCCTGTTGCTCACTTTCAACAATCATCTGCCCGATTTCATAGTAGGTCTGCACCATGATAGTGTTAATTTGGGTAACGGTCTGCTTTTTCGCCCCATCAATCAGCTTTTCTATTTTTGCCGCCAGCTCGTCGGTGACTGTGTAATCCACTATATCAGCCATCACAGCACCTTCCTTTGCGTTCTCGGACTGTAGGTTTCAAAAATCTGCTCGAAGTTCGTCATTACGCTGTCATTAGCCATGCCGCTGTCACGGAATACCGCATAGAACGGATGCTGCTTTGCAATCTCCGTAACAGTCTCGTCTGTGACTTCAGAGTCAAAACAGGCAATCAGATAACCACCGGCAACGGAGAACACGCGCTTTCCGGCTATTTCAGTCTCTTCAATGTCAGAAGAAAGCATAATGCCAAGGTCAAGCATCACCTGGTACAATAAATCCTCCGGCGTTCTGTCTTCCTTGATGTTGTCGGCAAACATCTCCATCTGTTCCTGCTCATACTTTGCGGGAGTATAATAGACATCCTTCATGTTGGAGCTGTCTACACGGAACACTCGGAAGCCCACATCAAGGTCGCTTGTGGTGAGCGGAGACTCTTCCTTGATTTTCTTCCCTGCACGGCGGATACGTTCTTCACCGATTTCGCAGATGTTCTTGTAGCCTGCTTTATAGGCTTCACTCTTTTCATCACACACTTCCGGCAGCTGTACCATGATGAATTTACGGTGTCCGCCATCTTTGGCATTGAGCTGCATAACAGCATGGGCGGTTGTGGCAGAGCCCGAGAAAAAGTCGAGAATCACATCGTCACTGTTTACTCCGAATAATTTAATCAATTCTTCAATAACATCTGGATTCTTGGGACTATCAAAAGAGAGCCCCACACCCACAGGCTTGGAAATAAGCATATCAGACCAATTGCTATTCCGTAAGATACCATCAGCCGGAGCAACCCAATGTTCAACGCCCAGATTTTTCCCAGAGCCTCCTGCTTTGCGTCGAATAAACCGTTTATTTCTACCCGTATGATTCCAGTATTCCTCCAATGTCATTTTTGAAGCGAACTTTTCTTCGTATTCTTTGTAATTACTTACAGCCTCATAAGCAATCTCTTTTTTCCATTTCCATTGTCCATCAACAGGCGTTACACCTAAAACATTGTAACGCATTGTTGGTCTGTCTGCATTATTCCAAAAGCCTTTCCAATAGCCTAAGGAGGCTCGTTCATCAGTTGACGGTTTATACACGGCCGTCATCTTAGAATGTGGATTGCGAGAATAAACATAAATATATTCCAAACCAACATTCATTGTCGAGAGTCCGTCGGAAGCAAACTGTAAATTTAAGTTTTTATCATATCGGCGTGCCTCGATTATATTTCTAAAATTAATTGCGCCGAATATCTCGTCACATATCTTTTTCAGACTATCATTCTCTTCCTCGCCGATGCTAATGGCAATAAAACCATCTTCACAAAGTAAATCTTTTGCCAACCTAAGGCGAGGGTATATCATATTTAGCCAATCCGTATGAAACCGACCGTTCGACTCATTATTGGTTCTCATGTCAAAGAGCATATTACCATCTTCATCATACTGCCCGCTACGTTCCGAAAATTCCTCCCCGCTGATAGAGCTGTCATCATCGTACACAAATGCGTCTGAGCCCGTATTGTACGGTGGATCGATGTATATCATTTTCACTTTTCCAAGATAAGTTTCCTGCAACAGCTTCAACGCATCGAGATTGTCACCTTCGATGTAGATATTTTCCGTATCAATGCTACCGGGTGTGCCGTCCCGACCAACTGACTTCTCCCTGTCAAGGCGCAGCGTTTTGGAAATCGGCTGGTTGGCAAGCACCACCGATTTTTTCTTATCCGGCCAAGTAAACTGATAGCGTTCCTGCGAGCCTTCCACAACAGTTGCGGAAATCTCCTGCCGCAGAACGTCTGCGTCAATCGCACGAACGACTTCTCCATTCTCATCAACCGTCTCCGTGACAGCGTTCGGGAACAGTGCTGCCAGCTTTTTATAATTCTCATCCGCCAAATCCGGCGTGTGCATCTTAAGGTTGTCCATATCAGTCATCCTCCATCTTCCAGAAATGATATATTGGCATTTCTTTAAACTCAGTTTGCTCACTTAAACTCATTTTATCGAAATATAGCGCAGCGGGGGTTTGCTGTTCAAGCAGCAAATATACCCCAACTTTACTTGAAACAGGCAAAGCATCACTTTCTGCAATATTCCAAAGCTCAGATACTTCAGCCTTATTCAGTGCTCGCTCACGCTTAATTACCTGATAATAATTTAGTGTTTTTATTGAATACGGTATTTCTTGTTCTGGTGCTTCTCTGAGCCATACCGCAAATTCTTTTGCCGATGCAAGCAAATCCTTTCGACTTGCTTCAGATTGGTCATACGCAGTCAGTAAGTCAAGTAAGAAAAAGTTTGCCCGTTCATACATAGTTTTTCCTTTGGCATTTTGAAATGATATAAGGAATAATTCCGGCCGCAAATTGTTTATAGTTAACAAGTCGTCTGCATGGTATATTGAATACTGAGACGTCGGAATCATTTCACCGTTTTCTCCCTCATAAGCAACATTAAGTTCTTTCTTGAAAAAATCATAAATAAAATACTTCCCATTTTCTGTTTCATCACGTTTGAAGAAGAGAGTAAATTTTAATTTACCTACTTTCATGTTTAGGAGTGGTGGCAAATCGGTTCTTAAGCCGCTTATTGCTTCTTTATCGACAAGCGCTGTCGCCAAATGATTCAAATTTCTAAAGTCTTCATCTGAAAGTTCGGATAGGTCGATGTCTTCTGAACAATTAAGTATATCGAGAACTTGAACAGACCTCTTGACAAATGCCAGCCTCTCTTTTTCTGCCAAAATATTAGAATTGTCAAAATTGATTTCTTCAGAGTCAAACGGTATTTTGATATCATCCAATTCAAAGTATTCTTTTTCAATAAAAGCGAGCATAAAATCCAAGTCAATAGCCAAAACCCTAAGCATGGATGAGCTGCTGTATTTTATATTGCATGGCCCAGATGAAGACTTAAACTCAATTTTTAAACTCTCGCCAAATTGAAGTGTCGTTATTTCTGATGTTCTTATTATATAATAATAGGAATAAAAAAGTCTATCATCAACAGAAATCTTAGCCTTAACCCTCTCTTTTGTTATCAAGCTTCGTGGCGCGAGTTCCAAGGGCTGTGGAATTGCTGAACCTTTGATATTTGCATAAAGGTAGACTTCGTTATTCAATATAGCCAATTTGGGATTGTCACTTTCGGCACTGGCAAATGGAATGGTAAGGCTTTCAAGCAATCCCGCTTTTTGAAGTTCTTCCACCGTATAAAGCTTAGCATCAGCAAAGCCGGCTTGTTTCTGACAATTCTGCCAGCAGTTCAAAAAAACAGTTGCCTTCTTATTTCCCTCATTCGGGAATTCCTTTAATTTTATGGACTTGTTTCTCTGCTTTTCAGCATCTCTAACTAAAATTCTTAATTTCATGGGTGTAAGTTCCGCATAATATATCTTGTTTTCAAGACCATTACTTGATATGTAAACGACAAACAACACAGCACCGCCATCAGAAAGATAGTTTTTTAAATCCACCAAGGACATAGAATAAGAAATTTCACTTTTGGATAAATCGTCGCATTCTTTTCCCTTGACCTGTACTGCCATGCGCCCTTTCAACTCACTTTTTTTCTTACTTTTATCCTTGTAGATATAGACGAAGCCATCCCATGAGGGTTCTTTATCATTATCCGCTATGAACTGGTCGAGAAAATCAGACGTAACAATACTATCTTTTACAGCATTAATAGCTAATGTTTCAATTGCTTTTTTATCCAACTATTTTTCCTCCATGCTATTTTGCTCTTGGTGGCGAACCCTTTTCCCATTTTTTAGCTCCTCAAGCTGTCGCTTATAGTCCTGCAGTTCTGTGTACAGTTCAAACCGTTTCTTCGGCTGCTGTTCTTTCCATACATCGGCTTCCGTTTTCGCTATCAACTTTTCCAGCCTCACAATCTGGTTTTGTAGAGCAAGCCGCTCATTTACCGAAAGAGTGTTAGCTGTATCCGCGCGTTCTTCATACAATGCAATCTGCTCGATAAAGGCTTCCCATATCTCACCCAAGGAGAGTCCACGCAGATGCAGATGCATCTCTGCAGTGTCCATCCATTCCGTCCGATACAGCTTTTCGTGATACAGCGCCAGTTGTCGGCTGCCCTCATAAATCAGGAGGAATACCAGGTTATGCGGATTCTGTTTGGCAATAGTTTCTATGACCTTGCCGTCAAATTCTTGCTTCTTGAGAGATATGGACAGCAACAGGATTTCCTTTATTTCCGAATCCATTGTCAGGTTCAGATTTTCCTTTGTAAGGCTGTTTTCTACGACAATCCTGTCCACATCGGATACGAATTTATCTTTTAGCACTTTCGTAAGGGGCAGGTGTTTGTAGAATGCCTCCTTCGGCATTCGCCTATGTACCACCGTTGTGGTTGGAAATTCTATCATATCATACCACCACCATAAAACAAATCAGTTCAAAGTCATCCAATCCCGAAAAGCCGCCGGAGAGGAAGGTTGTCTGCCCGCCACCGAAGAAGCTGTCAATGTCACCCTCGTCCTTCGCGTCAATGATAGTCATGATGGCATCTTCAAGCAGCTGCGAAATTTTGCTCATGTTCTTCCCATTATTCGTAGCCTTATTGAATTTCGCACACAGGTTCTTATCTGGTGAGGACTTTCCCTTCGCCAGATGCCGTATAATATCGAGCGTTTCTTTCGGCTGCAGGTGGTTCGTAATCACCTCTCCATCCATGCCGATATACACCATGTAAAACGGATGAAGCCGGTTCTGATTTTCTATGTTGATATGTTCGTTCACGTTTTTCAGGACGAACACAACGCCCGGTTTTTCACCTTTCACAACAGCATGTATGCCAAAAGGTGTATGGTCAATGTCACCGTGTTCTTTCATATAGGCAAGCAAATCCATGCGGAACTCGTTTAATCCCAAATCCATGATGGACACACCGCTTGTCATATCCTCCAGGTCAACCACTTCCTCCTGAAGCTTCTTCAGCTGACTGCGCCGGTATTCCAGGTCGCCCTTTTCTTCCGAGTTAATCAGGTCATCGTCACCGGTGGATGTCATGACGGAGATGCGCATCCTCGTTTCAACCCTCGATTTCAAGTTTATGTATTCATCCAAATCCAAATCCGGCCAGAAGTTCACAAGCTGTATCACAGCATTCTTACTGCCAATACGGTCGATTCGCCCGAACCGCTGGATAATGCGCACCGGGTTCCAGTGAATGTCATAGTTGATGCAGTAGTCACAGTCTTGCAGGTTCTGTCCTTCGGAAATACAGTCTGTAGCAATCAGGATGTCAATATCCACCTTATCTTTCGGATAGAGTATATCCCTGTCTTTCGACTTCGGCGAGAAGCAGGCGAGGACATGGTTCATATCAGCTTTGAATCTTGGAATCGTGGTCTTCCCATCCACTGCGCCGGTAATGAGGGCTGTGTTCAGCCCAAGCTCACTGCTTACCATGCGGCTGACATTCTCATACAGGTATTCCGCCGTATCTGAAAAGGCCGTGAATATCAGAATCTTTTTGTTTCCCTCGTTGATTGGAGCGGCTTCCTTCTCACGAATCACTCGCAGCAGTTCATTCAGCTTATAGTCGTACTCCGGTGTGATATCCTCTATCATCAGGATAAGAAGCCCGAGATTTTCCAAATCAGAATCTATATCACGCTTCCACGAGATATAATCCATATCCCGCAGGTCAATTTTTATTTTCTTCCCAACACCGAAGAAATCTGTATTCTGGTCATCGAAGTCAAATTCATCGGACATACCAGATAGGTCGTTCATCTCATCAAGGTCGCCGACGCCGCTCTTCATAAACTCCTCAATCGTCTGTGACGTTGCCTGCAGGTAATCGTAAATGCGCTGCACGGTTAGCAGGAAAGAGTGGACGGAGCTTTCCATTCGTTTCAGCAGATTAATGCTCATCAACCGCTGGATACCAAGCTCACGACCTTTACGGAAGTTCTCGGTTTCCTTCTCGTCCAGATACTTATGGAGCTTACTTGGCTGTATGTATATCGTAGGGGTGTATATAGTGAGCTGCAGCTTGGAAAGCAGCTCGTACACTTCGCTGTAGTTTATGGCTCCAGGACGGCTCGTCAGCTTCGGACGCAAGGATATAGGCTTATTTCTCTTTGGGAATGTGCCAATATCCGATGTGTCATAATAAGTCTGAATGTGCTTCCTCGACCGCGCAATCGTCACGCTGTCCAGTACTTCAAAGAAATCAAAGTCCAACTGTGACAGGAGTGTCTGCGTCGTTCGCTCCGGCTCCGGCAGCTTGCACCAGGCATTATATACTTTCTGCGCCTGACGGAAGATTGTATCTATATCAGATTTCGTTTTCAGCTTCTCGTTGATTTCCGCTGGATTGCCTTCATAGGCAAGTGCCAGCTGATTGCGGAGGTCATAGAACCGGTTGTTGACTGGCGTCGCTGAGAGCATAAGGACTTTTGTTCTAACACCCGGCTTTATCGCACGGTTCATCAGCCGCATATAGCGGTTTTCTTTTTCTCCGCCTTTGCTTTTCGTGCCGTTTCCATTCCTGAAATTGTGGCTCTCGTCTATGACAACTAAGTCATAGTTTCCCCAGTTGATGCGGTCAATCGGCAGCCCGATGACTGTATTGCCACTTTCTCTGGACAAATCCGTATGGTAAAGAATGTCATAGCGCAGCCTGTCCTCTGCCAGCGGATTGTTGATAAGGTTGCCGCGATAAGTCATCCAGTTTTCAGAGAGCTTCTTAGGGCAGAGGACAAGGACATTCTTGTTCCGCCCTTCATAATACTTAATGACCGCCAACGCCGTGAATGTCTTGCCAAGACCCACGCTGTCAGCCAGAATGCAGCCGTTATACTGCTCCAGCTTATTGATAATTGCAAGAGCTGCGTCTTTCTGAAAATTATAAAGCTTATTCCAAATGACACTGTCCTTAAAGCCTGTTGCCTCATTGGGCAGAACATCCTCAGAAATATCCTCCAAGAATTCGTTGAAGATATTATAGAGCGTCATGAAATAAATCAGTTCCGGCGAGTTTTCTTGATAGACCGTAGAAATCATGTCAATGACATCCTCGGTTACATCAGCCAGTTTTTCGTCATCATTCCATACTGCATTAAACATACGAAGGAACTCTGCACTTGCAGGGCTTTCCAGCCGCGTGACAATATTCGTCAGGTTATTTCCTCGCTCACAGCCAAGGTCAACCGTGGTAAAAGTGTTCATTGGCAAATAGGTGTAGGTTTCGCCATCGTCCTCCACAAGGAGGAAATTATTCATGCCATTTCTGGTCACATTTGACTTAAAATGTACCTTCTGGCGCATCCATTCCGCACATTCTTTAGCGACCGCTTTCTGTTTCAGTTCGTTGCGCAGACGCACCTCAAACTCCGTCCCATACAGGCTTTTCTCCCTTTTAAGTCGGGGAATATAGAATTCCCGGCGCTCCTTAGTCGTTTTCTCCGCGACAAAAGTTGGAGACGTGAATATAAAGCGCAGTTCCTCACAGGATTCAAGCTGTGTCTTCAGTTCCTGATAAGCGTATATCGAAAAACAGGCTGCTGCAATAGAGATCCGGCTTCCTTGTGATATTATATTTTTCAAATCATCTTTTACCACCTTTGTGGTGTTGTTAAAAATCTCCATAGCAGTTTCTCCAATGCAAATTAATTGTAACTCTGAATCACAATATTTATTCCAGCACTTCCTCTAACCGTGCCTTGTATTCTTTTATAACTCCGTCAGGCGAAATAACTCGCATTTGTTTTCCAATTGAAAATAAGCAGGTCAGTTGTAGCAGCCTATTTTATTTCCAATTTCTCAAATTCGTCAAGATTTAATTCCCTCTTAAGTTCTTCCTCCGTCGGCATATACGCCATATACTTCGCAGCGTAAATTTGCGTGTTATCTTCCGGCAGGGTATACCGCACCAGTGTATCGCTCTTATCCGCACAGAGAAGAATTCCTATCGGCGGATTGTCTCCTTCATTCATCATTTCCCGCGTGTAGTAGTTTACATACATCTGCATTTGTCCAATATCCTGATGCGTCAAATCCTCCGTTTTAAGGTCAATCAGCACAAAACATTTCAGAATGTAATTATAAAAAACAAGGTCGATATAAAAGTGCCGCCCGTCAAATGTAATTCGCTTTTGCCTTGCCACGAAAGAAAAGCCTCTGCCAAGCTCCAAGAGAAACTTTTGCAGGTGGTCGATAAGCGCCTGTTCCAAATCCGATTCATAGAAATGTTCGTTCTGCGGTAGGTCGAGGAATTCCAAAACATACGGGTCTTTGACAATTCTTTCATATTCCGGTTTTGGAACAGTAGTCTGAATTTCTGCAGAAACACTGTCCTTGCCCTTGCTGGCCAGAATTCGGTTGTAGTACATTGTGTTTATTTGTCGCTGAAGCTGACGAACACTCCAGCCGGATTTTGCCGCTTCCTGCGCATAAAAATTCCTCGCATTTTCATCCTCAACACGCATCAAAAGCTGATAATGTGACCAGCTCAATTCGGCAGACACTGTCTGCCGAATCTGAAACATCAAATAAAACCGGCGCATATTCCTTAAATTACGAATGCTGTATCCTTTTCCAAATTCAGCCGTCAGCCGTTCGGAAATAAATTGAAGAACTTGCTTGCCGTAAGCAGCGCGGTCATTCTCTCCGCACACCTCATAAATCGCCTTGCCGATATTCCAATAGGCATTTACCATAGCGGAGTTGACAGCAGAATAAACCTGCCTCTGTGCATCAATGACATATCCTCGTATGGAAAGATACATATCTTCCGGCTGTGGAGTATTCTCCAGATTGTCATTTTCGTGTTTTATAAGCTCTCCCATAAAAAGATTCCTCTCAATTCGCTCCACGCTGCGGAGCGTTTTTAATATAGCCTTAAAGGATTATTCCAGCACTTCCTCTAACCGTGCCGTATATTCTTTCACAACTTCATCAGGCGAAATTACCCGCATCTGTTTTCCAAACTGAAACAGCCAGCCCCAGAAGGTGGGGGATATCTGGACCTTGACGGTTGCAATATTCCGCTCTTTACCAGAAGTCATCATGTTTACGTTCTCACCGAAGCGGTCATAGACCGCGCCGTTTAGATTCCTGTCAAATTCCAGCATGACCGTCTTAAGTTCGCCGCCGTACATCTTGACTGCCTGACCAGTATACTCGGCGACCTGACTGCGAAGTTCCACAGCTTTTTTCGAGATATCTTCATCGAGAGCCTCCACGGAATCCATGCGGTCAACACGGTAGTTGGCCGTGCCGTCGTGCTTGTCGCTGTAGGCGATGAGATAATAATTATCCTCGTTATAGACCAAAGCCACAGGCTCTACCGCATAGTGGTGACCATCCCTGCGGTAGACCTTTGCTCGGTCTATATCTATATCAAAGTAACGGAAAATGGCCTTCTTTTGCCGCTGGATAGCATCCTCCAATGCGTCCACGTTGTAATATATATGTTCGTTGCTGTGCTTCCTCGTGTTGAAACACACCAGATTGCTCTTTAGAATCTCCGCTCGGTGTGTACCGCCGAGGTGAGCCAGCTTGTCTATCAGTTCTCCGGTCTTTTTTTCCGTAATAAAACTGGCGGCTTGTACAGCATCAATCAGTATTTTCAGTTCTGGAACGGAAAAGCTTCTGTCCTCTATATAGTATGCTTTGCTCTTTCCTACCCACGTTTCCAGAACTTCGATGTCCATTTCATTCAAAAGGGCTACATCGTGGCTCACAACCCTGCGGTCGCAGGGGATATCGATGCTTAGCATATAGTCACAAATCTGGTTGGTGGTAAACGGATGCTGTTCATCAGATTCCTGACGCAGCAGATCCAAGAGCTTTACCAGTTTTATTTTCTGCCAGTTTTTCTGTGACATAAATCCACCTCCAGCGCCCTGATGTAAGTATACACAAAAATACATTTTATATTATACCTGAGGCGGACTCGAATTGCAATGATTTGCTGTTAAAAATTTGTGACAGCTCTGCAATTGGTTTTCTGAAAACCGAAATCATTGAAAATTGGAATTTTTGTTTGCTTCGGAACGATTATATCTGTGACCGATTTTTGCTGTCGCGACTTTTTGACTTCTGACATCGCCCATCCCAAAATTATTCCCAAACCTATTGACAAGCATATTCACCGTAAGTATAATTAAACCCGCAACTGAGACAAACGTTGCAAAAAGCCTGAAAGGAGGCATGTGATATGCGGTCGAAGAATGAGGATTACTTCCGGCTGATTGAAGATTATATTAATGAATATAAAGACAAAAACGGCTCGACGCCCACTATTAGAGAGATTGAATCCGGCATTGGGCTTTCCAAATCAACGGTGTCTCGCTATCTTTCCTATATGCGGGATAACGGACAGATTTCTTATGCCGGTCACCGCAACATTACCACAAAGGAGTCCATGAAGACACGGACCGAAACCGTAAAGGTACCTGTTCTCGGCGTTGTATCCTGCGGCGTACCGAAATATGCCGAGGAGAATATCGAGGAATATGTGCGCCTGCCGGTAGCGCTATTCGGTCGAGGAGATTTCTTCATTTTGCGTGCCAACGGCGATTCCATGATTGACGCTGACATCTGTGACGGCGACCTCGTACTTATCCGCCAGCAAAATTATGCTGATAAAGGCCAGATTGTAGTTGCCCTCACCGGAGATGAAGCTACGCTCAAACGATACTACCCCGAACCGAAAAATCACCGTATCCGCCTTCACCCTGAGAATACAAAATTGGACGATATCTATGTAGATGACTGCATTATTCAGGGAGTTGCAGTCAAAGTAATCAAGGAATTGGTATAACTCCACTAAAGAAAGAGAGGCTCATTATGAAGGTTTATGATATCAAATGTCCGCTCTGCGGCACGGTTAACAAGAACCTGTATCTGGATGAAACCAACGGATGGATGGAATGCGAACACTGCTGTCAGGTCGTCATGGTTCTGTCAGCAGACGAAATCTCACATAAAAAGGTTCCGGCATATACTCCCCACAAGTTCACTCTCCGCTTCGGCGCTGCTCACTGATTGGACGGTGGTACTTATGAAGGAGATACACAAACTATGGTCGAAAAAGAAGAATGGGCTTCGTTCTCTTGGCATTGTCCCAACTGTGGAGTCATCGTAACAGGGTATAAGAATAAAAAAGGCGCTGTAAAGGTCGTATGCAGGCGATGTCGTTCCACGATGGTACGGACACTGAAAGACAAAAGACATGATTGCATTGACATATTTGCACCAAGAGACCAAATTAGACAAGGTTAGCCATTTTATTGAAAAATAATAGTATACTGATATAACGACGGACAGTGTGGCATTGCGCGTAATTCCTGCTCCAGGTCATATATCAGAATTGTCTTGAAAAGCTCGCACGACGGGCAGGCAGCGGAAGCAAAAGTCCTGTACCAGGTCAACAGCAGCGATGAGTTGAAGATAAAGCCATCGACAAGGCAGTTTCTATCGAAAGGGATAGAACTGTTTTTGCCGATGGCTTTTTTCATTTTGCCACAGGGCATGTTCCGACTTTCCGTACATTTGTTGGCCGCAAATGTTCCAGTGCGGACTGTCGGTAAAAATAAAATAATGTCAGCTGCCTACTGGATAAGGAAGCTGCAACCCAGAATGGAGGAAATCCTCCGTCGGGGGCTGCGGTTGTATTTCCTATTGCCTTTTTGCGGCTGCCGTGAGTTTCCTCTATTCTCCAAATCGAATGGAGGAAATTTTCATGTTAATCAAGTACACATTTGCAACAGGCGAAACCACAGAAGTCGAGGTCAATGACGAAATTGGTGAGTTCATTATCGATTCCAGGCGCAGCGAGGATTCTGCTGACAGGAAAGAACGCCGACACTGCTACTCAATGGACGCCGCCCTCTACGAGGGCGAGGATTACGGTACGGAGGATTTTGCGGACAGGCTGTTTGACTGCGCGGCAGAAGAAAACGCCCGTGTCTGCAGGGCTTTTGCCCATCTGACCGAAGTACAGCAGCGCAGGCTCCTGCTGTACTCCAGAGGGCTTTCCATCCGTGAAATTGCCCGACGCGAGGGAAAGGATTACTCCGCCGTCAAGGAATCCATCCACGCAGCCCAGAAGAAATTCAAAAAATTTTTCTGAACCGTTACAAAACGCCCCCTCAAACCGCCCTCTCAATGTCCGTATGGTGAGAGGGGCGACCCTCCTCTATCTTATAGAAAGAGAGGTACCTGATATGAAGCACACACTGCAAATTAATGTGTCTCCCCAGAATGCTGACACAGGAATCGTTGGATGTCGCAAAGTTACAGTCCGTGAAAAATTTCTCCAGTTTCTGCTGGGCGGCAAGGCTAAGCTGACAGTTATTGTACCCGGTGATTCTGTGGAGGAATTGTCTATCACTGAGGTGGCCACCGGAGGTGAAGCGCTTTGAAGCTGTACGAAGTAAATGCAGCCATAGAAGAGATTTTTGAGCGGATAGTAGACACAGAAACCAGCGAAATCCTGTCAGATTCGGAAACCCTGATGGCACAGCTGGATTCTCTTCAGATGGAGCGTCAGAGGATTTTGGAGTACCTGGCGAAGTTAGTGCTGAACACCCGTGCGGAGGCTGCTGCCCTGAAGGAAGAAGAAGCCAGACTGAAAGACCGCAGGAGCCGCCTTGCCAGGAAAGAGTCCAGCCTTATGAACGTTCTCGACCGTGAATGCGGCGGTGAAAAGACAAACCTTGGCATCGCTACACTCAGCTACCGTAAAACTTCTCGCGTGGAGGTTTCGGATGCAGAGAAGGCGGTGCGCTGGCTCAAGCGTAACAAGCACACCGATTGCTATCGCATTCCCGCTCCAGAGCTGGCAAAGGCCGAAGTAAAGAAGCTCATCAACCAAGGAACGAAAGTACCCGGCTGCGCCGTAGTCGAAGACCGTTCCTGCTCACTCAAGTAAGGAGGACGCAATGTTAAATATCAAAAACGGTAAAATCCCTCGCCCACAGAAGGTAGTCATCTACGGAGCCGAGGGTGTTGGAAAGACCACACTGGCGGCTCAGTTCCCCGACCCTCTGTTTATCGATACGGAAGGCGGCACAGCCCACATGGATGTACGGCGTATCAACAAGCCAGCCACATGGGAAGAACTGCTCGCCGTTATCAATGAGGTCGCAGCGACTAAGGACGTTTGCAAGTCCCTTGTAATTGACACTGCCGACTGGGCGGAGCAGCTTGCCATTATCTATGTGTGCAACAAATACAAGAAAGCTGGCATCGAAGAATTTGGATACTCAAAAGGCTACGTGTATCTGGCGGAGGAATTCAATCGGTTCTTCGCATCGCTGGACAAGGTGATTGCTGCAGGTATCC
>JAJQCF010000029.1 GCA_021202845.1 Oscillospiraceae bacterium
GTGCCGGTGGTGATGCCGTACTCAAGCGCCCATGCTATGGCGTCGGCGTAGTAGGCGTCGTCCTCCACGTCAGTCATGGCTGTAACCGCCGCCGCGGCCTCTTCCTCAGTCATCACGGCCTCGGCGGTGACCTCAATAGGTGTGGTATTGAAGGAGGTGTCGGTCACATCCGTGACAGTGGTTGTGGTGTTTGTGGTCGTACCGGAGGAGCTGCTGCCGCTGTGCGTGGAGCTGGAGGCGGAACCGCTGCCGGACGAGCTTCCGGAGCTGCCGGAAGTGTCTGCATCTGCACTTTCCAGCGCGGCAATAAAAGCAACGGAGTCAGAGACTTCATCTGTCAGAGATGCGTACCACTCGCTGTAAAGCTCAGGCTGGAAATAAGAAATGGAACATCCATAGGTGATACTGTAGGAGCTGGAGGTCAAATCCAATGTCCCTGTGTACATACCAGCAGCATCAGGTTCGTATTTGCCAGTTCCGGCTATATAGCTGATGTAGCTGCCGTTATCAGCTCTGCGCAGGTCTGCCATAACGCAGCTGCCGCCGGGGAAGGTATAGAGTGCGCTGCCGTCAGAGGCATATTCCGTGCCGCACAGGTCGGCGGATATGATTACGACCTTATCTCTGTCGCAGATGGACTCCAAGCGCGTACGGTAGTACCAGCTCCAACGCATTTCACCGCCGCGGGAAGTGGCAGTGGGGTTCACAATATAGGTGCAGCCCTTTGCCACATAATAGCGAGAAAGCTCGGGGTAAGAATAGGTGTCCTTGCAGATGGATAGTCCAAGCGCACCGTAGGGTGTTTCCACTATGACCGGAGTGTCTCCAGCCATGCACCAGCCGCCTTCCACGGGCTGTATTTTTTGATAGGATACCACTTCGCCGCTCGGGCAGCAGCAGAACGCGGAGTTGTAGGCTTGGTCTGCATCGCCCTTGATTTCATCGGGAATCTGCTCGGAGGCTCCAAAGACGATGTACATATTGTACTCGACAGCGGCCGCGGAGATTGCCTGCGCATATTCACCGTCCGTTGTTATAGCGGTGTCAACGGCCAGCCGATAAACTTCGCTCGTGGGGTCGGACGAGCTGCAATAACCGTTCAGAGCCATTTCAGGGAATACAAGAATATTTGTACCGTTATCGGCGGCAGTGTCAATGTAATCGAGCATCTTTTCAAGGTTTGCGTCCAAATCGCCCCAAACAGCGTCAAAGTTTACAACGCTTATAACCGCTTCGCTTTCGACAGGTGCGGCAGCCATTTCAAAGCCCTCGGAGGCGAGGTCAGAATACCACGATGAATAAAGCGAGGGAGCAAAGTTCGCGGAGGTAAGAATGTCGCTTGCAGTGCTGGAAACAGCTATGCCGTCATCGGATACGGAATATACCTTGCTCAAATCAACTGTGGCATAAGCCATACCTGCTTCCTGCCAGTCTGTGCTGCCCGCATAATAAGCCGTGTATTTGCCGCTTTCCGCGCTTCCGCCGGGGCCGAGCACACAGCTGCCGCCGGGGAATGTATACAGTACGTTGCCGTCAGCATCATATTCGCTGCCTGTTAAATCGCAGCTTGCAATGTATATACCGTCGCGGTCTGATATGGATTCCAATCTGTCCTCATAGTACCAGCGCCATGCGTCAGTGTTCAGCGTTCCGTCTTCAGCCGCGTAGCTGCCGCGTGAGGTGGCGGTGGGGTTGAGAATCATACGGCAGCCGTTGGCGACATAGTAGCGCTCAAGCTCGGGGACGGCGTAGGTATCGTAGCAGATGCTGATGCCTATGTTGCCCCACTGCGTATCCAGCATAACAGGCGTACTGCCGGAGACGCACCATGTTCCCTCGACAGGATGTATTTTTTGGTATGTGACGACTTCCCCGTCGGGAGAGCAGGCGAATACTGAGTTGTATGCGTGCTCATCGTCTCCCTCGACTGTTTCCGTGCCGCCGTAGCAAATCCACATATCATATTCGACAGCAAGCTGTGCAAAATATGTGGCAGTCTCTCCGTCGGCGCTTTCCGCAGTGGAAATTGCCGTTTGATATACAGCGCTGTCGGAGCTGCTGGAGCTGCAATAGCCGGTAACAGCCATTTCGGGGAAGAGAATAAACTCAACGTCCTGCTCGGCGGCAGCTTCAATATACTCTGTCATTTTTTCGATGTTTGCATCAACGTCTCCCCATACGGAGTCGTAGTTGACAACGGCTATTGTCATTTCGTCCGACTGCGGCGAGAACTCCGAGGTATCAACTCCGGCGGACGCGCCGACTGCCAAAGCGCTGATGCATAAATTCAATACCAGCGCAAGGGCAATAATTTTTCCGGTGATTCGTTTCATTACGACACTCCCTTTCTGAGTTGGCGGAAGCTGCGGTTAAATCTGCAAAGACCTTGAGGTCAAAACTGCATAGCACGGCGCTTCCTAAGGACAAATATTTTTCAGTCTGCGGTCCGTTCAGAATTTAAAAATAAAAGAGACAAGGACGTCCGCGCGTGACGTCCTTGCCCCTTGTCCTTTATTGCATACTATTGTAGCAGAACCGTGCTGTGGATTGCAAGTGCAAAAATCAATAACTTTTTTGGAGAAAATATCGCGACATTTGTCGATATGTGCGCAACTTGAGACTAAATTTGGCTTTTTATGCAGAAATCCTCTGTGCCGTGCGCTGCCGATTTTAATTGCATAGCCGAAAATTGGGGACGGCTCGTGTGAGCCGCCCCGTTTTTTGCGTTGAATGGAGTTTGCTTTGTTCTTACTTAACCGCATAGCGGTACAGGAATGTCACGACCTGTGCGCGGGTGCAGTCGTCGGCAGGGGAGAATGTGCTGTCGCTTGTGCCGGTGGTGATGCCGTTTTCGTAGGCCCACGCGACGGCGGAGCTGTAGTAATCATCACTGTCAACGTCAACAAATCCGTGGTCGTCTGCTTCGGGCTGACCGGCAAAGCGGTGGAGGAACGTCACTATCTGCGCACGGGTGCAGACGGCGTCGGGGTCGAAGGTGGTGTCGCTCGTGCCG
>JAJQCF010000024.1 GCA_021202845.1 Oscillospiraceae bacterium
AAATTACTGTTAAGTATAACCAATACATTGAATTATATTAAATCCTTTAATAATAAACATAATTTGAATGTATTGATCGGTCAGGAAGGACAACGGACCAACTTACGTGATGCTTATCTGGCTTCTACTAACTATCCTGTAGATTATAAAAACGAGGTATCTCTGGCTGCTGCTCCGAGCGATGCTGCAACTTATAAATATTCGTTGGTATTGGCATCCTTCTTCTCGAACGTATAATATGATTATAATAATAAATACTACGCTTCTGCCAGTTTACGGTATGATGCGTCTTCACGTTTTGGTAGTAATAACCGCTGGGCTCCATTCTGGTCGGTTGGAGCAAAATACCGTATTTCCAGCGAAAAATTTATGGAATCTACCCAGTCATGGTTAAATAATCTGACAATCCGTTCGAGTTATGGTACTTCCGGTAACCAGGATATTGGTAATGTGGAATATTTCTCTGCTTCAGCATGGTACACTTCCCGTGATCTTTATAGATTCGGCCAGAATTATAATGGTTTGCCCGGTAGTGGCCGTCAGCAATTAGGTAACCCTGATTTGAAATGGGAGCAGACAGCTAAATTTAATGTTGGTATTGATTTCGCATTTCTGGATCGTTTTAATGTGGAGTTTGATTACTATAATCACCAGACAAAAGATATGGTTTTTGCAGTACCTGTTTCCATGTTGACCGGTATGAAAGAAAATTATAGAAATGCCGGTGAGTTATCTAATGTGTGTATAGAATTCATGGTGAATGCAATGTTGATACGGATAAAAGATTTCAAATGGGATATCACTTTAACCGGTTCTAAGAATAAAAATAAAATAAAGAAGCTTAGTAATGAGAATCCTATTGAAACAAACACTACGATAATAGAAGCAGGCCGTGAATTGCATTCTTTCAAAATGAAAGAATGGGCAGGAGTAGATCCGCAGACAGGTGAAGGATTGTGGTATCTGGATGAAACAGGTGATGAGACAACAACTGACTATGCATTGGCCGCTAAACGTTATGTAGGATCTGCTAATCCTAAATTCCAGGGCTCATTTACTAATAATTTTGCCTGGAGAGGTTTTGATCTTTCCTTCCAGTTTAATTATTCGGTAGGAGGAAAAATCTATGGAAGCAACCTGCACTTTGACGAACATGTCGGATCTTCTTTTGGACAAAACTTTACCGGTTATGTATACGATAACCGTTGGCAAAATCCGGGTGATGTAACGGATGTTCCAAAAGTAATGTTGGATGATGCAAGTAATGCTAATGCACATTCAACCAGATTCCTTATGAAAGGTGATTATTTGAAATTAAGATCTTTAACAGTAGGTTATAATTTTCCGAGAACAATCACCCAGAAAATGCATATGAATAATCTTCGTATATTTATGAATGCAGATAACGTCTTTACTATTTCTGCAAAAGACTACAGAGGATTTGGCCCTTCAGGTATAGGCGCAGATGGTGTACAATGGTGGAACTTCCCGGTATCACGGAACTTTGTGTTTGGTGTAACAGTAGGTTTTTAAAATATTAAAGAGAAGAAAAGAATATGAAAAATATAATTAATTATTTACTGGCCGTTCTGGTATTTTTGGGAGTAGCGAGTTGTGATTTTGAAACAGAAACCTACCAGTTTATTCCTACCGAAGATGCATTTCAAACGATTGAAGATGTTCAGAACGGAATGATTGGAACCTATAACTCATTAGGGAGTTATCAGTTTAATGGTAATTATGTGATTGCGATAGGAGATCTTTCCGCAGATATATCTGTTGCAGACCCTTCAACCGGGCATGGTCTTACCATTAACCGCTATACTTTGACTGAAACGGATGGTTATTTAACAGATGTATGGGAATATGGTTTTAAAACAATCGACCGTGCTTTACGGACAATAAACGGAGCTAAAGGAATTATAGCTGAAAATTCAAATTTGCTGGACGAAGAGCTTGAACAGTTAAATGCTTATATGGCTCAATGTTATGCAATAAAAGCTTTATCTAATTTTTATCTTGTTAATTTATTCGGATTGCCTTATAAGGCAGGGGGTAATAACACGCAATTGGGTTTACCTCTTGTAAAAGATGAACCTATTGAGGCGTTTGTAAATATCGAACGGGCTTCTGTTGAAGATACGTATGCTTTAATTGTTGCAGACCTGGCAAGTGCAAAAGAATGTGCAACTAAAGCCGGTAGTGCCTTGAGAAGTTACTCACAATTTTATATGAATGAAGCAGCTATTTATGCATTAGATGCCCGCGTAAATTTATATATGGGTAAATATAATGATGCTAAAACATCAGCAGAGAAAGCTATTCAGTTACGTGGTACAACTACCGAAAAAGATGATGAAAAATATGTGGAGATGTGGTCCGATATAGCAATAACCCCGGAAGACATCTTTACGATATCAAAAACAACAGATGATAACCTTTCTGCAAATGCTTTGAACACATTGTACGGATCTTACGGTTCTACATTAAATGTAAATATCCTGGCAAAGTTTGGGGCGAATGATATACGTCGTGGACTTATAAGCAGTACAAACCGTCCGTTGAAATTTGATGGTATACCTTCGGCACAGGCTGTTAATAATATTCCTGTTTTCCGTATTTCTGAAATGTATCTGATTGTTGCAGAAGTTGAAGCAAGAAATAATGTTATACCGGCTGCTAAACAGGCTCTATTTGAGGTTGCTTTCCGTAACCCGGATTTAACAATGGATGACTTACCGGCTAATTCTGCTGATTTACTATCATTTATTTCAGACGAACGGGTTCGTGAATTTTTTGAGGAAGGACATAGATGGTATGATGTTCGCCGTACAGGTGAATTAATCAACCCGAATGTAACCGGAGTAACGTCCTTCGATGCTTCAAAATTTGTATTCCCTATTCCTGCGGATGAAATCAATGCCGGATTTGGTGTTGTACAGAAT
>JAJQCF010000021.1 GCA_021202845.1 Oscillospiraceae bacterium
GGGGGAGTTCGAGGAAGTGGTAGCGGAGGAAGAAACCGCGGCCTGAGCCGAACCCGAAGCCGCCGAGCCGGAAGCCCCCGCCGATCCGGAGACCCCCGCCGAACCCGAAGCCCCCGCCGAGCCCGACCAGACCGACGCCGAGTAAGCGGAAAAATTAAAACATACAGCAACGCTCCCGCGCCAAGCCAACAAGCCCCAGCGCGGGAGCGTTTGCTATGCAGTTTAAAAACAGATGCATATTTTTTTCAACAGAAAGCCGCAAGCGCCGCTTGCGCCGGCACTTGACTTGCGCGAGAGCAAATGGTAAACTGAAACCAACAAAATGCAGGGAAAGCGGGTGCTGAAAAATGCGGAAATGCAGACTGCCGATAGGCGTGGACAACTTTGAAAAGCTGCGGGACGAGAACCTTTATTATGTGGACAAGACTCTGCTGATAAAGGAGCTTCTTGACAGCTGGAGCGAAGTCACGCTCTTCACCCGTCCTCGCAGGTTCGGCAAGAGCCTGAACATGAGTATGCTCAAGTCGTTTTTTGAGGTCGGTACAAACAAGCACCTTTTTGACGGTCTTGCTATAAGCAAAGAGACAGAGCTTTGCGCGGAGCATATGGGAAAGTATCCGGTTATCTCTATCAGCTTGAAAGGCGTCAACGGACTGCGGTTTGAGGACGCGCGCTCGCTGATGTGCTCTCTGATTGGCGAGGAGGCGCAGCGGTTTGAAACCGTGCTTATGAGCAGCGATAGACTGACAGAAACCGAAAAGGCGGGATATAAGCAGTTAATCACTATAGACCCCACCGCCCAAAGCGTTTACGCGATGTCCGATTCCACCCTCGCCGGAAGCCTGAAAACGCTCTCAATGCTGCTGAAAAAGCACTACGGTCAAAAAGTTATCATCCTCATTGATGAGTACGATGTGCCGCTTGACAAGGCCTATCACCACGGCTACTACAACGAAATGGTGCAGTTAATCCGCGTCATGTTCGGCTCGGCGTTAAAGACGAACGAGTTCTTGCAGCGCGCGGTGCTGACGGGATGTCTCCGCGTGTCCAAGGAGAGCATATTTACGGGGCTGAACAACCTCGATGTTTACACCATACTTGAACAGAGCTACGATGAGTGGTTCGGCTTTACGGACGGTGAAGTGCGTCAAATGCTGGCGTACTACGGTCTGGAAGAACACTATGACATTACCAAGGAATGGTACGACGGCTATCTGTTCGGCAAGACGAATGTCTATTGTCCGTGGGACGTGATAAAGTGGTGCAAGCAGCTGGCGAACACCACCGACCGCACGCCGCAGAACTTCTGGGCGAACACCAGCGGCAACGATATGGTACGGAGATTTGTGGCAAAAGCTAACAAACCAACACAGCGGGAGATTGAGGAGCTGATTGCCGGAGAGAGCATCAGAAAGAAGCTGCGTCTTGACTTAACATACAATGAAATTGACAAGAACATCGACAACCTTTGGAGCGTGCTTTTCACGACCGGCTACCTGACAACGCGAGGCTCTGACGGGAGGGGCAATTACGACTTGGTTATCCCCAACCGCGAGGTGAACGAAATCTTTGTCAACGAGATACAGGAGTGGTTTTCGGACAAAATCCACGAGGACACGGCGGGTTCAAACCAGCTGTGCGACGCTTTCGCTTCGGGCGACACAGAGGCAATCGAGGGCTATTTGAACAAGTGGCTGAACGCCTCTATCAGCATACGCGACAAGCAGAGCAAGAGCCCTGTGGAGAACTTTTACCATGGCGTTTTGCTGGGAATGCTGGGAACCCGCGGAGACGATTGGGACGTGCGCTCAAACATCGAAAGCGGCGACGGCTACCCTGACATCACTGTTACCCGCAACGAGGACAGCTACGGCTTTATAATCGAACTGAAGTATGCCGCCAACGTCAACGCCCTCACCGAGAGCGCGGAAAGAGCGCTCAAGCAGATTGACGAGAAAAACTACGAACAGCGGCTGCTGGACGAGGGTATAACGGACATAAAAAAGTACGGCATCGCGTTTTTCAATAAGAAGTGCAGGGTGCTGCTCAAATAGGCGAAAATAAGGTTAAATGAACCGGCTGCGAGCGCTGATTTTACCCGCAGCCGGTTCGTTTTTATCTTATTTTTCCCATTTCCGTCTTTCCCGCAAGAAAACTGTTGCAAGCGGGGCGAATTTGGGGTATCATTATACGGATAGACAGAAAACTTCAAAGAAAGCCGGTGCTTTACTGATATGAAAAAGATTTTTCGACCCGCGGATATTCTTATACCGAAGGATTGCGATATGACAAAGTGGAGTGTCGTGGCCTGCGACCAGTTCACCTCGCAGCCCGAATACTGGGCGGAGCTGGAGAGCACGGTCGGCGGCGCGCCCAGCACGCTCCGTCTTATGCTGCCGGAGGCTTACCTCGCCTCGCGCGACCAGCTGGCGGAGGCGGAGAAAATCAACGCCGCTATGTACGACTACCTCGAGCGCGGAATCTTCCGAGAGATAAAATACAGTTATATTTACGTTGAGCGCACTCTTGCCAGCGGCATTATACGCCGCGGGCTGGTGGGCGTACTGGACTTGGAGGAGTACGATTATTCCAAGACCTCCGCCAGCCCTATACGCGCCACTGAGGGCACGGTTGAAGAGCGCCTGCCGCCGCGTGTGCAGGTTCGCCGCGGCGCGCCGCTGGAAATGCCGCACATAATGGTGTTCATAGACGACGCAGACGACACCGTCATCGGTCCGCTGACCGCTGCCAGCTCGCTGCCGAGGCTCTACGACTTCCCGCTGAGCATGGGCGGCGGCAGCATACGCGGCTATCAGGTTTCCGGTGCGTGGGTGAACACCGTTGACCGCGCCATAGAGGGGCTTTGCAATGCCGACGCGCTCCGCGCGCGCTACGGCTCCGCCGCTCCGGCCATTTTTGCAATGGGCGACGGCAACCACAGTCTTGCCACTGCCAAAAAGTGCTGGGAGGAGCTCAAGCCCACTCTCACCCCCGCCGAGCGCGAGACGCACCCCGCCCGCTTCGGCATGGTGGAGCTTGTGAACATCCACGACGGCGCTATAACATTCGAGCCTATCCACAAGGTCGTGTTCGACACCGACCCTGCCGACTTCATTGCCGAGGCCAAAGCGTTCTGGGCGAAAGAGAGCAAGGCGGAGGGCGCGGCGCACTCCATGACGCTGGCAGTCGGCGGCGAGCGCTGCACTATTGAGGTGCGCGGGCTGGCTATCGGTCAGCTCATTGGCCGCGCGGAGGACTTCTGCCAGCAGTATGCGGCCGCGCACGGCGGCTATGTGGATTATATACACAACGACGACACCGCCTTGGAAATGGGCGCGCGCGCGCACTGCGCGGCGGTGCTGCTGCCGAGAATGGAAAAGGGCGAACTGTTCCCCTCCATAATCTCCGCCGGTCCCTTCCCCAAAAAGAGCTTTTCCATAGGCCACGCTGAGGACAAGCGCTATTATTTGGAGTGCAGAAAGATTAAGTGATAAGGCGGAGCCGTTTGGCGCAAAGGTAAAGCGTCGGGCGCGGGGAGGAAAGTCCACGCGCCCGAAAAAACTATAATTTAAGATATAGTTATTGGAGGTTTTCATCATGGAAAGCACGTTAGCGAGCGCGGTCAAGCTGACCTCGCAGCCAGTTGCCGTGCTGCGCGGCACGACCGCTCCCGCCGACGCGATACAGCCGCGCGAGGGCGTTTGGAGCTGCGCGATTTCGTTCCTGAACGCGGCTTCAAAGGGCAAAACGGTGGCATTTTGCGAAAAAACTGCCACTTGCCCGGGCGGCAAGGTCGGGCTGGGCTTCGGCAGGTTCAAGCCGGGCTTGGAAAACTTTCTCTCCGTCGGCAGCGCGGCCAAGGCGGGCGAGCATTATAAAATGACGCCGGAGCTGGCGCAGGCGTATATGAACACCGTACCCGCCGCTGCCGCAAGCGAATGGATAATTTTCAAGCCCCTGCAGCTCACAGCCGAGACGGAAGCGCCCGAGGCGATAGTCTTTCTTGTCACTCCCGACCAGCTTTCCGGCTTGGCGACAATCGCCAACTATGACAAGCCCACTCAAGACAATGTAAAGCTGCTGTTCGGCTCGGGGTGTGTGCAGAGCATTTTGTACGCCATGCACGAGCAGGAGGCGGGCGGCGACGCCTGCTACATAGGGCTTACAGACCCCTCCGCCAGAAAGAGTCTGCCAAAGGAGCTGCTGTCATTCAGTATGCCGTATAACCGTTTTCGCACCTTAGAGGACAGAGCGTCCGGCAGCTTTTTCAAAACAGACACATGGGAGAAGATTTACGGGCGCATATAAAATACCAGCTTCTTAATTATCCTCAAACGTTGTGTCGGGGTGGGGCAGGTTCCAGCGGAAGCGGGCGGAGAGGATGCGTATCAGGCAGATGACGGCTATGGACAGCAGTATGGCGGCGTAGTCGTTGACGCCCGCGCGGCAGAGGGCGATGTAGACCACCGAGCCTATGACGGAGGCCGTGGCGTAGATGTGCTTGACAAATATGTACGGACGGCGGTTGGCTAAAATGTCGCGCATAACGCCGCCGCCGACGCCGGTGAGCGTGCCGACTGCCGCCAGCAGCGGAGCGCCGAACTCGGCGGAGACGTTCATCGCCGCGCGCACGCCGACAACGGTGAACGCGGCCAGACCGGCGGTGTCCATTAAAAACAGCAGCAGGTCAAATATACTCTGCGAGCGCAGGGCAAAGCGCCGCACCGCGGGAATGAAGAACACCAGCGCCGAGATGACCGCCACGAGCATATATGTCGGCGTTTGGAAGCAGGCGGGCGGAGTTACGCCGATGAGCAAATCGCGCAGTATGCCGCCGCCGACGGCCGTGACAAAGCCGAGAAAGACCACGCCGAAGAGGTCATAGCGCCGATTGATGCCCGTTATGGCCCCGCTGAGCGAAAAGGCCACGGTGCCGATGATTTCAATTATAAAAATGAAGGTGTCCACAAATGCTTCCCCCGATAAATCATAAAAATTGCAGATTATAAATTCTGTCGCGCGTATTCACGCGGCTTATTATAAACGCCCAGCCGCGGATTTGCAACACGCTTTGTCCTATGGAGCGGCGGCGCAAGGAGAAATATACAGAAGATGAAACTGTTTTCGGGCAGCAAAAGACAAAAGCGAATTTTGTGCGTCATAATTGCCGCCATTATCTTTTTGGCAATAATAGCCTCGCTGTGGGGCGTGGCCGTGTACTCGGATATTGGGTTCATCGCCAAGTGGCGCGCGATATATATCGAAACCGCCATGAGCACCATGAACCACCAGTGGCTGGCGACGGCGTTCATTCCCCAGAGCGTTATCGACGAGGTGATGGACGAGCGCAACGCCGTACTGGAGGCGGGACTGGTGGAGGAGACAAAGCTGCCGCAGGCAACGGCGGCGCCGACGCCGGAGCCGGAAGCGGAGGAGTCGGAGGTGCAGGCACTGTGCCGCATTTTTCCCGACATCGACCCCGATACCGTCCCCGAGGATATGATAAAGGGCGAGGCGGAGAAATTCAAGCGCAAGGATATGGAGAGCGTGGGCGTGCTCACGCTCTGCGGCGACGCGGTGTGGGCGATTGACGCCGTGAACGGAATATTGATAGTCAGCGTCTCCGGCGACGGCTACGCGGGCAAACTGGCTATAGTGAACGACAGCTCCAAGGTGTTCCTTGGGGTATCGCAGCTGACGGAAAGCGGACAGAAAATAACCGAGCTTTGCGAGGCATACGATGCCGTTTTGGGCGTGAACGCCAGCGGCTTCGACGACCCCGAGGGCATGGGCTTGGGCGCGAAAGAGGACGCACAGGGGCTGGTGATTTCCGAGGGTGTTATTTTGCAGGACACGCTGACGGATGGCTACTTCCAGATTGGAGGATATGACGCGGAGAATAACTTCCGCATAGGATACGGGCTGAACATTTCCGAGCTGCGGGACGCGGCACAGTTTTACCCCGCAATTATTCTCAACGGCGAGAATGTGACTACAGGCGACAGCTACGGCTTCGGCATCCAGCCGCGGACCGTCATAGGCCAGACGGCGGACAAGCGCACGCTGCTGCTTGTCATAGACGGCAGGCAGGTGGGCTACAGCGTTGGAACGACAGTCGTTGAGTGCGCGGCAGTGCTCATGCGTTACGGCTGCTATAACGCGCTGTGCATGGACGGCGGCTCATCCTCCGCTATGGCCTATGACGGCGAGCTGATAACAAGCCCCAGCGCGCATATGGAAAACGGCAGGTATATTCCCAACGCATGGCTTGTCGGCAAAAGCTGACGCATATTTTTGCGGCTGCAAGACTATAATTTACAGTATTGCAACAAAAACAACGCAGTTTGGTGATATAATCATAAAATAGCCAACAGCAAAGGAAGGGATTTTTGATTTGGTTAAGGTTAATATGAACATAAAAAGGACGGTTTCAGCGCTCTTGTGCGCGGCGATGTGCCTGAGCGTTTCCGCGGCGGTTTACGCCGACGGCGCGGAGGCGGGCGAGGCGCGCGCGGTGATAGGTGCGAACCTCACCGAGGAGCAGACGGCGGAAATTTACGATGTATTCGGCATCGAGCGCGGCAGCGTTGAGGAGCTGACCGTCACGAACAGCGAGGAGCGTGAGCTGCTCAGCGGCTTCGTGGACGAGAGCCTGATAGGCACAAACTCCATATCCTGCGTCTATGTGGAAATACTGGACGAGGGCGAGGGACTGCAAATTGAGACGCAGAACATCAGCTGGTGCACGGACTCCATGTATATAAACGCCCTCGTCACGGCGGGCATCACCGATGTGCGCATGATAGTGGCCGCGCCGTTCGAGGTCAGCGGAACCGCGGCGCTGGCCGGAGTTTACAAGGCGTATGAGGACATCACCGGCGAGGAGCTGGATGACGTGGCAAAGCTCGTCAGCACGCAGGAGCTTGTTATAACGGGCGAGCTGGCGGACGTTGTGGGCAGCTACGACGCCGTGGAGATAGTCAATGAGCTGAAGCTGCTGCTGGACGAGACGGACGACATGACGGACGAGGAGCTGGAGGCCGCAATATACGAGATAGCCGCCGAGTACGGCGTTTCGCTCACCGACAGTCAGGTCGAGCAGCTGATAAGCCTTGTGCGCGAGTTTGAAAAGCTGGACACCGAGGAGCTTATGGAGAAGGTGGAGTACGTTCAGGACACCGTGAAAAAGCTGGCCGAGGCACAGGAAAAGATATCCGGCATAACCGAGACTATTAAAAATGTGGTCGAAACCGTCACGAGCTTTGTGAACCGCGTACTGAGCTTCTTCGGGCTATCAATAAACGCCTGATTTTCCACTTTGAGCCGTTCGTAGTGTTAAAAAACACTGTGAAAGGCTCAAAATTTTTTATATCTTTTGTCTATATAACTATTGAATATCGCCGAAAAACGTGGTAAATTATACGTGTATGCAAAGACGGGTCAAAGACCTGCCTAATCAAATGCCGAGCTTTTGGAAAATCAAGGCGGCGCGGGAGAGGAAATTCGCAACGGCGCGGCGTGAGAACCGGGACGCGAGGCATATAAATTCAAAAGGAGAATACGACGAAAATGCAGACTAAAACAGTTGTAATCGTTGACGGCTGCCGTACAGCCGTCGGAAAGCATGGTGGCGCTCTTCAGCCCCTGTCCGCCTATGACATGGCTTGCGCTGTCCTCAAGGGCAGCCTTGACCGCACCGGCATCGACCCCAAGGAAATTGACGAGGTCATAATGGGCCAGTGCCGTCAGACTTCTGACGAGCCGAACATCGCCCGTGTCGCTGCCCTGAAGGTGGGCATCCCCGCTACCTGCCCCGCTTACACAGTTATGCGTCAGTGCGCTTCCGGCATGACCGCCGTACAGTGCGGCGCCATGAGCATTATGACCGGCGTCAACGACGTCGTTCTGGCCGGCGGCACCGAGAGCATGTCCAACGCCGTTTTCTATATCCGCAACGCCCGCTACGGCATGGGCACCGGCAACCAAGTCCTCGTTGACGCTCTGACCGAGGGTCAGTTCAAGAGCCAGCCTGAGGAAATGTACGGTCGCTTCAACATGGGCAACACCGCTGAGAACATCGCCCGCGTGCTGGGCATCACCCGCGAGGAGCAGGACGCCTTCTCCCTGCGCAGCCAGCGTCTGGCCATCGACGCCATCGACTCCGGCCGCTTCAAGGAAGAAATTGTCCCCGTAACCGTTCCTCAGGGACGCAAAAAGCCGCCCATCGTTGTTGACACCGACGAGTTCCCCAACCGCACCACCAACGAGGAGAAGATGGCCAAGCTCAAGCCCTGCTTCAACATCACCGTTGAGAACCCCGAGAGCGAGGACTACAAGCTGTTCCAGTCCACTGAGCTGACCGGCACCGTTACCGCCGGTTCTTCCTCCGGCCGCAACGACGGCGCTTCCGCCATCATGATGATGAGCGAGGAGAAGGCCAAGGAACTCGGACTCAAGCCTATCTGCAAGATAATAGGCATGGGCGCTGCCGGCGCCGACCCGCGCGTTATGGGCCTCGGCCCCGTGGGCGCTGTTCCCAAGGCTCTTGACTACGCCGGACTTACCATAGACGACATTCAGCTCATCGAGCTCAACGAGGCTTTTGCCGCTCAGGCTCTGGGCTGCATCAAGCAGCTCCACTGGGAGGACAAGATGGACATCATCAACGTCAACGGCGGCGCCGTTGCGCTGGGTCACCCCGTCGGCTCCTCCGGCAGCCGTATTATCATCACCCTCATGTACGAGATGAAGCGCCGCGGCCTCAAGTACGGCCTTGCCACTCTCTGCATCGCGGGCGGCATGGGTCAGGCCACCGTCATCGAGATGTGCGATTGAGCCGCACGGCATTTTTAACGTAACCCCCAAGCGCGCCGCTCCGAATTAACGCTTCGGAGCGGCGGGCGAATTAAATACGCATATCAAATATTATAATTTGAAAGGAAGTAATTGTCATGCCCAAGAAGTTCCTCAATTATGTAAACAACAACCCGCTTATCGTTTCCTGCTGCCTCTGCGGCGCCGGCACGAAGAAGAACCAGGCTCCCACCGTTCCTTACACCCCCGAGGAGATTTCCGACCAAGCCATTGAGGCTGCGAAGGCCGGTGCAGCCGTTGTCCACATCCACGTCCGCGAGGACAAGGAAGTCAACGGCAAGATGGAGATTGGCTACAAGTCCATGTCCCTCGACATGTTCACCCAGACCGTCGAGCTCGTTCGCAAGAAGGCTCTGGCTGAGGGCGTTGACGTTGTCATCAACCTGACCACCTCCGGCGGCGAGTACGAGGACTACAAGCGTCTGCAGCACCTTGGCGCTCTCAAGCCCGAGATGTGCTCCTTCGACCCGGGCACGCTGAACTGGGCGAACAGCTACATCTTCGAGAACAGCCCCCGCTTCCTCAACCTGCTGGGCGAAGAGGTTGTAAAGCAGGATGTCAAGCCCGAGTTCGAGGTATTTGACACCGGCCACATCGACTCCGTTAAGTATTACTGCGACAAGTGGGGCATCCCCCAGCCCGCATACTACCAGTTCATCATGAACGTCGGCGGCGCAATGCCCGGCACTCCCGGCAACCTCGCCTTCCTCGTTGACAAGCTGCCTGACGGCGCTATCTGGTCCGTATCCGGCATCGGCAGAGCCCACATGCCCATGATTTACACCGGTCTTGCTCTCGGCTGCGACGGTCTGCGCGTTGGCCTTGAGGACAACATCATGTACGGCAAGGACGAGAACGGCAACAAGGTCATCGCCACCAACAAGATGCTTGTTGAGCGCGCTGTCCGCATCGCCAAGGAGTTCGGCCGTCCCATCGCCACCGCACAGCAGGCGCGCGAGATTCTCGGCATCACCCGCAACTGCATAAAGCAGTGCTGAGCTTTCCCCGCGGCTTTATACAAATTGCGCATTGAATAATTTTTTCACGTCTGGTATAATATCCCTAACACGGTATTATGCCGGACGTGATTTTTTACCCGCGAGGAGGTTTTGCGCGTGAGCGTTGTCACTGAGCTGGACGTAAGGTACCCCGACTGCGACACTATGGGCGTTGTACACCACGCCGTTTATCCCATATGGCTGGAGATGGGACGCATGACGTTTTTCGACAGCTGCGGCTACGGGTACACCTACGCGCACAGCCGCGGAACCGACCCCGCTATGGTGGAGCTGAACGTTAAATACGGCGCAAGCGTGACCTTTCCCTCCCGCGTGCGCGTTGTGACGCGCTGCACGCTCTGCGAGGGTAAAAAAATTGCCTTTGCCTACGAGGTTTACAAGCAGGGGGAGGATGAACCCTGCGTTCGAGCCACGAGCTTTCACATCTGGGTGAAGGACGGCAAGAGCTACAATATGGAGACCGAGCTGCCGCAAGTGTTCGGAGCTTACAGCGCTGCTGTAGAGAAAGCGTGAGGAATGAAAAATAAAACTGTTGACGCAAGAAAAGTTTGGCGCGGCGTCTTTTACGCCGTGGGCATGGTCGTTCTGGCCTGCGGAATCGTTCTCAACACCAAGAGCGGCTTGGGCGTGGCGCCCATAGTCTCGGTGCCGTACACCGTGAGCGAGCTGACGGGGCTGAACTTCAGCAACCTGACGTTCGCGTGGTACTGCCTGTTTATCGTGGGCGAGTTTGTGCTGCGCGGCAAAAACCGCCAGTGGAAGGACTTGCTCCAGCTGCCGGTGAGTTATGTGTTCACCCGCTTTATGAATATGTTCTCCGTGCATCTGAACGTCAATCAGGAGGTCGTGCAGGGCTGGTGCCACTCGTTTTTCGGCATTTTCGGGCTGGATATAACGCCGCACCACTACATAGCCGGAGGGCTCATTGCCTTCACCGCCGTGGCGATAACCGGCGTCGGCATAGTCCTCAGCACGAATATGCGCGTTGTGCCCAACGCGGGCGACGGCATTGTGCAGGCGCTCTCCGACGTGACGCACATAAAACAGGGCAACATGAAAAACATTTTCGATATTAGCTGCGCCTGCATTTCGCTGATTATGGGCTTTGTCTTCGGCGGCAGTCTCTACGGCGTAGGCGTGGCCACCGTTATCGCCCTGCTGTTCACGGGCATTTCCGTGACAATCTGCAACAAGCTCTTCACCAAGCGGGTAATGAAGCTGTGCTACACGCAGGATGACTGGGTAAAGTACACTGCGGATATATAAAAAACAAGCAGCCGCGACACATTTGACGCGGCTGCTTTTGCATAGCTGGCAGGCTATTCGGTGACGTTTGTGTACGACACGGGGCGTGTTTCGGTGAGCACCGTGTCGGTGCCGGAGGCGGGGTCGGCGGTGCTGGCGGGCAAGGTTATCGTCGGCGGCTCTTCCGTGGGTACGGGCGTGGCGGGCGGCTCGGTTGCGGGCGCGGCGGTCTGCGTCACGACTGCGGTCGGCTCCGGCTCTTCCTCGACCTCGGAGCCGCCGCTGAAGCGCACGATGAGAATTATCACCAGCGCCACGGCCAAAACTATTATTGCTGCGTATATTGCTTTGCGGTTTTTCATGTTACCTCCATTGGGTTTTCCGCCTGAAGCGGGCGTTTATCAGGCCGAGCAGGAGCCAGAACAGCGGCGCGGCGAAGCAAAGGCCGAGGCTGAAAAAGCTCTGCACGCACCAGCTCACGAGCGTTACGCCTAAGACGAGAGCCGACGGCGATTTCCTGCGGCGGAAGCAGACGGCCAAGGCGGACGCGGCTATGCCGAGATACGCGCCGAGCCCCAGCAGCCCCTCGTTGACGAGAAAGCCGAGATATTCGTTGTGCGCGTTGTCCACGGAGCGGGTGATTGTCCTCCCCGTCTCCTCCACGACGCGGCTGAACTCCATATCCAGCCGCAGCGAGAGCGTGTCCGGCCCGCCGCCGAGCAGCGGGTGCTCCGGCACAAGCGCGAGCGTTTCGCGCCAGATGAGGATGCGCGATGAGCCAAATGAGCCGTCAAGCTGACCGTGCAGTACGCGGGAGAGCTCCGCAAGAGTTTCCGAGCTGCCGGAGTAGCGGTAAACGTACACTGTCCCTCCGACGAGCGCGGCCAGACACACCGCGGCGACGCCCCGCGACATGGCGGCGGGGGAGGGCGGACGGCGCACCAGTGCCAGCGCGAGGGCGGCAATGCCCAGCGCGGCGGCAGCGGCAAGGCAGTCCAGCGCGCGGGCGGTGAGCTCAAGGCTCCACGCTATGCCCGCTTCGGTCTTTTCGCCGGAAAAGGCGGCAGAGAGCGCCAGCGCCAGCAGAGCCACAGCCGACATGCCCAGCGCGCGTCGCGCTCTTGCGGGCGTGGTGAGCAGGAACGGCGCGCCGAGCACCGCCGCCGCAGCGAGCGCCGCGGCGCCGGCGGCAACGCCGGATTCGGCTAAGATGAAAACGGAGAGAAAAAGCGGCAGGGCAAGCCAGCCGAGGCGCGCTCCGCCGTACACGGTGACGCAGGCGAAGAACGCGGGGATTGCCAGACACAGCAGCGAGCACAGAACGTCCACATTGCCCAGCGTGCCGAGGAAAACGCCGGAGTAGCGTATGTTGCCGTCGTAAAAGCTCAGCCCGTCGGGGAAAAGCCACAGGAAGTTGCAGCCCCAGAGCTGAAAAACTGCCGCAATGCAGCAGAGCGTGACGGAAAAGCCGAGCGTATGGACGTAAATTTCCCGCACCCGCCCCCAGCGCGCGACGCCGAGACATATCAGCGCGTACAGCAGCTGCGTCACAAGCCCGTCATAGCGGGCAGCGCCGATTATGGTCGCGGGGAAAAATTCCGAGACAAGCGCCGAGACTGTGCAGACGGCCATAAAGCCCAGCACGGGCAAAGCCCACGCCTTGGGACGCTCCGGCGCTCTTTTGCCTCTCAGGCTCAGAGCGAGCGAGACGGCGAGCCAGAGCGCGGTGGCCGCGACAAAGAAAATATATTTGGAGAATGTTATGTTCGCATAGCCGCTGAAGCCTGTGAAGAGCGGAAACACAGCGAGCATCAGCATTATGTAGCAGTGTGTTGCCTGCTCCGGCCCCGCGCCTTTGACCCTTTCAAGCATCAATAAGCCGCCGACCCTTTCAGGTGTATTCATGCCGTATAGCGGCTACTATAACATAATTCAGTTAAAATGTAAAGAGCAACATAATCCCCACAAACTGTGCAAAATAACCTCAAAATTAGCCGCGAAGCGCGCTATGATTCCCCACAAAAGGAGTAAAAACGATGTTTTTCGATACACATGCCCATTATGACGACCCCGCTTTCGACGATTGCCGCTACGAGCTTTTGGACAATATGCCGAATAGCGGAGTGGAGCTGATACTCAACCCCGGCTGCGACCGCGCGACCTCCGAGGCGGCCATTGCGCTGGCGGAGCGCTACGACTATGTCTACGCCGCCGTGGGCTGGCACCCGCACGAGAGCGAGAGCTTTGACAGCGAGAGCGAGGCGCTTATCCGCGCTTGGGCGCGGCACCCCAAGGTCAAGGCGATTGGCGAGATTGGCCTTGACTACCACTACGACACGGAGATAAAGGACGCGCAGCTGCGCGTTTTCGAGCGGCAAATGGCGCTGGCGGAGGAGCTGGGGCTGCCGGTTATAATCCACGACCGCGACGCCCACGCCGACTGCATGAGCATGGCGGAGCGCTTTCCCGCCGTCAAGGGCGTGTTCCACTGCTATTCGGGCTCGGCGGAAATGGCGCGCAGGCTGTTGGAAATGGGCTGGTACCTCAGCTTCACGGGCGCTATCACGTTCAAAAACGCCCGCCGCGCGCCGGAGGTCATAGCCGCGTGCCCCAACGACCGCATTATGATTGAAACGGACTGCCCCTACATGGCGCCTGTCCCGCACCGCGGAGAGCGCTGCGACAGCCGCCTGCTGCCCTATATGGCGGCGAAGATTGCCGAGGTTAAGGGCATGACCGCCGAGGCCGCCGCCGAGATGTGCATGGAGAACGGTAAACGCTTTTTTAACATCCATAAATAAATTATTTAACATTATAAGAAAAACTTTTGGAAAAAGCCTTGACAAAAGCAGAAATATGTGGTTTACTACTACTATAAGTTGTTGCACAAATTTAGAAATGCGCAGCGGCGAAGCAGAAAATTTTTGAGGAGGCACAATAATGGTTATCACAATAGGCGGAAATTACGGCAGCGGCGGCAAGGCTTTGGCTGAAAGAGCCGCGGAAATGCTCGGCTACACTCTCTGCGACGACGAGGTTATAAAAGAGGTCGTTAAGGACAGCGGCGTGGACATGACGACGGAAACCTTCGCGTACTTCGACGAAAGCTCTGGCAAGAGCTCCCTGAGCGAAATACAGCGCCTTTCCAGCGTGCAGGCCGCCAACTACCGCAGCATGATTAGCTCCATTGTCATGGACGTTGCCCCGCTGGACAAGCGCATGAACGTCATCCAAGAGCGCATATGCAAGGCCTTGGCGGACAAGGGCAACTGCATCATTCTCGGACGCTGCGCCGACTACTATCTCCGCGGCAGGGACGATGTCATAAGTATTTTTGTTACCAATACCCCCGAAAACTGTGTAAAGCGCATTATGGAGCACTTCTCTATCGACGAAAAGGCCGCGAAGAAGGTTGTCAAGAAAACCGACGAGCGCCGCAGCGACTATTACTCGTTCTTCACCGGCAAGCGCTGGGCTGATTTGAACAACTACAACATAGTCCTCCAGAACCAGTGCCTCGGCGACGAGGGCTGCGCCCAGCTGCTGAAGGCCATTGTCGAAATCAAGGAGTCCTGCAAGGCATAACCCCCTTGCGGGCGCATAAATCAGCTTCCTTTCTCTTTATCTATCCCTTTTAGCACGGCCGGAGCGGCTTATGCCGTTTCGGTCGTGTGTTTTTGTTGACAGGGGTACGCAAATCTAATATAATGACTGCGAAGATAAACTAAACGGAGGTTTTTGATATGAATATAGTCTGCCTTGACCTTGAGGGCGTTTTAGTGCCGGAAATCTGGATAGCGTTTGCTGACGCCAGCGGTATCCCCGAGCTGCGCCGCACCACGCGCGACGAGCCCGATTACGACAAGCTCATGCGCTACCGCCTCGACATACTCTCCCGCCACGGCCTCGGACTGAACGAGATTCAGGCCACGATAGCCAAGGTCGAGCCGATGGACGGCGCGAAAGAGTTTTTGGACGAGCTGCGCAGTTTGAGCCAAGTTATAATTATCAGCGACACCTTCGAGCAGTTCGCGGGGCCGCTTATGAAAAAGTTAGGTATGCCCACAATATTCTGCAACAGCCTTGAGGTCGCACCCGACGGCGCCATTACGGGCTACAAAATGCGCTGCCAGCAGTCCAAGCTGACAACGGTGAAAGCGCTGCAGTCCATAGGCTACGAGACGATTGCCTCCGGCGACAGCCACAACGACCTCGGCATGATTCGCGCCAGCAAGGCCGGATTCCTCTTCAAGAGCACCGACGCGATAAAGGCCGAAAACCCCGACCTTGCCGCCTACGAGACCTATGACGAGCTTTTGGCGGCGATAAAGCGCGCGCTGTAAGCGCCATAGCGGGCTGCCGCAGGGGCAGCCCGCTTTTTACGCCGGTTAGCGTTGCCTAATAATGACTTTTTCATCCGAAGTCTTGTACTATTGGCAAAAATGTGATACTATATATAATACTGCGCCGCACAGCAAAGCGCGCGGCGCAGATTGATTTTAAACTCGGAGGCCAGCATGAGCATACTCAACGCCCTCATTCTGGGGCTTGTACAGGGAATAGCGGAGTTCCTGCCCATATCCAGCTCGGGACACCTGAGCGTTCTGCAAAACTTTTTCCATATGGCAACGGCGGAGGAGGGACATATGTTCTTCGACGTGCTGCTGCATCTCGGCACGCTCATTTCCGTCTGCGTTTTTTACAGAAAGGACATAGCGGGCATAATTGTTGACACCATTGGCTACGCGCGCACCGCGGGGCACCCCACGCCGGGGCCGAAAAAGACCTACACCGGCGCGCGGCTGCTGCTGATGATGGTCATAGCCACGCTGCCGCTGGTGCTGATACTGCCGATAAAGGACAAGGTGGAGCAGCTGTACTACAGCACGGGCTTCATCGGCGCGGCGTTTTTAATCACCGGCTGCCTGCTGTTTATCTCCGACCGTATGCCGCGCGGGTCAAAGACCGCCGCCAACATGACCGTCAAGGACGCGCTCATAATCGGCGTTTTTCAGGCGTTTGCCACGGTGCCCGGACTTTCGCGCTCCGGCACCACGATAACCGCGGGCATGTGTACGGGGCTTGACCGCTCCTTTGCCGCCAGGTTTTCTTTCCTCATCTCCATTCCGGCGGTGCTGGGCGCGAACATACTAAGCGTTGCGGACGCGGTGAGCGCGGGCATCGACACCTCGCTGCTGCCGGCCTACTTAATCGGTATGGCGGTGGCAATGGTGAGCGGCTACTTCGCCTGCTCGCTCGTGCAGTACGTCTGCTCCAAGGACAAATTCGGCAAGTTCTGCTACTACTGCTTCGCCGCCGGTATACTCACGATAATACTTACAATAGTTTTATAATGCTTATTATTTAAAAAGGTGTAATGAAATGGCCACAAAAGCTAAAGGCAAATCAACAAAATCCGCGCCCGCGGCAAAGAAGGCAAGCGCGCCGTCCGCTCCGCAAAAGCGCCCCATAAGGCGCGAGGTGGGCGCCGTTGTCTGCTTCTTCCTTGCGCTGTTCACGTTTATCGGCTACTTTGACGTGGACGCGCTTTTTGTGACCGCCGTCTGCGGCTTTATGAAGGGGCTGCTGGGCTACGGCTTTTTCCTGCTGCCGCCCGTGCTGCTCGTTTGCAGCTGGGTGCTGATAACCCACCGCGGCAGGCCGATTGCGCTGCGCACGGTGTCGCTCATACTTATAGACGTGATGTTCAGCTCCCTGTGGCATGTTCTGTTCGCC
Organism: Oscillospiraceae bacterium; assembly: GCA_021202845.1. GTDB lineage: Bacteria > Bacillota > Clostridia > Oscillospirales > Oscillospiraceae > JAJQCF01. The sequence goes on from JAJQCF010000021.1 coordinate 16,875, forward strand.
AAGGTTGAGCCGGACTTCTCCCGCCCGGGCGCGGCGATAAGCGCGCTATACTCCGGCGGAGCCGAGGCTCAGTGCGGCGGACTTATAGGCGGGCTCATAGGCTCGGGCTGCAAGGCGCTCTTCAGCGTCTACGGCGCGGTGCCCGTGCTGCTCTTTGTGCTGATTGTGCTGGTGTTCATCGCCTTTCGCATAAACCCCGCGGACATTGTACGCCGCGTGCAGGAGCGCCCGCGCGCGGAGTATGTGCCGGAGCCGGAGCCGGAAAAGCCCGCCGCGCCCGCAGCGCCGAAAGTCTCCAAGACCGGCCGCCGCGCTATAGACATTTCCGTGGACGACGAAGCGCCGGAGGCGGAGTACGCCGAGAAAAAGGTCGGCTTTTTCAATGTCAACCCGCGCGTGAAAACTCCCGCCGAGGCCGCGGCCAAGCTGGAAGGCAAGGCCGCCGAAAAGCCCGCCGCGCCGACTGACAACGTGCAGCCGCTGAGCGTGGAGGAGGCGGCGAAAATTGCCGGAGTGACGGTCGCGGAGCCTGCGCCCGCAGCTGCGGAAGTTCCGCCGACCCCGCCCGCACCCGCTCCGACAGCGCTCAAGACGGAGGAAATTCACTCTGCAGAGCCGCCCGCGCCCAAGTCCACGGGCAAGCGCGCGGAGCGCAGCGCCGAGGTGGAGGCTGAAGCCGGCGAGATGGCAAAAATCATCGAGGCCGCCGCGCTGGAGGACGGGCAGGAGTACCGCTATCCTCCCGTAGATTTGCTGCAGTCGGGCAAGGCCGCGGCGGTGGACGGGCGAGAGGAGATGCTCATAAACCGCGAGCGCCTGCAAACCACGCTGGAGAGCTTCGGCGTGGACGCGAAAATTGTCGATATAACGCGCGGCCCGACCGTGACGCGCTATGACCTTGAGCTGGCGCACGGCGTCAAGCTGAACAAGCTCACGAACCTTGCCGACGATTTGGCGCTCTCGCTGGGCGTTTCGGGCGTGCGCATTGCGCCAATTCCCGACAAAATCTCCACCGTCGGCATAGAAGTTCCGAACAAAATTGTTTCCATTGTCTACCTAAGGGAAATAATATCCTCCGACGCCTTCCGCTCCGCGCCGTCCAAGCTGACGTTTGCTATCGGCAAAGACATCGGCGGCAAGGCGATTGTCGGCAACATAGCCAAGCTGCCGCATATGCTCATCGCCGGCACAACCGGCTCCGGCAAGTCGGTCTGCATGAACAGCCTCATTCTGAGCCTGCTGTTCAAAGCCAGCCCCGACGAGGTGCGGCTTATTATGATTGACCCTAAAATGGTCGAGCTGGGCATTTATAACGGCATACCGCACCTGTATGTGCCGGTCGTCACCGACCCGAAAAAGGCCGCGGGCGCGCTGCAGTGGGCGGTTGTGGAAATGCTCAAGCGCTACCGCCTTTTCTCCGAGGTCGGCGTGCGCGACCTCGCGGGCTACAACAAAATTCAAACCGCGCAGGGCGGCCAGACGCTGCCGCAGGTGGTCATAGTCATAGACGAGCTGGCTGACTTGATGATGGTGGCTTCCAAGGAGGTTGAGGACAGCATTTGCCGCGTGGCGCAGATGGGCCGCGCCTCGGGTATGCACCTTGTGATTGCCACCCAGCGCCCCTCGGCGGACGTTATCACGGGTCTGATGAAGGCCAACATACCCAGCCGCATTGCCTTCGCCGTCTCCAGCGGAATGGAGTCGCGCATCATACTGGACACTCAGGGCGCGGAAAAGCTCGTCGGCAACGGCGATATGCTCTACCACCCCTTGGGCAGCAGCAAGCCGACACGTATTCAGGGCGCTTTCGTCACGGACGAGGAGCGCGAGGCGGTCATAAACTTCATCAAGCAGAACTCCGAGCCGCAGTACAACGAGGACATCGAGGCGCAGATTGAGCAGGTGGCCGAGGCCAAGTCCGCCAAGGAGCCGGAGGCGGAGGAGAGCGGCGGCTTCAGCGAGTATGACGAGCTGCTTCCGCAGGCCGTGGAGGTCATTTTTGAGACGAAGCAGGCCAGCGTCAGTATGCTCCAGCGCCGTTTGAAGTTAGGCTACTCACGCGCCGCGCGCATTGTTGACCAAATGGAGGAGCTGGGAGTTGTCGGCCCGTTTGAAGGCTCCAAGCCGAGACAGATAATTATGACGCGGGAGCAGTGGGAGGAAATCAGCTCCGGCGGAGCCTCTGTAGTGCCCGCCGACGCCGCGGACGACTTCAGCACCGCCGACCCGGAGGACTGGGATGACTGACAAGCCGGACTTCCTCAGTCTTGAGCTGCCGCCGGAGCGCATAAAGAGCGTTTCCAGCCTCGGTCTGGCGCACATAGGCGACTGCGTTTGGGAGCTGATGGTGCGCTCGTGGCTGCTGTGGAGCGGCAAGGCCACCGCGGCGGGACTGCACCGCGCGACCGTGGCGCACGTCAGCGCCTCAGCGCAGGCGAGAGCAGCCCGCATAATGCTGCCTAACTTCACCGAGGAGGAGCTGGCCGTATTCCGCCGCGGGCGCAACGCGCACGTAAACACTGTGCCGAAAAACGCCAAGCTCAGCGACTACCACGCCGCTACGGGGCTGGAAACCCTGTGGGGCTGGCTGTATTTGAACGGACGCCGCGAGCGCTTGGGCGAGCTGTTTGCGATGATAATCGGGGAGGACACAGATGCCACTTGACAGTATGACGCTCTACGCCCTTTCCGCGGAGCTGCGCACCCGCGTTGTGGGCGCAAAGATAGACAAGGTGCAGCAGCCGGAGCGGGACACCATACTCCTGACGCTGCACGGCGTGTGCGGGAGTTTTCGCCTGACGCTCTGCGGCGGCGTGGGCTGCGCGCGAGTGCACATAACCGAGGCACGCTACGAAAACCCCGCGCAGCCGCCGATGTTCTGTATGCTGCTGCGCAAGCACCTTGTGGGCGCTCGCATAACGGCGCTGACACAGCCCGAGCGCGAGCGCATTGTTATATTCGAGCTGGACGCGCTGGACGAAATGGGCGTGCCGGTGAAAAAGCGCCTCGTGCTGGAGCTGATAGGACGGGGCACTAATATTATATTGGTAGACGGGGACGGGCGGATAATCGACTGCCTGCGCCGCGTGGACGCGGAAAAGAGCGCGCTGCAGCAGGTGCTGCCCGGCCTGATGTACCGCCTGCCGCTCAACCAGAGCAAGCCGGACTTCTTCGCGCTGACGGCAAGCGAGCGGCGTTCGATATGGGAAAACTCCGACCCCCGGCAGAGCGGGGACAAGCGCCTGCTGAATAGCTTTGCTTGCCTCTCGCCGCTGGTGTGCCGCGAGCTGGACTTCCGCGCGGGCGGCGTGAGCGAGAATATGCCCGCCGCCATGGAGGCGCTGGCGGAGACGGTCGAGGCCGGAGACTTTGAGCCGTATATGCTGCTCAGTGACGGCAAACCGCGCGACTTCAGCTTCATGCATATCCGACAGTACGGTGAGGCGTGTACGGGGGAGACGTTTGTCTCCTTCAGCGAGCTTTTGGACGCCTTTTATACCCGCCGCAGCCGCGCCGAGGAGCTGCGCCGCCGCACCCAGAGCCTGCGGCGCACGGTCAAGAACGCCCGCGACCGCACCGTGCGCACGCTCGCGCTGCGCGAGGAGGAGCTGCGCGCCACGGCGGGGCGGGAGGAAAAGCGCCGCCGCGCGGATTTGATAACCGCCAACCTCTACCGCCTCAAGTCGGGGCAGGAGAGCGTGACGGTGCAGGACTTTTACGCCGAGGACTGCCCCATGGTGACAATAAAGCTCGACCCGCTGAAAACGCCGCAGCAGAACGCCGCCGCGCTCTACAGAGACTACGCCCGCGCGCGCACTGCGGAGGCGCACCTCACGGGGCTTATTGCCGACGGACGGCGCGACGCGGAGTATTTGGACAGCGTGCTGGAGGAATTGGAGCGCGTCACCTGCGAGGCGGACATTGCGGAAATACGCCGCGAGCTGACCGCCACGGGCTACCTGCGCCAAACAAGGACAGCAAAAAGACGGCGCGCGGAAAAGCCCGCCGCGCCGCTGAAGTATATTTCAAGCTCGGGAACAGAAATTTTAGTAGGCCGCTCGAACGTACAGAACGACGAGCTGACATTCCGCACGGCGTACCGCGGGGACATATGGCTGCACGTGCAAAAGCTGCACGGCAGTCACGTCATAATCCGCTGCGCCGGTGAGGAAGCGGACGAAACTACTCTGGCCGAGGCCGCGTCGCTGGCCGCGCTGCACTCCGAGGCGGGGGAGGGGGCCAAGGTGCCTGTGGACTTCACCCGTGTCCGCTTTGTAAAAAAGCCGCCCGCGGCGCGCCCGGGAATGGTGATATACACCGACTATTCCACGGTCATGGCCGAGGGCAGCTTCGCGCTGGCCGAGAGGCTGATAAAGCGCTGACGGCGGCGCAAAATTATATTTCTGCTATATCATTTTAAGCTATGGTGCGCTCGAAAAGATAGGCGACCTCGTTGACAAATATGTTTTTTGCCGTGTTCAGCGAGTTCGGCAGATAAACAATGCGCGTGGGCATTTTGTAGTTCACGGGGACGTACTTGAACGACGAGTTGTCGCGCAGGTAGCACCACTCCTCGCTCAGCATAATTCCGCTGCCGCTGAGCAGCTCCGTCACCTCTGCGCTCAGGCGCTTGCAGTGCTTGAAGCGCGGGGCGAAGCCGTTGGATACGCACACCTCGGAGATGACGCGCTCCATAATCTCGCCGTTGCCCGCGCCGACAAGGAAGGGGCGCTCGTGGAAGTCCGCAACCGTCGTCTCGCCCGCGTAGCCCGCGGCGTTGCAGATTATGCCCGCGTTCAGCGTGACAAAGGGTTTGGAGAATACGTCCTTTTGGTTGAGAATAGCGAATTTATATGTGAAGCCGACGTCAATCTCGCCGCTGCGCAGGGCGGTCATCAGCTCCAAAATGCTGTAGCCCTCCACGGAGAGTGAGATATTTGGGTGCGCCGTGGCGAAATACTGATATATTTTATCGTAGAAAAACTTTGTGTTCCACGTCTCTATGCAGCCTATTTTAACGGAGCCGGAGTGTACGTTGCTCTTGTTTTTCATCTCCGCGATAGTCTCCTCGTACTCGCGCTGGGCGTTGAGCAGGAAGGTGCGCAGCATCTTGCCCTCGGTTGTGAGCTTGATGTTTTTTTCCGTCCTGTCGAACAGGAGAAAGCCCAGCTCCGCCTCAAGGGTCGAAATCTGCTTGCTGACGGCTGGCTGGGAGACATAGAGCGAGCGCGCCGCGCGGGAAAAGCTAAGCTCGTTGGCAACGGTGAGGAAGTACTTTATCTGTGTATTTGTCATATATCCACGCTCCTATAGTACTATAAAGTAATAATTTATTACGTAATAAAAAACATTCAAAATTCAGCGTTTATGAAAGCGACAAATTTCATAACTGTTCTGTTATAAAATACATTACCACATTTATATTGGAAAATCAAGAGCAAATCTGATAAAATCTCTGCGTTAAGGAAAGAAACTCGATTAGAAAGCAAACACACAAAAATCTAACAAAGTTCAGGGGGTCGAAACAATTGAGTTTAACCACTACCGCCGTAGTCGGTGTCATCTGCCTGCTGGTGTTGCTCGTAATGGGCATGAACATTGGTATCTGCATGATGGCTATCGGCTTCTTCGGAACATGGTCAATCCGCGGACTTAACCCCGCGCTGGCCGTTTTCCGCACAATTCCTTTCACCCAAGCAACGACTTACTCGTTCACCGTCATACCGCTGTTCGTCCTCATGGGACAGCTGTGCTACTACTCCGGAATGTCGTCAGACCTGTTTAATATGTTCCAGAAGTGGCTCGGCGGACTCAAGGGCGGACTTGCAATGGCAACCGTGGGCGCCTGCGCCTGCTTCTCCGCAATCTGCGGCTCCACCGCTGCCACCGCCGCCACAATGGGCGTTGTCGCTCTGCCTGAAATGCGCAGGCACGGCTACTCCGACTCCCTTTCCTGCGGCTCCATCGCTGCCGGCGGCACACTGGGCATCCTTATCCCGCCCAGCACCGGCTTCATAATCTTCGGCATCGTTGCCGGCTGCTCCGTCGGCGGTCTGTTCGCCGCCGGTATCATCCCCGGCATTATTCTGGCGCTCTGCTACATAGTGGCTATTGCCGTTGTAGTTAAGATTTGGCCTGACCGCGCCCCCGGCAAGGTTCACTTCCCCATGAAGGAGAAGGTTGTAGCTCTCAAGGGCGGCATTGTCATGGTTCTGCTGTTCGTGATAGTTATCGGCGGTATCTTCACCGGTATCTTCACCGCGAACCAAGCCTCCGCCGTCGGCGCTGCGCTGGCTCTTATCTACCTCATCGCGCGCCGCAAGTTCACACTGGCAATTCTCATCGACTGCCTGCGCGAGACCGTTAAGACCTCCGGTATGATATTCCTTATCCTTATCGGCGCTTACGTGTTCGGCAACTTCCTGACCCTGACCCGCCTGCCCAGCCTGCTGGCCGAGTGGATTACCAGTCTGCCCGTCAGCCGCTACGTTATCCTGCTTGTCATACTGATAATGTACATGGTAATGGGCTGCCTTATGGACTCTCTGGCAATGGTCATGCTGACCGTGCCTATCTTCCTGCCCATATTCAAGGCTCTCGGCTTCGGCACCATCTGGTACGGCGTTATCATGATAATGGTCATGGAAATGGGCCTTATCACCCCGCCTGTCGGCATGAATGTTTACATCGTTGCCGGCACCGCCAAGGACGTTCCGCTCCAGCAGATATTTGCCGGCGTTTTCCCGATGGTTATCGGTATGTGCTGCGCTGTTCTCATAGTGTGCATATTCCCTGTAACCGCCGAGTGGCTGCCGCACATTCTGGGCTATGGCCTTGACTATGGAGACGGCTTTGTCAACTCGTTCGGGTGGTCCTAACACCCAAACCCCACCAGCAGTTTTGCGGTTCGTTTTCTGCCGCATAACATAAATTATTAGGAGGAATTAAGAAAATGAAAAGAAAAATCAGCATGATACTGGCTATTGCTATGGTGCTGTGCCTCTGCCTGTCTCTGGCTGCCTGCGGCTCTTCTTCCAGCAGCTCCAGCAGTGATACCGGCAGCTCCAGCAGCTCCGGCGACTCCGCCAGCACTGGTGATACCACCGAGAGTGAGTACACCGACACCTACACCCTGATATTCACCAACCACGACTCTTCCACCTCCGTCGGCGAGCTTTACTGCGAGACCGTTCTGCAGGAGATAAGCGACGCCTGCGGCGGCCGCATCGAGTTCCAGTACAACCCCGGCGGCTCTCTGTTCGGCGGCGGCGAGGCTGTCGAAGCTGTCCGCTCCGGTCTGGCTGACCTCTGCTGGAACGCCACTTCTATCACCGTCGGCGTGTTCCCCATTTCCGAGTTCCTGAACGTGCCTCTGCAGGGCATTGCTACCGCGCAGGCCGGCTCCAAGATTCTCATGGAGATGTACGAGACCATGCCTGAGGTTCAGGAAGAGTGGGACGAGTTCTACGTCGTCGAGCTGCAGGGCAACTGCGAGGCTCCTTTCTCTTTCGCTTCCAAGAAGGTTGAAACCGCTTCCGACTTCTCCGGCCTGAGCATCCGCACCGCCGGCACCGCGCAGTCCGCTTACGTCTCCGCTCTGGGCGCTTCCGTTTCCTCCATGGGTACCTCCGAGGTTTACGAGGCCATGAGCAAGGGCGTTGTTCAGGGCATGACCAACGACTGGCATAACATCGACTGCTTCTCCCTGTACGAGACCGTTCAGTACTGCATGGACTACGCTGTCAACACCACCTCCTGCTTCATCATCATGAACAAGGACACTTACAACAACCTCGACCCCGAGGCACAGGCCGCTTTCGATTCTCACCAGAACTACGCTTCCGACATGGCCGGCTTCTACTGGGATTCCATGCGTTTCGTCACCGGCGACAAGATGGAAGAGCTGGGCGTTGAGATTTACACCCCGTCCGACGAGCTGTACGCTTACCTGACCAGCGACGAGCTGACCGAGCAGATGACCAACTGGTTCATCGACTACATGGACGGCTTCGGCTATGACGGACAGGCAATCTACGACACCTGCAGCGAAATCGCCGCCAAGTACATAGACGAGTACTCCCCTGAGAACGTCTATGACGCCGACAACCCCTTCTACTACACCGAGTGGGAAGGTTACGACGCTTGGGTTGCCGCCAACGGCTGAGTTTTTTAACGAGCTTCTAATCTGATTTTCTACGGGTTTACGTTTCTTAGCAATTACTTAACAAGGGTGGCATTCAAGAATGAAAAAAGTTTTGGATAAAATCACTTCCGTTTTTGATAAGATTTGCTTGGTTTTCTGCTACTTCAGCATGGCTGTATGCTTTATCATGATGGTTCTGATATGCATAGATGTTATCTCGCAGAAGGCGGGTCATGCCATTTCGGGTATGTATGAAATCTGCCAGGTTCTTCTTTCAACGGTGGTATTTGCGTCTTGGGCATACACTCAGACTGTTCATGGCCACATTCACGTCGTCATGTTCATCAACAAAATGCCTCATATAATGCGCTTTATCTGCTTCAGCATTACCTCCCTTATCTCCACTGTAGTTCTGGCCTTCGGCTCCTACTCCGTGTACAACGACATCTTCAACAGATACAACACGGGCGAGTTCACCGGAACACTTATGATTCCCTATTGGCCGTTCATCATATTTGAGGCCATAGCGTTCATACTCCTGACCCTGCTGCTCCTGCTGGATGCCATTAAGGCAATCTACGCAATCGGCAACAAGGAAATGGCTGCGGAGATACAGGCAGACTGGGTGTAATGCTCCCCCGCAGAGCTAATCAGTAAACACACACAAAGAAAGGGACGAAGCTCCGGCTCCGTCCCTTTTGCTGTGCATATGGCGCGATAAGGCAAAAAAAGTTCCCTGCGGCAGGGTGATAAACCGCAGGGAAGGCTTTATTGGTGCAAAGGGAGCTTACTTCAGCTCTACCTTTGCGCCGACAGCTTCAAGCTTGGCCTTGAGTTCCTCGGCCTCGTCCTTGCTGACAGCTTCCTTAATCTTGGCGGGCACGCCCTCGACAAGAGCCTTGGCGTCTGCAAGACCCAGACCGGTGATGCCGCGGACTTCCTTGATGACCTTAATCTTCTCGGCGCCGAACTCGGTCATAACAACGTCGAACTCGGTCTTCTCCTCAACTGCGGCAGCGGCGGCAGCGGGAGCGGCGGCAACGGCGGCGGCAGCGGCGGAAACGCCGAATGTCTCCTCCAGAGCGTGTACGAGGTCAGCCAGCTCCAGAACGGAGAGAGCCTTGACTTCTTCAATCATAGCGGTAACTTTTTCGCTAGCCATTTTAATTATTCCTCCTGTAATTTTTGTGTTTGGCGTCCGGCCTTATTCAGCGGCTTCGGGCGCGGCTTCGGGCTCTGTGTAGCCCTGCTTTTTGGCAATCTCGTTGAGCACGACGGCCAGACTGGTGATAGGCGCCAGCAAGGTGCCGAACACCTGAGCGTACAGCGCGTCCTTGCTGGGCAGCGCCGCAATCTCCTTAATCTCCGCCTCGTCCAGAACCTTTCCGTCCATGAACGCGGCCTTGATGTTGAAGCAGTCAGCGGACTTTTCGGCATACTCGCTGAGAATGCGAATCGGGGCGATGGGGTCGCCCGCGCTGGTGGCAAGAGCGGTGGTGCCGTTGAGAACGGAGTCCAGCTCGTTCATGCCGAGCTTGTCGAGCGCAAAGCGGGTCAGGGTGTTCTTGACAACACTGTAGGTGATGTCGTTCTCGCGCAGCTCGCGGCGCAGCTTGGTGTCGTCCGCCACGGTGATGCCCTTGTAGTCAACAAGGACGCCGGCGCTGGCGTTCTGGATACGCTCGGTGAGAGCTTCCACAATGGCCTGCTTTTCGCTGAGTACCTTTGCGTTAGGCAATTTTCTTTCACCTCCGTGAAAAATCTGCGCCCGATAAAGAAAAATTCCCATGCCCAAAGCGACATGAGAACAGAAAGCGACAATTAAAACGAATTGCTGCCGTCCTCGGCAGGATTTACGGCGCAAGGCCACCTGCTGTCTTTGGAGCGCCCAAATATAATACCAGACAGCGGGCGATAAGTCAACTCTTTTTTTCAAAAATAGCGCAAATTTCCTCAAATATTTTCGCATACCCCGCACACAATATACTCGGACCCGCCGAAAAGAAAGAGCAAAAAACGCTCCGCAAAGCGTTTGCGGCTCATTTCTTCGCGGGACGTGCGGCCCACAGGCTGTAGGGACTTTGTAATGGCGGAAGAGCAGTCCGCCGGTTAGTGATTGCAGGGCTGACAGTGATATGCCGAACATATCGATTTAAAAGTACGGATAAGTCCGCGCAGGGCGCCGTTACAAAATCGAAAATGCTCGGCGCCCGCGCGGGTCAAGCGTCGGCAAAAGATAAAAAAGGTTTCCGACGCGGCAGGGGCAGGAGCAATCCCGTCCCTGCTTGGATTTTTTGCTCACTCGCGCACCTCAAGGCGCAGCACGTCGGGGCGGCTGTAGTGCCCGCAGGGGTCGAACTCCATGCGGCCGGCGGCGACAAGGCTCATGTCGAGGTCGGCATAAATTATGCCCTCGCCGCCCCACAGCGGCTTTGTTGCATACTCCCCGCGCGGGTCGATAACGCAGCTGCCGCCGCGGCAGACGGTGTCCGGCAGCGCGGCAATCTCCTCCGCGCAGGCCAGTCCCTGCGGGTAGTCGCCGCGGGTGAAGAACATATCGCAGTTTATCACGTAGCAGCGGCCCTCGACGGCGATGTGGCGCATGGTGCAGAGCCACTGCTCATAGTCGTTGGTGTTCGGCGCAAGGTAGAGCGTGACGCCCTTTTGGTAGAGCGCGGCGCGCGCAAGCGGCATATAGCTCTCCCAGCATATCAGGCAGCCCGCGCCGCCCCACGGCGTTTTGGCAACGGGGAAGAAGCCGCTGTCAGCGTCGCCCCAGACAACGCGCTCGCTGCCGGTGGGCTTGAGCTTGCGGTGGCGCACGGCAAGACTGCCATCGGGCGCAAAAATGAGGTTGGAGTTGTAGAGCGTGGCTGTAACCGCGTCGCGCTCGGAGACGCCGATGCTCAGCCACACGCCAGCGCTGCGCGCCGCCTCAGCTAATTTCTCGGTCTCTGCGCCGGGGACGACAATGGAGTTTTCGTAGTACATGAGCCAGTCCCGCCGCTTGCTTTCATCGCGCCGCCCAACGGAAAAGCCGAACGTCATGCCGTAGGGATAGCCGGGGACAAAAAGCTCGGGGAAGACAATAAATTCCGCGCCGCCGCGGGCGCACTCGGCTGTCAGAGTGACGGCCTTATCCACGCAGGCGGCTTTATCGAACATCACGGGCGCGGCCTGCACAACGGCAATTTTGCACTTGTTTTTCAAATCTTTCATTTGCCATATCTCCCAACATTCGGAGTGGGGACATAATAGCATAAATTATCCGCGCTGTAAAGCGTTTAATCCGCGCAAAAATGCGCATACTGTAGGCGAGGTGATTAACATGACTCCAAAGGAAATACTCTATGTTGAGGACGCGCTGGGTCACGCTCAGTTTTTGACCCAGCAGTGCCGCGAGGCGGCGGGAAAGCTGCAGGACAAGACGCTCAAGCAGCAGGCGCAGCAGTTGGCGGAGAAAAATCAGCAGATTTTCGGCCGCTTCTATTCGCTGGTATAAGGAGGGCGATGACATGGACGACAAGAGCATAATGGAGAACATTCTCCTGACGACAAAGGGCGTCATCGACCTCTATATGCACGGCGCGGTCGAGTCCCCGACCGGCAACGTGCGCCAGACATTTTCCACGGCGCTCAACGACGCGCTGACTATGCAGAGCGGCATTTACAGCCAGATGTCCTCGCACGGCTGGTATTCCACCGAGCAGGCCAGCCAGCAGCAGATTCAGCAGGTTAAGCAGAAGTATTCCTGCCCCAACTGCTGACGGCTCACCCCCAAAAGCGCGGAGAGCTTTGCACCCAAGGCTCTTCGCGTTGGTTTTATTTACATTTGATTATCTGCGGCAGGGTGCATATAATATAACTGCGGCGGCGGGGCAGCCCGCATCGAGAAAGACACAAGAGCGCGCCGCGTCTTGCTTCGAGTGACTACTCGGAGCTTTTTTTATTTTCCGCGCCTTCGTATAATTTTCCCCGCGCAGGAGAAAATATTGGCGAAAACACATTACGGAGGCTTTTATGATGAAGAAATTTTTCAGCCTTGCACTATGCGCGGCGGCGCTGCTGGGCGCGCTGGCGCTCTCGCCCGCCATTGCGGCGGACGGCGCGCCAATCGCGGAAAACTTGGAGCTTGCCACCTACCGCAATGTCTCGGTGGGCGGCAGACTGGCGGCGGCAGACGCCGAGGGCGATGCGGTGACGTTCGAGATAACGACGCAGCCCAAGAAGGGCGACATCGAGCTGCACGACGACGGCTCGTTTGTCTACACCCCGCGCGAGAACAAAAAAGGGCGCGACTACTTCGGCTATCGCGCCACGGACAGCGAGGGCAACGTGTCGCAGGAGGCCACGGTTATCATCACCATCAGCAAGCAGAAAACCGGCGTGACATACAGCGACATGAGCGGCTCCGGCAGCGAGTACGCCGCCGCCGCGCTGGCCGAGAGCGGTGTTTACACCGGCGCGCTGCTGGGAGGCAGCTACGTTTTTGAGCCGAGCGCCACGCTCACGCGCGGACAGTTTTTGATGATGTGTATGTTGGCGGCGGACATTCCGCTGCTCTCCGGCGTGCTGACAACCGGCTTTGCCGACGACGCGGACATTCCCGCGGCGATGAAGCCCTACGTCAGCACGGCGCTGCACCGCGGCATTGTCTGCGGCGTGGAGCGGGACGGACAGACGGTGTTCGCGCCCAATGAGCCGATAACCGGCGCGGAGGCCGCGGTTATACTCGACCGCTGCTTTGCGCTGACAACGGTTTCGCTCGCCTCAGCCGACGACGGGGCCGCGCCCGTGTGGGCGGCGCAGTCGGCGGCGAATATCTCCGAGTGCGGCATACTGAGCTATGACGCCGCCGTCAGCGGCAGCGCGCTCTCCCGCGCGGAGTGCGCGGAAATGCTCGTCTCCGCAATGGCCGTCGCCGCCAAGCGCTGACGCGCGGCAAAAAATTTTTACACCCGCAGCCCTGCGCAGGGACTGCGGGTGCGTTTTTTATCAGACAGCGGTCATAAATGCGGCAAAAACGCCCAGCAGGTAAGAGACGGCGTTGGCGGTGAAGGCGTAGAGCCACAGCCGCCCGCGTGTCAGCGCACGCTCGCTGCGCCGCGGCGCGAGTCGGCAGTAAACCGCGCCCTCGACGAGGAAAACAAGCACTTCCAAGGCGAGGTAAAAAACGCCGAAGATGAGAGCCGCCGTGCCGGAGCAGCCGTTCATATGAATGTACCGGCTCAAAAGGATATTCAGCAGCACCTGCGTTATCACGTTCACCACCGCAATAAGCCCCAGCAGCCGCCTGCCGCGAAGGCCGAACAGCAGCGCGACGGTCAGCTCAACCGCTACGGTCAAGGCGCAGCGCAGCAGGAAGGAAATTATCTCCTGCGTGTAGTCGTAGCTGCGCTCCGCGCTTATTTCGCCGCTTTGCCAGTCCGCAAGACTGACGGTGTAGCTGCTGTTCATGGCGTAGCGCTCATAGACGGGGCTGACGCAGAAGCCGCCGCTCTCGGGGAAGTAGAGCAGGATTTTGTAGACCTCGGGCGCGCGGTACGTCCACTTTAGCTCTCCCGTCTCGGAGCTTGCCCAGTAGACCTGCAAAAAGCAGAACCCGTCCGCGTCCTCGTAGTCAACAAAGGCGCGCCAAATCTCGCGGTCAAAGCTGTCGGAGCCGTACTCCCCGCGCCAGCCGTCATTGTCCTCCGTGCCGTCATAGACGGAGTAGGGGCCGGTGGAGCTTGTCTCAGACAGCAGCGTGGCGTAAAAGACCTCGTTCGGCATATCCGTGAACTCCACTTGCACCGTCGGCTTTGGCCCTGTGTCGGCAAAGGCAGCTGTCGCCAGCGCCAGCGTGAGCGTCAAAGCAAGCAGCAGAAGAGTCAGCGCTCTTTTCATTTGTCTCCCTCCTTTTCAAATAAAAAATTTCTCCGTTGGTGGTTACATTATACCAGCGGAGAAGCACTATGTGTTAATAAATTATGAATTTATTTAATACTTTTGTAATATTTTAAGCTGCTCGCTCAGAACAGGCCGTGATTATATTTGAGCTGTGCGCAGACAATGACGATAAGCCCGACAACGCAGCCGACTATGGCTACAATATCAAGCCGGTCGGAGGTGACAAAAAGGCTGAGAACAGCGGAGAGAATCAAAGCTATGCCAATGATGAGCGTGCCTGCGCCGACAGCGCGGCCATACTTGGGCGCGTCGGCCTCCGAGACCTTAGTGCGGTTGTACCAGTGAATGGTGCTGATGTTGCCTTTGATGTTCGCAATTCCCAGCAGAGAGATTATTGCACCGAGAATTAAGAGAGTGCAGAGCTTGCCCATAAGCGGCACCTCCCGTTTCTTAGCTTTCTCTCAGTATAGCATAGAACAGGAGAGAATACAAATTATTTTTACTCTTCCTCGCTCTCGCCGTAGGGGTTGATGTGAACCATGCAGTGCTTCACCTCGGGGAAGGCGGATTCTATGCTGTCGTGGACGTGCTGGCATATGGCGTGGGCGTCGTGAAGCTCTAACTTGGGGTCTGCGGAGACTTCTACGTCTACGTAAAAGCGGCTGCCGAACTGCCGCGTGCGCACCAAGTCCACCGACATAACGCCCTCCACCGCGGCGGCGCAGGCGTAAATGGCGTTGTTCGTAGCCTCGTCGCAGCTGCGGTCGGTCATCTTGCCTATGGCCTCGCGGAAGGCGCTGACCGCGCTCCACAGCACCATGGCGGAGAGCGCCGTTTCCATAACGGGGTCGAGCACCGGCAGACCGAGCCGCGCTCCGGCGATTCCCACAAGGGAGCCGACGGAGACGAACACGTCCGCGCGGTAGTTTTCCGCCGCCGCAATGAGCGCGGAGACGCGCAGCTCCCGCCCGCGGCGGAACGTATAGACCGAGAGCGTCAGCTTGCCGGCAATGGAGACGCAGGCTGCTGCTGCCGCCAGCGCTGCGGGGCCGCTCGAGGCGGCGTAATCGCCGGAGACGACGGACATAACGCCGTGGCGCGCCATGAATATGCCCGCCAGCGCCAGCATGAATGACAGCAGCAGCGTGGCAACGCACTCAAAGCGCTCGTGCCCGTAAGGGTGGCCTTTGTCCGCCTTGCACTCGCTGAGCCGTATGCCGGTCATGGCGATTACGGAGCCGGCCACGTCGCCGAGCGAGTCCACGCCGTCGCTGATAAGCGCGCCGGAGTGCCCGAGCGCGCCCGCGGCGAGCTTGAGCACGCTGAGTGCGCCGTTTATTATTATGCCGGTCACGCTAACCCGCTCCGCCATTTTCAGCTGGCTGCCCATAAAGCCTCACCGCCTCCGCTTTGCTTGATAACAGTATATTCCGCGCCGCTTTTATATGTTCCTAATACGATAAATCATTGCCGCGCGATTAGTCAAGAGCAACATTTTGCCTTGCCTAAGCGGCGGAGCTGTGTTATAATTCCAACGGATAATCATATGCTGCGGAGGCGCCGAAGTTGACAGAGGCAAAAGGTACTTTTTTTACGCACGACAAGCATTTTTATAAAACGCTCTTTTCCATGATGACGTTCGTGGCGCTGCAAAATCTGCTCGCCTACAGCGTGAATATGGCCGACAATATAATGCTGGGCAGCTACAGCGAGTATGCCATGTCCGGCGCGGCTACGGTCAATCAGGTGTTTTTTGTCCTGCAAACCACCGCCAACGCGCTGGCAACGGCGGTCGTGGCGCTCTGCTCGCAGTATTGGGGCAAGCAGACAACCGAGCCCATACGCGCTGTCACCGGCGTGGCGCTCAAGGCCGCGGCGCTGCTGGGCATTATATTCTGGGCTCTCAGCGCGTTTTTGGACGAGGAGATATTAGGCATCTTCACCACTTCGGACGCCATTTTGGCCGAGGGCGTCAAGTACATAAAAACGCTCAAGTGGACGTTCATTCTCTTCTCGCTCTCAACGGTGCTCATGGCGGCGCTCAGGAGCGTGGGCACGGTGAACATATCGTTCTGCACCTCGGCGGTCAGCCTTGTGCTGAACGTGGGCATAAACTACACGCTCATTTTCGGACGCTTCGGTTTCCCCGAAATGGGCGTCGCGGGCGCGGCAATCGGCACGCTCATCTCCCGCTGCGTGGAGCTGGGGATAATCGTGTTCTATCTGGCGAAAATGGACAAGAAGATGCGCCTGTTTTCCGCCGGATTCCTGCGCGGCGACGGCGGCTATGCGCGCGACTACGGGCGGGTGCTGCTGCCGATGATGATTTCCTCGCTCGTTTGGGCCATATCCGTACCCATGCAGACGGCCATACTCGGCCACCTCTCGGACGCCGCCATTGCCGCCAACAGCGTCGCCACTACGTTTTACCAGTACCTCAAGGTCTTTGTGCAGGCCATGACGAACGTCTCCGCCGTGATGATTGGCAACGCCATAGGCCGCGGAAGCTTGGACAGAATAAAGTCCGACGCAAGGAGCCTGACTGCCATAGACATGACAATCGGTGTCATTCTGGCAGCCGCGCTCTACCTGCTGCGCGCTCCGCTGATGAGCCTGTACAACCTCAGCGACGAGACGACGGCGCTGGCCATGAACCTGCTCGCGGTTATGAGCCTCGTCATGCTCGGCATGGCCTACCAGTACCCCGTCCACTCCGGCATTATTCAGGGCGGAGGAGACGCGAAGTTCGTGATGAATATGAACCTCATCAGCATTTGGGTCATCGTCATGCCGCTGTCGTTCCTTTCCGCTTTCGTGTGGCACTGGCCGGTGGAGGCGGTCGTGCTTGTGATACAGTCCGACCAGATTTTCAAGTCCCTGCCGACGTTTATACGCTTCCGCAGCTACAAGTGGATTAAAACCCTGACGCGCTGATATAAAGATAACGTTAAGTTTATACTTATAAAAAATTCTAATTACGTAATAAAAGCATGTTTCCCCCTCTTGCTTTTTGATAGAACAGTGTTATTATGTTATAGGATATTTCTATCTTTGTGTCAAAAGAGGAGAGGTAAATAACATGATTGCGCAAATTGCAGCTGTGGTCATTTTTGTGGCCATGTTCGTAATGATTGTCTTGGAGCGCCTGCCGAACTACATAGTCACGCTGACGGCGGCGCTGCTGACAATTTTCGTGGTGTTCATCCTGTGCATGGGCGACCCCTCGGCGGCTTGGCAGTCGCTGAATTTGGGCGTCTTTGCCACGGAGGGCTTCTGGTACCAAGCCGAGCTGGTGGGAGAGTCCAGCCCCGGTATCAACTGGGAGACTATCGTTTTCATAGTCGGCATGATGGTCATGGTGGGCGGAATGTCCTCCTGCGGATTCTTCCGCTGGCTGTGTCTGGCTATGGCAAAGCTCGTAAACTACAAAATTAAGCTGATATTTTTGTCGTTTATGATTCTTTCCGCCGTTTTCTCGGCCATAATAGGCAGTATAACGGTTATACTGTTTTTAGCCGCGGTGACGGTTGAGCTGTCGCGTATGATGAAGTTTGACCCCGTGCCGATGATTCTCTCCGAGATTTTCACTGCCAACTTGGGCGGCGCTGCCACCATGTGCGGCGACCCGCCGAACATAATAATCGGCACCTCGCTGGGCTACTCGTTCGGCGACTTCATCGTGAACACGGGCTTAATGGCGGTTGTGGGGCTCATTTTCGCGGTGATATACTTCTACTGCTGCTTCCGCAAGCAGCTTGTGGCGGGAGTGGAGATGCCCGCAGGCGGATTCCCCGACCCGCGCGGCGCGATAACCGACAAAAACGGTTTCATCAGGAGCTGGATAATTTTCGGCGCGACTGTGCTGCTGCTGGCGACCCACGCGCAGACGGGACTGACCGTTTCCACAATCGGCGTGTTCATTGCCGCCGCCACGCTGCTGCTCTCGGGCAAGTATGTGGGCGAGATTGTGCAGGGCATAGACTGGGAGACAGTGCTGTTTTTCATCGGACTGTTCATAGCAGTCAGCGGACTGGAGCAGACCGGAATTTTGGAGGTCATAGCGGACTTCATCGGCAAGGTCAGCGGCGGCAACGCCTACGTCATGGTGGCGATAATAATCTGGATAGCCGCCATAGCCAGCGCGTTCATTGACAACATTCCCTTCGCCGCGACAATGGTGCCGGTTATCAAGAGCCTTTCTGCCACCACGGGCGTGGACATAAGCGCCATGGCTTGGGCGCTCAGCATGGGCACGGACGTCGGCGGCAACGCCACGCCGATAGGCGCCAGCGCAAATGTTGTCGGCACGTCCATCTGCGCCAAGGCCGGACGTCCCATAGGCTGGGGCAAATACTGCCGCTACCTCGCGCCCGCTACCGCCGTTGTCATCGCCCTTTCCATGCTCATCGTGTTTGTCAGGTATCTGTAAGAGAATAATTTTAAATTAAATAGAGGAGGAATCCGGCATGTCACAGCTCATTATTGAAATAAACCGTGAGTTCGGCTCCGGCGGACACGAGATTGCCCGCCAGCTCTCCCAGCGCTTCAACCTCAAGCTATACGAGGAAAATATCCTCACCGAGATAGCCGAGGAGTACGACATCGACCCCGAGACGCTGAAAAAGTATGACGAGGTGCCAAAGCGCATTTACGGCTCGCGCACCGTCAAGGGCTTCAGCAACTCGCCCGCGGATGCCGTTGCGCATATGCAGTATAAATTTCTGCGCGAAAAGGCCGCGGCGGGGGAGTCGTTCGTCGTCGTCGGCCGCTGCGGCGAGGAGGCGCTGAAGGACAACCCCGACGTTGTGGCGATTTTCGTGCTCGCCTCCACCGAGTTCAAGCTGAAGCGCATAATGGCGCAGGGCGATACGAGCGAGGCCGAGGCGCTCAAGCTCATGCAGCGCACGGATAAGCAGCGCCGCACCCACCAGAACCACTACTGCGTCTGCAAGTGGGGCGACGCGCGGTTTTACGACATGACAGTCAACTCCGGCCGACTGGGCATAGACGGCACCGTGGACATATTGGAGCAGTATATCAAAGCCCGCATCGCCGCCA
Organism: Oscillospiraceae bacterium; assembly: GCA_021202845.1. Taxonomy (GTDB): domain Bacteria; phylum Bacillota; class Clostridia; order Oscillospirales; family Oscillospiraceae; genus JAJQCF01. The sequence goes on from JAJQCF010000021.1 coordinate 35,965, forward strand.
GAAACAACGCCGAGCCGGAGGCGGAATGAGCGCAATTCCGCGCCAAAAATCCACATTGGCAGCCATGGCGGAGCGGGATAAGTTTCCCGCCCCGCCATTTTGGTGATTTCGACATAAAGATATTGCTAACATTTTATAAGAACAGCGAAATAACCGTTGATTTTCACAACCATTTGTGATATTATTCAAAAGCTGGAGAAGATTTTATTGCATTATAACCAATTTTAATCGCCAGCGCGTTTCGGGGATTTTCCAACGGGGAGGCATGATAATGGATAAAAAAACCAGAAACAAAATCATTGCCGTGACGGTCATTGTGCTGGCTGTGCTGCTTGTCGGCATTGTCCTGACTGGCTCGAGCGGCGGAGAGGAGGAAGAGCTTTCCGTTGTAATGCGCGACGGGGTGCTGCACGAGGTCAACCGCGTCAGCCTGTTCGGCATGGACGTGAACCCGTCCGTCATTTCGGGCTTTTTGGTGACGCTTGTGCTGCTGGTAATCAGCGCGCTGCTGCGGATATTTGTCATTCCTAAGTTCAAGCTCGTGCCGGGTCGGCTGCAAATGCTCCTTGAAATGGCCGTCAACCTTTTCAACGGACTTGCCAAGACAAACAGCCCGCACCGCAACGGCTTTTTGGGAGTTTATGTTTTCGCAGCCGGTACTTATATATTCTGCGGAACCATATTCGAGCTTTTGGGCGTTCAGGTGTTCACCACCGACGGCAACGCCATTTCGCTGCCCGCCGCCAGTGCGGACATAAACGCCGCCATAGCTCTGGGCGTTTTGTCATACTTGGTAATACTCTCCGGCGGCATTGCCGGCAACGGCGTCAAGGGCATCGGGCTCACGCTCAAGGAGTTCTCTCTGCCCATCTCCATGACCTTCCGACTGTTCGGAGCGCTCCTCAGCGGACTGCTGGTGACGGAGCTTGTTTACTACAGCATAACGCTGAGCTTCGTACTGCCGGTCATTGTGGCGATAATGTTCACGCTGCTGCACGCGCTCATTCAGGCCTACGTGCTCACAATGCTCACCGCCACGTATTACGGCGAGGTCAGCGAGCCGCACCCGAAAAAGCAGAAGGTGCGCAAGGGCGCGCAGACCGCAAGCCCCGAGAACGCCTGAGCTCGGCCATAAAACCCCAGCCCGCCGCTGCGGGCGCATAAAATTAAACCTTAAACGTAAAAATATTTCGGAGGTAGTTAAGTTATGAAAACCAGAAAGTTCAGAAGAATGGTTATGGTAATGCTGCTGGCGATTCTCGCTGTCAGCCTGTTTGCCGTTCCTGTCATGGCCGCCAATGCGCCCGCCGACCCCGCCGCTCCCGCAGCCGCCGCTGCCGAGACGGAGGAGAGCGACAACTCCACCGGACTGCTGGCCATTGCCGCAGGCCTCGCCATTTCCTTCCCTGCAATGGGCGGCGCAATAGGCATGGGCATTGCAACCGGCAAGAGCGCGGAGGGCATAGCCCGTCAGCCCGAGGCCGAGGGTAAGATTCGCACCACCATGATGCTGGGTCTTGTCTTTATCGAAACCTGCGTTATCTACGCTCTTATAATCACGATACTTATTATATTTGTTATGTAAAAAGGGAGGTGCAGCAGGTGAATATACCACTGAACATCGACTGGCAGCAGATTTTGCTGCATCTGTTCAATTTAATAATTCTCATTGTTGGCCTGTACCTGCTCCTCTATAAGCCCGTCAGAGACTTCATGGAAAAGCGCGCCGCCGAGTACGCCAAGATGGACACCGAGACGCGCGGAAAGTTAGCGGAGGCCGAAACTCTTGAGGCCGAGCGCAGAGAGCAGATATCCTCCCTGCAAAAGGAGCTTGACGAGCGCCGCCAGAGCGAAATGAAGCGCATTTCCGCCGAGGCTGCCGCCAAGTCCAAGGAGGCGGAGGACACGGCCAGCCGTATAATTTCCGAGGCGCAGGAGACGGCGGAGCGCGAACGCCAGAGAATACTGGACGGCGCTCAGGACGAGATAGCCCAGCTTGTGGTTGACGCCACAGACCGTATGCTGTCCACCTCCGACGCCTTTGACGAGTTCCTTGACGCCGCCGAAAGGAGCGCGTGATGGCCAAGCCGATAAATGCAACAGTACACAGCGCCATTGCGCCCGTCGGGCAGCAGCTGGAGCGCCTGACCGCATTTCTGGAAAAGAAGTACGGCCAAGAGGTAGCGCTCACATGGGTCGAGGACGCGGAGCAGACCGGCGGATTTATTCTCAAGGCGGGCGACGACACCTACGACTGGAGCGCCGAGGGGCGCGTAAGCCAGCTCACGGGCGAGTTCTACAACCAGCCGAGCGAGGACGAAAACCTTTCACCCATACTCCATGAGCTTGTTTCGAGCGGCGAGAGCGCTGTCGAAGCCACGGTGCGCAGCGCCGTTGCCCCCACGCCCCGCCAGCTGGAGCGCCTGACCGCCTTTGTGCAGAAAAAGTACGGCGAGAGCGCAACGCTCACGTGGATTGAGGACGCCGGACTGCCCGGCGGCTTTATACTGACAGCGGGCGAGGACACCTACGACTGGTCAGTCGAGGGTCGTATGCGCCAGCTGCGCGAGGAGTTTTACAACCTCCCGCACACGAACGAAAACATTGTCCCCATACTGCACGAGATAGTCACAAGCTCCATACCCAGCGTGACCGGCGAGGAGATTGGCCGCGTCAAGTCCGTCGGCGACGGCATTGCCACCGTCACGGGTCTGGACAATGTTGCCTACAGCGAGATTGTTGACCTCGCGGGCGGCGTGCGCGGCATGGTGCAGGATTTGCGCCGCAATGAGGTTGGACTTATACTCTTCGGCGACACGACAACCGTGGAGCAGGGGAGCGTGGCGCGCCGCTCCGGCCGCATAGCCGGCGTACCCTGCGGCGAGGGCTTCCTTGGCCGCGTTGTGGACGCGCTGGGCAACCCCGTGGACGGCCTTGGCGCAATCGAGGCCGAGGACTACAGACCTATCGAATCGCCCGCGCCCGGTATTCTTGAGCGCCAGCCCGTAGATACACCGATGGAAACCGGCATACTTTCCATAGACAGTATGTTCCCCATAGGCCGCGGACAGCGCGAGCTGATAATCGGCGACCGCCAGACCGGCAAGACCGCCATTGCCCTTGACACTATTATAAATCAAAAAGGCAAGGACGTTGTCTGCATCTACGTCGCCATCGGCCAGAAGGCCAGCTCCGTGGCGCAGCTTGTCAGCTCCCTGAAAAAGCACGGCGCTATGGATTACACCATAGTCGTCGCGGCCAACGCCAGCGAGCCCGCGCCCATGCTCTACGTCGCGCCGTACTCCGGCTGCGCTATGGGCGAGTACTTCATGCGCAAGGGGCGCGATGTGCTCATTGTCTACGACGACCTCTCCAAGCACGCTGTGGCCTACCGCGCGCTGAGCCTGCTGCTTGAGCGCTCCCCGGGACGCGAGGCTTACCCGGGCGACGTTTTCTACCTGCACTCCCGTCTGCTGGAGCGCGCGGCGCGCCTTTCCGAGGCCAACGGCGGCGGCTCCATGACGGCTCTGCCCATTGTGGAAACGCAGGCCGGCGACGTAAGCGCCTATATACCGACAAACATAATCTCCATTACCGACGGCCAGATATTCCTTGAAACGGATTTGTTCTTTGCCGGACAGCGCCCCGCGGTCAACGTCGGACTTTCCGTCAGCCGTGTCGGCGGCGACGCGCAGACCAAGGCGGTCAAAAAGGCCGCGGGCACGCTGCGCATAGACCTTGCGCAGTACCGCGAGATGGAGGTTTTCAACCAGTTCTCCAGCGACCTCGATGAGACGACGCGCCGTCAGCTCGTCTACGGTCAGGGACTTATGCGCCTGCTGCGTCAGGAGCAGTACAAGCCCTTCAAGCAGCACGAGCAGGTTATCACGCTGGTCGTGGCGCTTGAGCATATCATGCAGGATGTTCCCGTGGAGGAGATAAATGCGTTCGACCGCGAAATGCTGCAGTGGTTCCGCGAAACCGCGCCGGAGCTGTGCGAGGGCATAGACGCCACCGGCCAGATGTCCCCCGAAACGAAGGAGCGCATTATAGAGCTGGGCAAAAAGTTCTTGCAGGAATACAACTCGCGGCAGGGGCGGTGACGGTTAGATGTCCAACACCAAGGAGATAAAAGCGCACATCAAGAGCGTTCACGATACACAAAAAATCACGAATGCCATGTACCTTATCGCCTCCATAAAGCTGCGCAAGGCCAGAAACGATTTGCAGAACACGCGCCCCTATTTCGAGGCCGTCAAGGAGGAGATAAAGCGCGTTTTCCGCACCGTCAAGGACGTTGAGAGCCGCTATTTCTACCCTATGGGAGTGGACGACGCGGCCTATGACGCCCAAAAGACCTGCGCCTGCCTTGTGATAACGGGCGACAAGGGACTGGCCGGAGCCTACAACCAGAATGTTGTGAAAAAGGCTATGGAGGTCATGGACGCCCACGCTCACACTCGGCTCTACGTCATAGGCGAGCGCGGACGCCAGTTCTTCACCGGCCGCGACATACCCATTGAACGCAGCTTTCTCTATACGGCGCAGAACCCCACGTTCCGCCGCGCAAGAATCATCACCTCCAACCTTCTGGACTTATACGACGCCGGAGAGGTTGACGAGATATATGTCGTTTACACCGACATGAAAAACGCCCTCGAATCCGAGACAATATGCACGCGCCTGCTGCCGCTCCACCGCGGTCAGTTCACCTCTCCCGTCGAGGAGAAGGAGGTACTGCACCCGTTCGAGTTCCACCCCTCCGAGGAGGCGGTGCTGGACAGCGTTATACCGCCGTATCTGGCCGGATTCACCTACAGCGCCATGGTGGCGAGCTTCTGCGCGGAGCAGAGCGCCCGCATGAACGCCATGTACGCCGCAAACACAAACGCCGAGGGCATACTGGAGGACTTGACGCTTCAGTATAACCGCGCGCGGCAGGCCGCCATTACGCAGGAGATTACCGAGGTTTCCTCCGGCGCAAAGGCGCAGACCCGCAAACACAATTCAGCTAAGGAGGCTTCGCAGCCGTGAATATCGGAAGGATAGTACAGGTCTCCGGCCCTGTCGTGGACGTCGCGTTCGACCACGGCGAGCTGCCGAAGGTCAACGAGGCCCTTGTGGTGCTCATAGATGACAACGAATGCGTCATGGAGGTCGCCCAGCACATCGGCGACAACACCGTGCGCTGCATAATGCTCTCCGCCAGCGACGGCCTTACCCGCAATATGCCGGTCATGTCCAGCGGAAGCGGCATAAAGGTGCCCGTCGGCGAGGCCACGCTGGGCAGAATGTTCAACGTCCTCGGCCGCCCGATAGACGGCGGAGAGGAGCCGGACGAGAGCGTTCCCCGCTGGGAAATACACCGCAAGGCGCCCACGTTCGCCGAGCAGCGTCCCGCGGTGGAGATTCTTGAAACCGGAATTAAAGTTATAGATTTGCTGGAGCCCTACCCCAAGGGCGGCAAGATAGGACTGTTCGGCGGCGCCGGCGTCGGCAAGACCGTCGCCATACAGGAACTTATCCACAACGTCGCCATGCAGCACGGCGGCTACTCCATATTCACCGGTGTCGGCGAGCGCAGCCGCGAGGGCAACGACCTCTGGCGCGAGATGCGCGAGAGCGGCGTTGCGGACAAGACCGCGCTCGTGTTCGGCCAGATGAACGAGAGCCCGGGCGTGCGTATGCGCGTCGGACTGAGCGGACTGACTATGGCCGAGTACTTCCGCGATGTCGAGCACCGCGACGTGCTGCTGTTCATTGACAACATATTCCGCTTCGTGCAGGCGGGCAGCGAGGTTTCCGCGCTGCTGGGACGTATGCCCTCCGCCGTCGGCTACCAGCCCACGCTGGCCACCGAAATGGGCGAGCTGCAAGAGCGCATAACCTCCACCATGAGCGGCTCGGTCACCTCCGTGCAGGCCGTTTACGTCCCCGCGGACGACTTGACCGACCCCGCCCCCGCAACCACGTTCGCGCACTTGGACGCGACCACGGTTCTGAGCCGTAAAATATCCGAGCAGGGTCTTTACCCCGCCGTTGACCCGCTGGAGTCCACCTCGCGCATACTCGAGCCGGGCATTGTGGGTCAGGAGCACTACGACGTGGCGCGCAAGGTGCAGGAAATTCTCCAGAAGTACCGCGAATTACAAGATATAATCGCCATACTCGGCATGGATGAGCTGAGCGACGATGACCGTGCCATAGTCATGCGCGCGCGCAAAATCCAGCGCTTCCTCTCCCAGCCGATGCACGTTGCGGAAAAGTTCACCGGCGTTGCCGGCTGCTATGTGCCGCTTGCCGAGACAATACGCGGCTTCAAGGCCATAATCGACGGCGAAATGGACGACCTGCCGGAGCTGGCGTTCTACAACGTCGGCACCATTGACGAGGCCGTTGCCAAGGCCAAAGCGCTGAAGGAGCAGGGCTGATGAACTCCTTCAAGCTCACCATACTCGCCGCCGGACACCCGTTTTTCACCGGCGAGTCAATATCCGTGATATTCCCGACGCTGGACGGGCAGTACGGCATAATGGCCAACCACACGAACCTTGTCGCGGGCATCGTCCCCGGCACGCTCATTGTGCGCAGCCCCGACGGCGTGGAGCACCTTGCCGCCGTGTCGCGCGGCATCATAAAGGTTGAGGATAACGAAGTGCTGCTGCTGGTGGACTCCATAGAGCGCCCCGAGGACATCGACGAGAACCTTGCCAAGCAAGCGCTGGAGGACGCGCAGGAGCGCCTGCTGCAAAAGCGCTCCCTCGCCGAATACCGCGGCGCCGAAGCCCAGCTCGCCCGCTCCATAAGCCGCCTGAGAGTAAAACAGGGCCATTCGACGGATTTTTGAGCAGTAATATCTCATTGAACAAAGGAGGCGGCGGCTGTGCAGCGCGGGAGAGCAAAGAGCGGATTTACGCTCGCCGAGCTGGCGGCTGCCGCCGCTATTATGGCTATAGCCGCGGCTGTCGCGCTGCCCGCCTTGGCTTGGGTTGCCGCCTCCGTCAGACAAAGCGCACTGGACGCGGGCGCCGAGGCAGTCGCGTCGGCGGCGCAGCGCTCCGCCGCGGAGATGTACCTCTCCGGAGAGCTGACCGCACTCTATGACAGCGGCGCGTTCGCCGGTGAGGTCAGCTGCGAGGACGGCGATTTTTTCTACATAATACAAGGTCAATCTGTCGGCGCGGGCTATTCCGTAGCCGACTTCTTTCCCTCCGACGCTCTCGGCAGCGAGACGTCAGATGGCTTTTTTGTTGTTGAATACGCTCTCTCCGACGTCACGTGCAAGCCGAGCGGCGCGGTACAGAGCGTTTTTTACTCGGACGAAACCGACTTGACCGCCGCCTATACCGCCGCGCTCGCCCTAAGCCGCGCGGAGAGAGCGGAGGCAATGAAAGCCGTGCCCTGCGGCTGCTGGACGGGTGACACGGCGGAGAAGCCCGACGTCGGCCTGCTCTGCGCGCCCGCTATCCGCGTACACAACGGCGAGGAGCTGTGGCTGGAGATTGACTTTTCCGGCAACGAGGACATCGCGCCCTACCTTGCGCTAAGTGTTGTCATCAGCGACGGCGAGAACGAAACAGAGCTTTACTACCCCAACTACGGCCAGTTTACCGCCGCCTCGGCGGGTTGGAGGTTCGCGATAATACTCGATACGCTCCGTTCCGAGAGCTACATGACGGGAGACGTGTTCGAGGACTGCATTTTGCTCGACTGCTGCCGTTTCAGCGACCTCGCGCCCGTGCGGGCGGGTGAAAATATTGCGCTCACTGTCACGCTCTCCGCCGAGCGCACCGCGGGCTCCGTTACCACGGCGTATCTGCCGCGCACTGTCTCCTGCGAGTGCAGCAGCCTTTTTGCCGAGGGGAGCGACCCCGCTGCCGGTATTGCCGTTGTGTCCGCGGGACGACATCTGCAAAACTTAGAGGAGAGCGTCTCCGGCCTCGGCGTGGAGATACGCTCTGTGCAGCAGACAGCGAACATCGACTGGTCGATTTATGATTGCGGCTTTGTGCCTATCAGCAACTTTGACTTGCGCAGCTGCGACGGCGGCGGGTACGCTGTTTCCAACCTGTGCATTGACGCGGACGGCTATGCCGGTCTGTTTGCGGCTCTGAATGGCGCGCAGCTGCGGGACATCACACTGCTGGACGCCGTCGTGAACGGCACGGGCAGCGTCGGGGCGCTGGCGGGCGCGGCGGAGAGCTGTGAAATTTCCGGCTGCTGTGTGCGCCTCGCCGCCACGCCCGACACTGCGGGCGCGTATGACGTCTGCACGGTCTCCGGCGGCACATACGTCGGCGGACTGGTCGGCCACGCCATAGACAGCACACTGACCGACTGCTTTGCCGCGGTGCAGGTCAGCTCAGAGATGTACGCGGGCGGTTTGGTCGGCGCGCTGGAAAATTGCTCCCTTACCGACTGCTGCTCCGGCGGCCGCACCGTGAACGGCGCTTACGCCGCGCGGCGCAACGTCACCGCCGAGCGCCTTGCGGGCGGACTTGTCGGGTGTATTGTCGGCTCTGCGCAGCTGCACGGGTGCTACTCCACATGCTCGTCGAGCGGCGGCGCGCTGCTGGGCGGTGTGCAGGACGCGAGCGCGTACCCCGACCTCTCGGACTGCTACGCCGCGTTTGCCTATTCCGAGGACGAGCTTGCGCTTTATTCGCTCGGTCCCGCCGTGCGCCAAACTGTGACAGCATCGGCGTATCCCTATGACCCGACTCTGGGCAGCGCCTACCCCTATGCCTCTGCGGGAGGCGGCGTACACTACGGCGACTGGACGGAGGGGCTCTCCAACGTGCAGCTCGTCTACTACGAAGTGTATGCCGACGGCTCAGCCGCGTTCGGGTGTATGCAAAGCGGCGTTTTCACCGCCGTCAGCGGCACGTTTGACAGTGAGAACGAAAAGCAGATAACGCAGGACGGCTATGCCGTGCTAAGTATTCGTGACGCGGGCAGCGCGGCGGCGGGGTACTTGGACGACGAGCGCGTGACGCTCACCCGCGCCGACTTCAAGGCGGGAGGGAGATATGTCTACCTTGTGCCGACGGAGGACTTGGGGAGCAGGGCGAGCCTTTTCACGTCGCTGACGGTGTTCGACACGGGAACAGGGAGCTGGGCGGAGGCGTATTTAATCCCCGCCGCCGCGCAGGAGGCGTACAACAACAAGCCCGACAGCGAGCCGCAGACGCTGAATATTCGCACACTGCGGCAGCTTTTTGCGCTCGAGGCCGCGTTCGGCGACTGCGCGGGATTAAGTCTTGCACAGACGCATGACTTCGACGGCAGTACCTGCGGAGAGCTTGCGCCGGCGTTTTCGCAGACAGCCTTTGCCGGAAGCTATGACGGCGGCGGATATGTCATCACCAACATTTGTCTGACAGCAGACGGCGACGGCGCGGGGCTTTTCGGCCAAACCGACGGCGCGGAGCTGCGCAATATAACGCTGGAGAATGTCACCGTCAGCGGCGCGGCGTACTGCGGCGGGCTGGTCGGCCACGCGCACGACACGGTGATTTACCGCTGCGGCGTGCGGGCGAGCGACGGCGGCGCTTATGACAGCGTCGGAATTTCCGGCGAGACAGTCGGCGGACTGGTCGGTCTGCTGGACGGCTGCTCCGAGGTCACTTACTCCTACGCGGCGCTCAGCGTTTACGGGGAGACTGCGGGCGGCCTTGTCGGAGAGCTGGCGGACGAGAGCACGCTGCGCGGCTGCTATGCCTCGGGCCGCACCGCGGACGGGCAGTTCGCCATTGAGCCGGAGAACGCTAACGTCTACGGCGCGTCTGCTGCCGGCGGGCTCGTGGGTCACCTGACCGCTGCGGCAGAGCTGACGACGGGAGGCACGCTGCTATGCACGGCCTTGAGCGCGGCGGCGTTTGACGAGGGCGCGCTGAACTACGCCGCGAACTCGGTCGGCGGACAGGGCCGAGTCGGAGCGCTGATAGGCTGGTATGACGATTGGGACAGCGCGCCCGCGCTCCCGCTCGCGCTGCCGTCATGCTATGCCGCGGGCGTGGTCTTGGACGGCGCGGCGCAGGACACAACCGGCTTTGTCTCAGCTTTGGAGCCGCCGGAGCGCAGCGCCGACGACGTTGAGCACACCGACCGCCCCTATGACGACAGCCGGACGGATTACCCCTTCGCGCGCATAAAAGCCGACGACGGAGCCTATCTCCCGCATATCGGTGATTGGGCTGAGTAGCGAGGCTCGTGCAAATTTTTCTTGATTTTGCGCTCAAAGCGTGTTATCATAGCCGATAGATGTGCGGGCATAGTCTATCGGTAGAACGCGACCTTCCCAAGGTCGATAGGAGGGTTCGACTCCCTTTGCCCGCTCCACACCGAAACAATCCGAGCCTTTTGCCGATAGGGGAGAGGTTCGGATTGCTTTTTATTGGCTGCAAGCTGCAATTTGCAGTCTGTCCCGTATTGCTTTACCGCCTGCGCTTGTGATATAATAAAAATATAAGCTCGCCGCGCGGAGACAAACGGAGACTGGCGGAGCGGGCGAAGGAGGCGCTGATGAAAATTCTTGTGGTGGACGATGAGCGTCCCTTGGTCAAGGGGCTGAAATTCAACCTTGAGAGCGAGGGCTACGAGGTGGACGTGGGCTATGACGGCGCGGAGGCCGTGGAAAAGGCCGCGTCGGGCGGCTACAACCTCATACTGCTGGACGTTATGATGCCCGTTATGAGCGGCACGGAGGCCTGCATGAAAATACGCGAAACCTCCACCGTGCCGATAATTATGCTGACGGCCAAGGACGAGGACTCGGACAAGCTGGTCGGCTTCGAGTGCGGCGCGGACGACTACATCACCAAGCCCTTTAACATACTGGAGCTGAAGGCGCGGGTGCGCGCGCTGCTAAGGCGCAGCTCAATTCAGTCCGCGGCCTCCGCTGCGGAGCGCAAGACGCACCTTGTGACCTGCGGCTGCATCACGCTGGACACCGAGCGCCGCACCGCGTTCAGCGACGGCAAGGAGAAGGATTTGACCGTCAAGGAATTTGACCTCATGGAGCTGCTCATGCGCACGCCCGGCAAGGTCTACAGCCGTGAAAACCTGCTCGACCTCGTCTGGGGCTATGACTATCAGGGCGACATACGCACCGTGGACGTACACGTGCGCCGCCTGCGCGAGAAGTTGGAGCGCGACCCCGCCCGCCCCGATGTGCTGATGACAAAATGGGGCGTGGGGTATTACGCCAAGGACTGATTTATTGTTTTTTGCCGACAGCGCTGCATTTAACAAAGATAATGCAACACACACAAGCCTCCGACACGGAGCGCGCTTTGCGCCCGAGCCGGAGGCGGCTTTTTGGGGAAGAGCGTTTTTTTGTGTTGCTTTTCCGCTGTAAACCCCGTATAATATATAAATACGGCAACAAACCCGCGGGGCGCGGCAGCGCGCCTTGCATCACATACTTCTGGAGCTGAACATGAAAAAGTCAATTCTTTTTTCCTATATTTCAATTTCGCGCCTGCCGCGCTTTGCGGCGCTGGTGATGGCGCTCGGCATACTCATAGGTACGCTCTCCCCGCAGAGCGCGCTGGCGCTGGACGAGCCGGAGATTAGCTCCGACACGGCGCTGCTTATAAATACCGACACCGGCGGGGTATACTACTCCAAGAACGCGGACGAGCGCATTTATCCCGCCAGCACGACCAAGATAATGACCGTGCTGCTGGCTATAGAGGCCATAGAGGCGGGCGAGGCCGGAATATACGATGAGGTGACCGCGGGCTCCAACGTCTCCTACGGCCTGACAAGCGACAGCTCGACCGTGGGCATAATGACGGGCGAGGCCATGACGCTGGAAAATTTGCTCTACTGCGCAATGGTGGCTTCGGCAAACGAGGCCTGCAACGTCATTGCGGAGTACATCGGCGGCTCTATTGACAGCTTCGTGGAGATGATGAACACCCGCGCGGAGGAGCTGGGCTGCACCGGCACCCACTTTGCCAACACGAACGGTATGCCGGACGACAACCACTACACCACGGCGACCGACCTCGCGCTCATTGCCTCGGCCGCCGCCGACCACGAGCTTTTTATGACAATCTGCAATACCGCCACAGTTACAATTCCCGCCACGAACATGAGCGCGGAGCGCACGCTGAATAACTCCAACGCGCTCATCGGCACGGAGGGCATATACGGCTCGGAGTACTATTACGAGTACGCCGCGGGCATCAAGACCGGCTACACGAGCGCCGCGGGCTACTGCCTTGTCTCCACCGCCTCCAAGGACGGCATAAATCTGCTCTGCCTTGTGTTCGGCGGCCAGCCCTACACCACCGAGAGCGGCGCTACGGGCTACACTAACTTTGCCGACACCATAACGCTCTACGACTATATTTTCAATAACTACAGCTACCGCGAAATCCTCTCCACCACGGAGACGGTGACTATTGTGGACGTGGCAATGGGCTCTGGCGCGAACAGCGTTTCGCTCCGCCCCGCCTCCGCCGTGACCGCGCTGGTGGCGAACGACGTTTCCGACTCGGACTTCACCCGCAGCGTTGTCATTTACAGCCAGCTTGAGGGCACGGAGCTGACTGCGCCCATAACCGCGGGCGACGTGCTGGGCGAGGTGTCGGTCTACAGCGACGGCGTGAGCTACGGCACAGTCAGCCTTGTGGCGGCGAGCAGCGTGGAGCTGTCGCACTGGCAGTACCTGAAAAGTCAGGTCGCTGAGACGCTGAGCCTGCCCGCGGTGAAAATAGGCATAGCCGTGGTTGTAGTGTTCTTCCTGCTGTACCTGTTCCTTGTCATACGCTACCGCGTGCTGCACCGCCGCCATGTGCGCGCGGTGAAGCAGCAGCGTCAGGCCCGCGAGCGCGCCGAGCGCGAACAGCAGCGCTATGCCCCGCCCGTATACAACAGCAAGCCGACGCCGCCGGAGCAGAGCGCGCCGAGCGCGGAGAAGCAAAAGACCGAGGCCGAGGCGGAGTACGACTATTTTGAAGAATTTTTCAAATAATTTTTCTTCGGCTCCGCTCCCCGTGAGGGCTGAAATTTGAGGTTTGCGGCTATGGCGCATGAAAGGCTGAAAATAAGATACAGCGTCCGTCAGACGTTTTTGACCATTATGCTGCTCTTCATTGTTATAATGGCGGCGCTATTGAACATTTACCCCACAATAAGCTCGCGGGACCTCGTTTTCTCGACAAAGCAGACTTCTATGGTGGGGCAGGTTACGGTCATGTCCACATCTCTTTCGGTGCTGGAGACGCTGACGGAGGAGAACGTGGCTTCGGTCATGGAGTTGGTGGACGTGAACTCCTTTGACCGCGTGCTGGTGACAGACAACTCCGGCTGCGTCATTTACGACACTTGGGAAGAGGGCGCGGCGGTCGGCTCGACGGCGCTTTTTTCCGAGGTGTTTTCTGCCCTCGCGGGCAGCGTAGTTTTCAACTGCCGCTATGACGGCGACGCGTTTATAAGCCGCGTAGCCACGCCGGTTGTTGCCAGCGGCGAGACTATCGGCGCTGTGTACCTCAGCGAGTACGACTCCTCGCAGGCGCTGCTTATAGCGGGCATACAGAGCCGACTGCTGAGCTTTTCCCTCATACTGAGCGCGCTGGCGGTTGTGGCGGTTGTGATAATCACCACGTTCCTCACAGGCCGCATACGCGAGCTGGTGCGCGCCATGCGCCGTGTGCGCGGCGGCGACTACGACACGCGCACGGAGCCCCGCGGCTGCGACGAGGTCACGGAGCTGGCCGAGGAATTTAACGACATGACCGTGAAAATACAAAACACCACCGAATCCCGCCGCCGCTTTGTCTCGGACGCCAGCCACGAGCTGCGTACGCCCTTGGCCTCCATTCGCCTGCTCTCGGACTCCATTGTGCAGAGCGAGGACATGAGCCCCGACACGGCGCGCGAGTTCGCCGCCGACATATCCTCCGAGGCGGAGCGTCTGCAGCGCCTGACGGAAAAGCTGCTCAAGCTCAGCCGCATGGACAGCTCCGCGGAAACGCCGCGCGAGCGCGTGGACGTCAAGGCCGTGGCGGAGCGCACCGTACACCTGCTCGCGCCGCTTGCCAACCAGCGCGATGTGCGCGTGACGACGCAGTTAGCTGAGGGCTGCTTCATCACGGCCAACGAGGACGACATCTATCAGATAATTTTCAATTTAGCGGAAAACGCGGTTAAATATAACGTGCCGAGCGGCAGCGTGCTGCTGCGTCTTTATGCGCAGGACGGCCGCGTTGTGCTCACGGTTGAGGACACCGGCATCGGCATACCCGAGGAGGATTTGCCGAACGTGTTCTCCCGCTTCTATCGCGTGGACAAGGCGCGCTCCCGCGCCGCGGGCGGCAGCGGCCTCGGACTGAGTATAGTTCACGACGCGGTCACGCTGCACGGCGGAGAGATAAGCATAGCCCCGCGCGAGGGCGGCGGCACGCGCTTCACCGTGTCGTTCCCGCCCGCACCGCCGGAAGGGGGCGAGGGGGATGCTTAAAACGGCTAAACGCGCCCTTGCGCCGGCGCTGGCGCTCTGTTTGCTGCTGTCGGGCTGCCTGCTGCGCTCCGCGGACGCGGCGGGCTGCGTCGGCGGCGTCTACCGAGTGAACACCGGCTCTGCCGGACTGCTGGTGCTGGAGCCGCTGGGCGGCTTGGACACGGCGGAGGAGATTTTGGCGGCCCTGAACTCCGCGCCGGAGCAGAGCGGCATGGAGCGCGCGTTCCCCGACGGCGTGGAGGCGCTCTCGGTCGAAGTCATCGGCGGCGTGCGCGCGGCGGTGGAGATGAGCGAGAGCTACGCCGAGTGCAGCGAGAGCGACCGCCTTGTGGCGGCCTTGGCCTGCGCCATGACGCTTTGCCTGATGGACAATATTGCGGCTGTGGATATTTACTGCGGCGGCGAGCTGTGCTGCGAGGGGCTTAATCTCTCCTCCGCGCTGCTGGACGACGTCACCTGCGGCGGCGCCGACGTGCCGATAAAGCTCTGGCTGCCGAACGAGAGCGGCGGCGTCACCCCGCGCACGGAGTACATTGCCTTGGACGCCGAGACTGCCGCGGCGGAGGCCGTGGTGCAGAGGCTCCTGACAGCGCTGATAAACGCTGACGGCGGCGGCTACGCGCTGCCGGAGGACACCGCGCTGCTGGGTGTGGAGACAGCGGACGGGCTTTGCACCGTCAACCTCTCGCGCGAGATGTTCGCCACCGAGCCGGAGAGCACGGAGGACGCGCAGGCGGTTATACACAGCTTTGTGGCAACGCTCTGCTCGCTCGCGGGCGTGGACGCGGTGACAATCCAGTCCGACGGACGCGACATTTACAGCTACGGCAGATACATCACGCACTGGCCGATGACTTTTACCCTGTGAGGCGGCGCAAATGAGCATTTTACCTATCCCCGACATAATGGCGGACAGCATATATGACGTTGACCCGACGGCGCTCACAGCGCGCGGCGTGAGGTTAGTGCTGCTGGACGTGGACAACACGCTTGCGCCCTACACGGAAAACTCGCCGCGCGCGGAGCTCCCCGCAAAGCTCGCGGCAATGCAAGCCGCGGGGCTGGAGCTATTTATATTTTCCAACAGCCGCACCGAGCGCCCGCGCATTTTTTCCAAAGCGTTGGGACTGGACTTTGTGCAGCGCGCGGGCAAGCCGCGCCTGAAAAAGCTGCGCGCGGTGCTGGCGGAAAAGAACGTGCAGCCGCGCGAAACCGCGCTCATAGGCGACCAGATATACACCGACGTGCTCTGCGCCAAACGCGCGGGCGCCGTGGCTGTGCTGGTGGAGCCGATACTTTTTTCCAACCCGTTTCTGGCGCTGCGCTATCAGCTTGAGCGCCCGTTCAGATTTATTGGTGCAAGGAGGCAAAAAAGGCATGAACAACATTGAACCCCTGCGCCGCAGCCTGCGTGAACAGGAGCTGGACGCACTGGTGATTTTCTCCCCGCGCAACGTGTTCTACGCCTGCGGCTTTCCCGCGGAGGACAGCGCGGCGGTTGTGACGCGCGAGCGCGCTTGGTTTTTTACGGACAGCCGCTATATTGAGGCGGCGCGCGCCGCCGTGACCGACGCGCAGGTTGTGCTCTGTACCCGCGGAAATCCGCTCTGGCCGGCTGTTAAATCCGCGCTGGAAGGCTGCCTGCGCGTGGGAGCGGAGGAGAACGCGGTCAGTCACGCCCGCTGGCTGGAGGCGGAGCGGCGGCTGGAGCTGGAGCTTGTTCCCGCGCAGAAAATTTTCAGCGCTCTCCGCAGCGTTAAGCAGACCTATGAAATTGCCTGCATCACCGCCGCCCAGCGCATTGCGGAGCAGGCTTTGGACGAAGTGCTGGGGCTAATACGCCCGGGCATAACCGAGCGCGAGATAGCCGCGGAGCTGACCTACCGCATGATGCGTTTGGGCGGCGAGGGCAATTCGTTCGACCCCATCAGCATAACGGGACCCAACACCAGCAAGCCGCACGGCGTACCGGGCGAGCGCGCGGTGCAAGACGGCGACTTTGTCACAATGGATTTCGGCTGCATCAAGGGCGGGTACTGCTCGGACATGACGCGCACAGTGGCCGTGGGCAGTGCCACGGAGGAAATGCGCCGCGTGTACGCCACCGTGCTGGACGCCCAGCGCGCGGGCATTGAAAAAATGCGCGCGGGAGCAACGGGACGCGAGGTTCACGAGGCGGCGGCGAGCGTCATTGCGGCCGCGGGCTACGGTGAATGCTTCGGCCACGGCTTCGGCCACAGCGTGGGACTGGACATTCACGAAAGCCCCTCGGCCTCACCCGCCAACACCAGCCCCCTGCCCGCGGGCGCGGTAGTCACCGCCGAGCCGGGAATATATCTGCCGCAGCGCTTCGGCGTGCGTATTGAGGACATGATAGTCATAGGCGAGAACGCCCCCGACGATATAACAAAAGCCCCTAAGGAGCTTATTATACTTTAATAAATCTATTATCTTTCACAGCAATCACAGAAAAGTATAAGGAGGAACTTTGAAAAATGTCCATCTCACAATCCCGCATCAGCGAGCTTGAGGAGCTCTGCCGGCGCTTCAGAATTGACGTGCTGACAGGCATACACGCCGCGCAGTCCGGTCACCCGGGCGGCAGCCTCTCGGTGTGCGAAATAGTCACGCTGCTCTACCAAGAGCGCATGAACGTCTCCGCGCAGCGCCCCGACGACCCCGACCGCGACCGCTTTGTGCTGAGCAAGGGTCACGCCGCGCCGATGCTGTACCGCAACCTCATCGAAAAGGGCTTCCTGCCCGCCGACAGCATGAACACGCTGCGCCAAACCGGCAGCCTGCTGCAGGGTCACCCCACGCTGCACACCCCCGGCATTGATATGCCCGCGGGACCGCTCGGTATCGGCCTTTCCGCCGCGCAGGGCATGGCAATCGGCCTGAAGATGAACGGCTCTCCCGCGCGCGTTTACGCCGTGCTGGGCGACGGAGAGTTGCAGGAGGGCTGCGTCTGGGAGGCCGCGACAAGCGCGCCGAAGTTTGAGCTGGACAACCTCTGCGCCATTGTGGACATGAACCATGTGCAGCTTGACGGCACCACGGACGAGGTCATGCCCCAGCGCGACCTTGCCGCCAAGTGGCGCGCTTTCGGCTGGAATGTGATAGAGTGCCCGGGCCACGACATTGCGGCGCTGGACGCGGCGTTCGACGCGGCGGAGGCAGCCAAGGGCGTGCCCACGGTGATTCTTGCCGACACTATAAAGGGCAAGGGTGTATCCTTCATGGAGGGTCAGGCCGGCTGGCACGGCAAGGCCATTGACGACGAGAGCTTCAAAAAGGCCATTGAGGAACTGGGAGGTGCTGACTGATGGCAAAGGCAATAAGACAGGTGTACGGCGAGGCGCTGGCCGAGCTGGGCGCAGTAAATAAAAATGTTGTGGTGCTGGACGCCGACCTTTCCGGCTCAACCAAGAGCGGCATTTTCGGCAAGCAGTACCCCGAGCGCTTTTTCAACATGGGCATTGCGGAGAGCAACATGGTGGCGACCGCCGCGGGACTGGCCGCGGTGGGCAAGGTGGCTTTTGTCAACACCTTCACCGTGTTCCTCACCACTCTGGGACTGATAGCGACAAGAGGTCAGGTGTGCTACGGCAACCTGAATGTGAAGCTGGCGGGAGCCTACTGCGGAGTTTCCGACGCGCTGGACGGCGCGAGCCACCACGCGCTGGAGGACATCGCCAATATGCGCTCTCTGCCGAATATGCGCATACTCTGCCCCGCGGACGCGACCTGCGCCAAGTGGGCGACGTTCTGCGCGGCGGAGACGGAGGGGCCGATGTACCTGCGCCTGAGCCGCGAGGTCTACCCCGATTTGTACGGCGCCGACGCCAAGTTTGAGCTGGGCCGCGGCGCGGTGGTGCGCGAGGGCGCGGACGTTACGGTCATAGCCTGCGGCATAATGGTTCACAAGGCGATTGAAGCCGCCGAGATGCTCAAGGATAAGGGCATAAGCGTGCAGGTTGTGGATATGTACTCCATTAAGCCCATAGACGCGGAGCTTATTTTGCGCTGCGCCGCGCGGACGGGAGCTGTGGTAACGGCGGAGGAGCACTGCGTCACCGGCGGCCTCGGCTCCGCCGTGGCGGAGGTTCTGGCTCACGCCGGCGCGGGCGTGCCGGTGGAGTTCGTCGGCACACAGAACACGTTCACGGAGACGGGCAAGTATGCCGATTTGCTCCACATCTACGGACTGGACGCTGAAGCCGTAGCCGCCGCCGTTCAGCGCGCCGCGGAGCGCAAAAAGAAATAAACAAAGGCCGCGGGAGCGACACACCGCCGCGCCCGCGGCAGCATTTTTAGCCAAGGAGGTGGAACAAATGAACTCTTTTGCGCTTCGGCCGGGGATGCTTTTGGGGGTTACGCTTACGCCCTTGCAGCACGAGGGCGGGTCTATACACTCGGCTTGGAACGGCTGGTACTCGCTGGGGAACATTGCTGACGGCGCCAACCCCGCCGTGGCCGTGGGGCACTTTGACCGCTGGCGCGAGGACACGCTGCTGATGCGCAGCATGAACGTCCGCACCTGCCGCATAGGTGTCAGCTGGGCGCGCATAGAGCCGCAGGAGGGCGTTTTTAACGAGAGCGCGCTGGAGCACCTGCGCGAGGAGCTTATGCTGATGCTCGCGGTGGGCATAAAGCCGCTGGTGGCGCTGTTTGAAGCCAGCGTGCCCGCGTGGTTCGACGAAAAGGGCGGCTGGCTCAAGGAGGACAACATCTCCTGCTACCTCGTCTATGTGGAGCGCGTCGTGCGCAGCATAGGGCATCTTGTGAACGAATACCTCACCATGAGCGGGGCGAACGAGTACGCACGCCGCGCCTACCGCGAGGGCAAGTGGCCCCCGGGTCACCTCTCCGACTTGCAGTACATAACGGTGATGAGCAACCTTGCCGCCGCGCACATCAGAGCCTACAGGCTGATTAAGGACGTGCGCCTGTCGCTGGGCTTCAAGAACAGCCGCGTCAGCTTTGCCAACACCCTCTGCGACTACGAGCCGAAAAACGAGGCCAACCCCCTGCACCGTGCGCTGGCCAAGCAGAGCGAGAGCTTAAACCAAAAGGCTATGGGGCTTTCCATGCTCACGGGCGAGTTCATTGCGCCGCTGCGCCGGCCGCACCTGATACGCCGCGGCATTTACGCGGACTTCCACGCCGTCGGCTACTACTCGCGCAAGGTGGTCTCGGTGCGCGGCAGCCAGACAATGGAGAACAGCCGCCGCAGCGATATTGACTGGGAGATATATCCTCAAGGGCTCGTGAAGTGCTGCCGCCAGCTGACGGAGCTGGTGAGGCTGCCGATATACATAACGGAAAACGGCGTTTCCGACACGGAGGACGCCTTCCGCAGCCGCTTTATATATGAGCATCTTCAGGCCATATGCCTCAGCGGACTGCCGATAAAGCGTTATTACTACCGCTCGTTCATGGACGGCTTTGACTACAACCTCGGCGCCAGCGCCCGTTTCGGGCTGGTGGCGGTGGACTCGGTGACAAAGGAGCGGCGCGTTAAGCGCAGCGGCGAGTTTTTCTCCCGCGTCATAGAGGAAAACGCCGTGACGCAGGAGCTTTACAACGAATACGTCGCGGGTCAGGAGTTCAAGATACCCTGAGCGGCGGACAGACAAAATTTCGCGCCCCGCGCAGCGGAGAGACTTTCTCCCGCCGCGCGGGGCGTGTTCACTTATTTATCATCTTCATTTTTCCGCATCAGGCGGACAATGTCATCGAATTTGCTCTGAATATGCTCGTACCCGCCCTCGGAGTGGGGCAAGAGGCAGTGCGAGCAGTCCTTGACGCCGTTTTCGAGATAGACATATTTCCCGCCACAGTCCCTGCCCAAGGCGTACAGCGGGCAGTAGCAGAACAGGCAGTTGAAGCTCTCTGCGTTTTCCACCGCGTGGCAGGGGAAAAACTCGCAGGACTTGTTTTGGAAAAATTCATAGCCGCGCCTGCCGCTCATTGTGCCTCGCTCCCTTGCGCCGCTATCTCTTTGTCCCGCGCCAGCTCGTCTTTGAATATGCGCCGCGCGAAGAACGCGCTTGAGAACAGGGCGAACACTCCGGCCAGAGCCTTTGCCAGCAGCATGGGCGCCACGACCTCGCTGTTCATGGAGGAGGTGAAGCCCAGATGTGCGCCCAGCGCACATCCCGCCGAGGCGGAAAACGCCGCATAGACAACCTTGCCGCGCAGGTTCATCTCACCGTAGCGCGAGTAACCGGGGACGAGGCTCGTTATGGCGATTATCATAGACAGCACCGTCACGTCGTTCAGCCCCACTCGCTTGCCCAGCGCGTCCAGCGGCTTTTTCAGCGCCCTGCGCATCACATACAGGAACGGCAGCGAGCCGCTGAGCGAGAGCACAACGGTGCCGAGCGTCTTAAAGCCGTCGGAAATGGGGCTTAGACCCTCTATTATCGTCAGCCCCAGCATGGACTCCAGCGCGCCCAGCACAAGGCCGACGGTGATGACGGCCATCAGCAGCTTGGAAAACCAGCGGAACGCCTTTATCGCAATTTCCGGCACGAAGAACAGACCCAGCACAATAACCGCGGCGATAATAATTACGGGTACGAGGTTGATAAGCACAGTCCTTGCGGGCAGTCCCATTGCAATCCCGCCGACGAAGCAGGCGAGGGGGTCTAATATGTAGGCGGCCATGATTCCAGTGGAAAACGGGCGGTAGTCGTCCTTGGATATAAGCCCGCAGGCCACAGGTATGGTGAACGACACGACAAAGCCCATGACCGAGCCGACCACAAGTCCGCCGAACTCGGCAATGCGCACATCGTCGCTCATTGCCGCCGATATGGGGTAGCCGATATCGCACGACATGAGCATACCGGGCAGCATTGCGGCGTCCGCGCCTATGAGCGCAAACAAAGCGCCAAGCGTCGGGCGCAGCACGCGCGCCAGCGCCGGAGCCAGCACCGTCAGACCCAGCATGGAGAGCGCCGTGGGACCCGCCAAGCCGAAGCCGCGCTCGAACTCCGCGCCCATGCCGAGACGGTTGCCAAACAGACGGTCGAACGCGCCCAAAACAAAGAACACCGCCATTATGCCGGTTATAACCGTGCTGACGCTCACGCTATCACTCCTCTCGTATATTCAGTGCATTCAGTTTAGCATGAAAAATTGCATTTTGCAACAAAAAAGCGGCAGGTTCTCGTTAAAGAGCCTGCCGCTGTATGTCAAGTCCGGCGATGTATCAAGTTTGTATATTTTCAGATTTTCCGTCTGTACGGAATTTTCGGGGGTCTGAGCGGGGTGTGTCAAGTCCCGCAAAGAAGAGTTAAGTAAGAGGAGAGTTTTTTGAGCATGCGCCGGACATTGGCACCGATGTTAATGCCCGTGATTTTCGAGGTAGATTATTCCCGCTCGCTCAATCACGCGCCGAGCCCTTCGGCTATAGAAGGGTTTTTGGCTTCGCCCGTTGCGGTGGAGATGTAGGAGAGAATCTGCTCCGCGGTGTCAGCCACGCCCATTTGACCCTCGTCGATAGTCAGGTTGTAGCGGCTGGCGTTGCCCCACTTGGGAACGTAGGAGCGGTAGTATTTGTCGCGGATGCGGTCAATCTTCTTCAGCGTGCGCTTGGCCTCAGTCATCGTCACGCCGCGTTCCTCGGCCAGCGCCTGTGCGCGGCAGGTCTCACTTGCGTGCAGGAATATGTTCACAACATTTTCTCTGCCCTCCAGAGCCAGAGCGGAGTGGCGGTCAACCAGTATGCACGGGCCGCACTCGGCCAGCGCACGGCAGGCGAGAATCTGGGCGGCGACGAAGTCGCTGGGCGGCGGGAGCTTTATCTCGCCTTCGTTGTCGGCCTGCAGGTTGTAGGCGGCAATAACGGGGCGCTCGTCATAGCGGCGCAGGAGCTTTTCGGGTATCCTGCTCTGGTTGGCTGCTTCGGTGAGAATTTCTTCTGCGTAGTAGGGGATTCCGAGACGTTCGGAGAGCACCTTGGCGACCTCAGCGCCGCGGCTGCCGTATTCTTGGTCTATAGTAATAATAACTTCGTTGTTTTTCATGGCTGTAATACCTTTCCTTTCATTGATAATGACTACGTTGGCAATTTTCTTGGGCATATGCTCAAGCAGGACGTAGCCGAGAATACCTACGACAAGACCCGCGTTGAGGCTGACGAGGTAGACGACGGCGCCGGTGACACCGGCAACTCCGGCGGAAATGCGGTCGGTTTTGACTTGGTCTATGGCGATGTAGGAGCAGGCGAAGCCCTGAACCAAAAGCGTCATAGCGAGGGCGACGGGGAGAATAGGCTCAAGCAGCGTCGCACAGGGCATAAGCAGTATGCATATCGCGCCCGCTATCTTGAATGAACCCATGCCGCCGTATATGGTTTTCATGGCCTTGGGGCCTTCCTTGTAGCGCGCGCAGGTGGACACTGTGACGGCGGCCCACAGCGGTCCGGCAAGAGCGGTGAACGGCGCGAACAGGGAGAGGATGAGGTTGCGTATACCGGCAATCACGTTTGTGCGGTTGGAGCTGAAAACGATTTTCTGGTCGGGGCGCGCTTCCTGCGCCTCCTTGAGTATGGATTCGCTGGTGACAATCTCGCCAAAGGCGATGATGTAGACGGATATGGCCATCGGCAAAGCCGTGAGGAATGTTTGCAGCGAGGGCAGGCCAATGGAGAACACGCTGTAGTTTTTGAAAACCGAGACATAGTCGAAGGGGATAAAGCCCCACTGCACGCTGGGCACCTCTATTTCGCCGGAGATGAAGCCCACAATCATAGCAACGACCAGACCGGGCAGCATTCCGTACTTGGCGACCTCGGCAAATATGCGGTGGTTGTTCTTCAAAATGGCGAAGCGCTTGGAGTAGAGCACAAGCAGCGTCACTATGCAGCCGCAGACGATAGATATGGGGTAGAGCGGCAGATAGTCCACAAAAACGCGCCCTACGGCGGTGATGCCCGCGCCGAGCAGTATTCCGGCTTTCAGCGAACCGGGGATAATTTTCATCAGCTTGTGCGCCAGTCCCGTCGCGCCCAGCACGATGAAGATTACCGACACGAGCAGCTGCAAAGCGATGAGCGCCTGCACGGACTCTAAACCGACGGTGTAGCCGCCGAGGTAGACGAGCACGAGGCTCAGCGCCGAGGCAATCCAGCCGGGGACGACGGGGTCGCCGAACGTGACGTGCAGCAGTCCGAGAATTTCCGCGATGGCCGCCACGGTCAACGCCTCGGAGTACGTCATGCCGAGCGTGGATTGCAGCACCGGCACGGTGGAGAAGCCGACGGCAATCATCAGCGCCGACTGTATCATTTCGGGCGGTTCAAGACGGTAGTGCTTGAACGGCAGGTGAAGGTTGAGTATCTTGTTCAATGGAACCACTCCTAATTCTTTTTGGCAAAGGCCGCGCTGGGGGCTGCGCTTGCTCCATTGGTGCGGGATTTGCGAAATTTATATATAAAAAGCCGACCGAGATTCTGCGGTACCACAGAATATTCCGGTCGGCTTTCTCACAGATTATCGGCGCAGGGTAATGCGCCGCTCTGCATGAAACGACTTCACATACATAACTCGTAAGGGAAAGTTGTTCTCAGTATTAAATTTTTTGGCGGGGGCAGTCGCTTACTGCATCTTGCCGCCTTGAAGTACCTGCTTGAGCCGCTGGCGGCTTTTTACTTCTTCATATTTGTTAAAAATCATTTTTATGGCCGTTTCTATGGCCTTTTTGGAGTGACCGTAATAGGTTTCATCAAACTGTTCGAGCAAGCGGTTGGGGCCCTGCTCCATTTTGTAGCCTATCAGCAGACCGGCGATAAAGTTTTTGCTTACGTCCGTTACCAAAGACGCCTCTGCCTTGATGATTGAGTCGGTGTCCGTGTCGATGACGACCGCCACGACCATTGTTTTGTAGACCTCCTCAACCGTGATGTTTGCCGGCAGCTTGGCGTAAGCTGAAATGAGAATGAGGCTTGAATCAGTCACGAAAAACACTCCTTATTTGGCGGAAACAGCCTGTTAAAACGCGCAAAAATCCCGCCTACGAGAAACCGCGGACGTCCCTTTTCGAGGAATACGTCAGCTCCTTCTCTTAGCCGGGCATCTCACAGCTTCTGAGAACGGATTTTTCGTTGCCGCACTCCACTGTGAAAAAAGCTTTGTAAATGCTGCTTCCTTATTTACGAGATAAATATAGCACAGAAAAAATCATAAATCAATAGTCACATTCGACAATTAGAACGCAAATTTTATGATTTCATTGGGCAAATTAGCTAAGGAGACGCTTTTCGGCCGCCTGCGAGTGCCTTTTTGACGGCTGTGACAGAAACGCCAAATGTGTATCACCGCGCTGCGGCTTTCAGCCCCTTGCGTCGGGCGCCGAATCGTCGTTTTTTATCCACTCGTCAACGTCCGTGACGGAGTAACCGTCCTCGCCCGTGCGGGCGACAACGCGGACTATGCCGGAGTTTATTATCTGGCGGCGGCACATGGAGCAGGAGGTGGTGTCGTGCAGCAGCTCGCCGGTCTTGCCGTCCCTGCCGCAGAGGTAGAGCGTTGCGCCAATCATGTCGCGGCGGGCGGCGGAAATTATGGCGTTGGCCTCGGCGTGGACGCTGCGGCACAGCTCGTAGCGCTCGCCGGAAGGAATTTGCAGCGCCTCACGGGTGCAAAAGCCGATGTCCGAGCAGTTCTTGCGCCCGCGCGGAGCGCCGTTGTAGCCGGTGGATATAATTTCGTCTTTTCGCACAATTATAGCTCCGTATTTTCTGCGCATACACGTTGAGCGCGCGGAAACGGCATCGGCGATGTTGAGATAATAATTTTCTTTGCTTGTGCGGTCGTCCATTTTGTCCGCCTCCAATATGTCCGTAGATTTTATAAATAGATTTTAGCAAATTATATAGTGCAAGTCAATGGCGATTGTGTTAAAATAGCAGCATGGTTATCAGACGCAACACAAATTTTCAAATAGAGCTGGACAAGCTGCTGCCGACGCTGACCGGCCGCCCGACGCTGCTGCTGCACAGCTGCTGCGGCCCGTGCAGCAGCTACGTCCTGGAGTATTTGACAAAATACTTCGACGTGACGGTGCTGTACTTCAACCCCAACATTCAGCCGGAGGAGGAATACCGCAAGAGGCTTGAATACCAAAAGCGGGTGCTAAAGCGCTTCGGCGTGAAGCTGCGGGAGTGCGATTACGCCGGTGAGCGCTTTGACGCCGCCGCCGCGGGGCTGGAGAGCGAGCGCGAGGGCGGCGCGCGGTGCGAACGCTGCTTCCGTCTGCGGCTGGAGGAGACTGCGCAGGCCGCCAAAGCGGGCGGCTTCGAGTGGTTCTGCACCACGCTGACCGTCTCGCCGCACAAAAACGAGCGGCTGCTGAATGTCATAGGCTGCGAGCTGGAAGAGCGCTTCGGCGTGCGCTGGCTGCCCTCGGACTTCAAAAAGCGCGGCGGCTTCGACCGCAGCCTTGAGCTGAGCGAGGAAATGGAGCTTTACCGCCAGAGCTACTGCGGCTGCCTGTATTCAATGACAAAGGAGAGTGCGGAATGAATGTTTTGATAAGCGCCTGTCTGCTGGGCTGCGCCTGCCGCTATGACGGAGCCTCGAAGCCCTTGGACGGCGGCGTTTTGGACGCGCTGCGGGAGCGCTTCACGCTCATTCCCGTGTGCCCGGAGAGCTACGGCGGGCTGCCCTGTCCCCGCGCTCCCTCCGAGCGGCGCGGCGGCGCGGTTGTTTCCAGCGAGGGCGGCGACGTGACGGCGCAGTTTGCCAAGGGCGCGCGGGAGGCTCTGCGCATAGCGCGGCTGACGGACGCCAAGTTAGCGCTGCTCAAAGAGCGCAGCCCGTCCTGCGGTCACGGCGAGATATACGACGGCACATTCAGCGGCACGCTCGTCGGCGGCAGCGGCGTCACGGCGGAGCTGCTGGCGCAAAACGGCATTGAGGTCATAGGCGAGAGCAAGATAACTGAGCTTTTGGAGGGAAAATTTGATGAAAATTGAAGTCGGAATAGGCCATCGAACAATGGCGGCGGAGGTGCCGGAGGCCAATTTGCTGGCCGTCCTGCGCCCGAACAAGGTGGAGCATGACCTCACGGGCGAGGCGGAGGTGCGCCGCGCGCTGCAAAACCCGATTGCCTCGCCGCCGCTGCGCTACATAGTGAAGGCGGGCGAAAAGATTGCCGTCATATCCAGCGACATCACCCGCCCCATGCCCACGTACAAGGTCATGCCAGCTGTTTTGGACGAGCTGTACGCCGCGGGGGTGAGGCCGGAGGACATAACACTTGTGCTGGCGCTCGGCAGTCACCGCGGCCACACGGAGGAGGAACGCCGTCACCTTGCCGGTGAGCGCGCCTTTGCCGAGATACGCTGCATCGACTCCGACCCCGACGACTGCATACATATGGGTCAGACCCGCCGCGGCACTCCCGTGGACATCACCCGCGCCGTGGCGGAGGCCGACAGGCGCATATGCCTCGGCAACATAGAGTACCACTACTTTGCCGGCTACTCCGGCGGTGCCAAGGCCATTATGCCGGGCGTCTCCACGCGCGCGGCCATACAGTGCAACCACTCCATGATGGTGCGCCCCGAGGCCTGCGCCGGCAGACTTGAGGGCAATCCCATACGCGAGGATATTGAGGAGGCCGCGGCGCTCTGCGGAGTGGACTTCATCCTTAACGTCGTGCTCGACGAGCACAAGGAGATAATAAAGGCCGTGGCGGGCGACGTGACGGCGGCTCACCGCGAGGGCTGCGCTTTCTTGGACACGCTCTACGCCGTCAAAATACCGCGCCGCGCGGACATCGTCATAGTCTCTCAGGGCGGTGCGCCGAAGGACTTGAACATTTACCAGACGCAGAAGGCGCTGGACAACGCCAAGCACGCCGTGCGCGACGACGGCATAGTCATACTCGTCGGCTCCTGCGCGGAGGGCTTTGGCGAAAAGACGTTCGAGAGCTGGATGCGCGAGGCGGAAAAGCCCTCCGACCTCACAGAGCGCATTGCCCGCGACTTCAAGCTGGGCGGCCACAAGGCTGCGGCTATTGCCATGGTGCTCGAGCGCGCCGACATCTACCTCGTCAGCGACCTGCCCGACGACACGGTCAAGAGCATTTTCATGCAGCCCTTTGCCGACGTGCAGTCCGCCCTCGACGCGGCCTTCGCCGCCCTCGGCAAGGACGCCGAGGTGATAATAATGCCCTACGGCGGCTCCACGCTGCCGAGGGAGGCGTAAACAAAGCATATAAAAAAGAGCGGCGGCTTCCTGTTTCGGGAGGCCGCCGCGAATAATTTTAAATATTTATTTATTTTTCGTCCGTAAAAACGGCAGGTAGAGCACCAGCCATACGGCGGCCAGCATGGGGAGGTAGCCGAGCAGGTAGCCGGGGTTGCCCCAAAGCGAGGCAAAGAAGCTGAGCGGTGTGCCCTCCAGCGGCTGGAGCAGGTACATATAGTTGGCGGAAAATATGCGGTCAAAAATATAGACCGGCACGGCGCAGCAGAGCAGTATGCCAAAGCACTGCGGCAGCTTTTTCACATTCGGGCGCAGTGTCCCGCCGCAGACGAGCATCAGCGGGTAGGCAATCAGCAGCGCGTGGACAAGGAATCCCAGCACACTGCGGAAGCAGAATATGGGGTAGTCCGTCCAGTCCGGCATTAAAAGCGCACACAGCGCGCCGGGCATGAATGTGCCGTAAATGAGGTTGCCCACAGCCTCGCTTGGCCGCAGGGAGTGGTAAAAGCAGAAAAACACCGCCAGACCGCACAGGTGCAGCGGCAGGAAATAGACGCTCATGCTGCCGATGAGGATATAATAAATTATTCGCGCAATTTCGCACAGCAGTATCGCCGACCCCAGCGCAACCCGCGTACACGCCTTGCCTCGTGTGCCGAGGCGGCGGTAAGCGAGGCAGATCGCAGAAATTATGAGCGCGCAGAGCGCAAGAACAAGCAAGTGCTCCGCGCCGAACCACTCAAAGCCCGCCAAGCCGCTCACTTCCTGTTCTCGCCGACAATGCCGCGCACGAGCTGCGGCGCGAGCTTGACGAAGTCGCGGTCATATGTCACAAGGCCGTTAAGCTCGTCCTCCACGTCGGTCATTTGCTCGTATATGCAGCCCGCGAGCCCCTCCGCGGCGGCGGGTCGAATCTGCTCGCGGTAGAGGTCCCACAGCGCGTATTTGTAGCTGTTGGCGCTCTCGAATTTTATGGAGCCGTACTCCTTCGGCCCCCAGCAGTGACCCTCCACGCGGAACGAGTAGCCGCCGAACTGGCTCAAAACAACAGCGCGTCCCAGTGAATCCGGCCTGAAATTGTACTTTTTTCCGCGCAGGCGGGAGCTTTGAATTTCGCCCCAGCCCTGCTCGCAGCCGCCGCCGACGTGGTCAATGACGCGCTGGCGGTCATATCTCTGCACAAACTGCGCCACCTTGACCGCGTCGAACTGCCCCCAGCCCTCGCTGAACGGCGTCCACAGCACAATGCAGGGGCAGCTTCCGAGTGCGGTCAGCATTTCCCGCAGCTCCGTTAGGTACTGCCGCCGGTTCTCCACCGAGGCGCGCCCGAATTTGCGGTACCTGTCGTCGCGTCCGCTGCGCACGGCTGAAAAGCTCCCCGTACCGCCCGCGGGCATATCCTGCCAGACCATCATGCCCAGACGGTCGCAGTGGTAGTACCAGCGCGCGGGCTCAATCTTCATGTGCTTGCGTATGGTGTTGAAGCCCATTTCCCGCGCAAGGCGTATGTCGGACTGCAGCGCCTCGTCCGTGGGCGCGGTCATCAGCCCGTCCGGCCACATTCCTTGGTCAAGCACGCCCGTGCAGAAAATTGGCTCATTGTTCAAAAAGAAGCGTTTAACGCCCTTGCTGTCCGTTGAAACCGTGAATTTGCGCATAGCGAAGTAGCTCTCTGCATGGTCTTGGCCGAGCGTGAGCTTCAGCATGTAGAGATAAGGGTCGTCGGGTGTCCACGGCCACATTTCACCCACGGGGAGTATGGCGGGGGAGCCCGCGGGGAAGGAGTGGACGCGCCCGTCAATCTCCGCCGTACACTGTCCCTCGCCTGCGACCCAGAGCTCTACCGTCTCGTCGTCGAAGTGGGGGATTATGCGCAGCGCGCGTATGTGGTTTTCCGGCACGCACTCCAGCCACACGGTCTGCCATATGCCGCTCTGGGCGCTGTGCCAAAGCCCGCCGCGCTTCAGGCGCTGGCGTCCGCGGGCATAGTAGGACTTTTCGCTGAAGTCCTGCACTCTCACAGTCAGGCGGAAGCCGCTGCCGTGTATGAAGTCCGTTATGTCGGCGGAAAACGGCGTGTAGCCGCCGCAGTGCGTGCAGACGTAAACGCCGTCCACAAAAACCTCGGCAATCTGGTCAACCGCGCCGAAGTTGAGTATGAGCCTGCCGCGGCGGAAGTCCTCGGGCGGGAGAATGTCCTTGCCGTACCACAAAAATTCGCCCGGCGCAAGCGTGCGCTCCACGCCGGAGAGCGCGCTTTCGGGGGAAAAAGGTACAAGGATTTTACCCTCCCAGACCGCCGGCGTTTCCGGCGTGTCCGTGAAGGCAAAATCCCAAAGTCCGTTGAGGTTCAGGTAGCTCTCCCGCTTTAGCTGGGGACGCGGGTACTCCTGCAAAACGGCGTTTCTGTCCAGTTGTTTACCCCACCGGGTAAGCATACGGCTTTCCCCCTAACCGCCCGGTTATTTGCTTTCGACTGTCAAAACTCCATGAGCTTTAAGTCGGGTGAAATCTCTATATCAAAGCCCAAAACGTCCAAAATCTGCGTTTGGAGGTCTATTCCGGGCGCTATTTCCGTGAGGACGATGCCGTTCGGCCCGAGGCGGAAAACGCAGCGCTCGGTGATGTACATTATGTCCTGATTGTTCTCGCGCGCATTGACAACGGAGAAGCCGAATGTCTGCACCTTTTCCACGATTTTGGGGATAGAGCCCTCGTGCTCTATCGTGACCTTTTCGCCGTCGAACGTGCCGCGCAGCCCCTTGGCGGTGAACGTGAAGCAGAACGCCACCTTTTTTGTGGCCTGCGATATGTTGGCGAAGCCGCCTATGCCGCTGAGCTTGCCCTTTGTGTAGTGGCCGTTGACGTTGCCTGACTTTTCCACTTCCAGCGCGCCGATGAAGCACATATCCAGACCGCCGCCCTCGTAGAAGTCAAACTGGCGCGCCATATCCATCATGGTGTCGGGGCCTATTGACACGCCGAACGCGCGGCCGCCGAGCGGGAAGCCGCCGGTGTGGCCGGACTCAACGGAGAGGTGGATGTCGTCCGTCAGGCCGTGGTCAAGAACCTCCTCGGCAATCAGCTCGGGTATGCCGATGCCGATGTTGACTATCATATCCGGCTTCAGCTCGTGGAAGGCGCGTTTGGCAATGGCGGTGTGCAGCGAGTTTCTGGCGCTGGTGGCCTGCACCTTTTCGCGCATCTCCTCGCGGCAGGCGCGCAGAACTGTGCCCGTGGGGACATAGTTGCCGCAGATGTAGTCGTAGTAGCCTTCCATGCCGGTTATCTGCTGCTGCTGCGGGCAGAGCACAATGGCGTCCACAAGCGCGGAGGGCACCTGCACAGTGCGCGGGTTCATGTTGCGGTTGACGACGTTCAGCACTTGGACAATGACCTTGCCGCCGTTGCGGTGAGTGGCCTGCGCCACGGAGAGCGCGTCAATGCTGCCGCACTCGTTGCGGAAGGATATGTTGCCCCTCTCGTCGCAGACGGAGGCTTTGAGAAACGCAATATCAACGTGCGGAATGTCGTAGGCCAGCTTTTCCGTGCCGTCGAATGTCTTGATGTAGTGGACAAGCTCCCTTGTGCTTTTTTCGTTGAGCTGGTAGCCGCCGATGCGCGGGTCAACAAAGAGGTTGAGGCCGGTCTTGGTGGCGAGCGTCGTGTCCCCGCAGGCCGCCGCGCGTATCATGTGGCTCATAACGCCGCCGGGGAGGTTGTAGCCCTCTATTTTGTTGTCCATAATGCACTGTCCTGTGCGCTTGAGCGAGCCGAAAAAGCCGATTACACAGCGGTCAACGGCTCCCTCGCATATATAGCCCTCCACATCGCTGTCCTCAACATAATCGCTGAAGGAAAAGGGGCTGTAAACGGAGAGGTGACGCGGCGTGCCGGTCTCGCGGAAGCGCTTTGTCAGCGCCTTGTTCAGCTCCACGGGCGAGGCCACCGCGGAAAAGGAATTTATCCAGATGGTATCTCCGTCCTTGACAAGGCCGATGGCCTCCTCCATGCTGACTATCTTGTCTGTCACAAATGTGTTCCTCCCTGAAAGCGGCCGCAAGCGGGGCCTGTATTTTTATGATTGCCGCTGCCCGTCAGCTTTATAACAGCCTCGGGCTGCGGAGATTTGAAAAATTTATTTTGTATGAATGTTTATATACATCGCGCGGAGCTTGGAGTATACAAGGTTCTGCTCGCCGTAGAGCCCGTAGGTCCCCGAAAGAGTGTAGCTGACCGCGACCGCCGCCGCGAAGAGCGGCAGAGCCTCGGAGCCGAACAGCTCCACGCTCATTAGGAGCATGGCGAACGGGCAGTTCAGCACCCCGCACAGCAGCGATATTAAGCCAACCGCGGCGCAGAAGCCCGGCTGGAATCCGATTAGCGTACCCACCAAGCAGCCGAATGTTGAGCCGATGAACATGGTGGGGACAATCTCGCCGCCCTTGAAGCCGAACGAGACTGTGAGCACGGTGAAGAGCATTTTCAGCGCGAAGGCCTCCGGCTCCGCCGAGCCGCCTATTGCGCGCTGCACAACGTCCAGCCCCAGACTGTTGTAGTCGTAGGTTCCGACCAGCCACGTCAGCACGGCCACCGCCGCGCCGCCGACCATAGGACGGAGCCAAGGGTATTTTATATGCGCCTTCGCCGCGGCCTCGGTGTGGTGCAGCGCAAGGCAGAAAACGATGGACAGCACGGCGCAGCAGACCGCCACCAGCAGCACGGCGCCGACGGAGGCGAGGGTCATTGCCGGCAGCTCCGGCAAGCCGAGGCTCACGCCCTTTACGTCCAGCGCGGAGGCTATAGCGCCCGCCGTGAGCGACGCCGTGAGGCAGGGCACAAGTCCCGCGTAGTAAAATATGCCGACGCTGGCAACCTCCAGCGAGAAGACCGCCGCCGCCACCGGCACACCGAAGAGCGCTGAAAATACGCTCGCCATTCCGCAGGCCACCGCAAGGTGCATATCCCGCTCGTCCAAGCGGATAAGCCGCCCCAAGTTCCAGCCGATAGCGCCGCCGATTTGCAGCGCGGCTCCCTCGCGTCCGGCGCTGCCGCCGAAGAGGTGGGTGATTACTGTGGAAACAAAGATGAGCGGCGCCATTATTATGGGCACGTCCTCCTTGCGGTGGACAGCCTTGATAACGCGGTTCGTGTCCAGCGGCACGCGCGCTGCGGCGTACATTCCGGCAGTGGCAAGCCCGCCCAGCGGCAGCATCCAAACCAGCCACGGCCTGACCTCGCGCACACCGATAACCAGCTCGACTAACTTGTGGAACAGCGTTCCCACCAAGCCGCCCGCGGCTCCCAGCAGCAGCCCGATGGCCAGCCACTTGAAGAAGTATTTAATATACTTTACCGAACGCTCCGGCAGAGATTTCAGCTCGTCCATGTGCGCCCACGACGCTCCCCTTTAACAAGAAACTTTGTTTTCCTTATAGTATTATAAAGCAAGGGTAAAATCTTCACAACCGAAATTTAGCAGAAATTTTGCACAATTTCGCACCCGTTTTTTCAGCATATTGACGGCAAAGTGCGTTTCGCGGCACTTAGCCCACCGCCCAGCTCTCCGTGCTTGGTGTTCCCGTGGCCTCGATGGGGACAATTCTCGCGCCGTCGGTGCCGCCCAAGGCCGCCTCCAGCGCCTGAACGTCGGAGGCAAAGTAATCGGGCGTGGTTTCAATATATATCCTGTCGAACACTGCCCAGAACAGCTCAAGGCTCTGTCCCAGCTCCGCCGAGGTGCCGCCGCGCAGCGCCTCCGTCTCGCACCTTGCGCTGAGCCTTAGACCCAGCTCGTCCGCCTCCGAGCGCAGCCACAGCGCGAAGGACGACACCGCCGCCGAGTTCTCCGGCGTGGCGGTCATCTCTTCGGAGTAGACAATGCCCTCCGCGGCGGGCAGGTAAAGCCCGCTGACGACAATTTCGTCAAAGCCCATGTCCGCCAACTGGGTCATCAGCGCGGAGTAATACTCCCGCACCTCGTCGTTATAGGGGTCGAGCCAAGCGCATGCGCCGTCGGTTATCGCGGCAAGCGACGCATTTTTCAGCGCCAAGGGCAGATTGCGGGTTGCCATGCCGTAGTCGGCGAGCGTGCTTATCTCCGCCGCCAGCCACAGGCTCTCACCGGCGGAGGCGAACGACGACGCCAGCTCCTCCGTGCCGTCCAAGCCGTAGGACACGGCCAGCGGCAGGCCGCTCAGCCACATGAGCTGTCCGTCCTCGGCCTTGAGCTGCACAAGCAGCGCGTTGGCTCCGCCGGAAGCGGCGGACGAGGCGTAGTAGTTCAAATTGGCGGCGCTGACGCCCTCCGCGCGGACATAGAGCGCGCGTATATTCTCTAAATTTTCTCCCGCGCCGGTGTAAACCTCGCTGTAGTCCGGCGCGTCCACAACGATTTCCGTGTCCACGCTGCCCACAGCCGCGGCGTCGGAGGCGCTCGATGTGTCCGCAGAAGTCTCGCTGCTGTCAAATCTGATATGCGCGCCGTCCTTGTCGTAGACCACGAACTGCTGCATATAGTAGAAGAGCCACGCCGCCAAAATTACCAGAACGGCGGCGAGGAACAGCAGCGCCGTTATTATCCAGCGGTACCTGCGCTTGCCCCTGTAAAATTCCTTTGGTCTGCCCATAGAGGACCCTTTCTCACCGCGACTGAATGTTGTCCAGCATTTCCACCCGTCTGGCATGGCGTCCGCCGTCGAACGGCGTGGTCAGGAATATTTCAACAATCTTCAGCGCCAAGCCGCTGCCGAGTGTGCGCGCGCCGAGGGCGAGAATGTTGGCGTTGTTGTGGCGGCGGCACATCTCCGCGGAATAGCAGTCCGCGCAGTTGGCGCAGCGTATGCCGCCGACCTTGTTGGCCGCAATAGAGATGCCGATGCCGGTGCCGCAGATGAGTATGCCGCGCTCGCACTCGCCGGAGGCCACCGCGCGCGCAACGGCCTCGCCGTACACGGGGTAGTCGCAGCTGGCCTCGGTGTAGGTGCCGAAGTCGCGGTACTCTATCCCTTGCTCCGCCAGATATTTCATAATCTCCTGCTTGAGACCGTAGCCCCCGTGGTCTGAACCTATTGCAAGCATTTTCAAAACTCCTTAAATGTGGTTTTCGTTAAATTTATTCGTCGTCAGTCTATTGCCGTGAATTCCGGCTTACGGCGGCGGAATGTTGTCACGTATTTGAAGCCGCAGCGCTTTGCCAGCTCGTAGCCCTCGCGGACGCATTTTCCGGCGTCCTCGGGGCGGTGGGCGTCTGAGCCGACGGTTATTATCTCCCCGCCGAGCGATTTATACAGCTGCAGTACGCTCTCATCGGGGAAGGCCTCAAGACCGTCGCGTATGCCGGAGCAGTTTATTTCAATGCCTCTGCCGTTGGCGATGAGGATTTTGAAAAGCTGCTCAACTTTGTCGCCCCAGCGCTCAAGCGTGAGCTTGACGTCAAACCCGCGGCGGCTCATGTCCCGCCTGCAATAGCCAACGTGCGCCATTACGTCGAAAAAGTCCATTTTTGCTATCTCTATCAGCTTGTCCATGTACTCGTCGTAAAGCGCCTCGCAGTGCTCGCGGCTTTTGTAGTCGATGTAGTAAAAGTCGCCCTCCTGCGGCAGAACGTGCAGCGAGCCCATGACGAAGTCCAGCCCCGGGCTCTGCGCTGCCTCCGCCGCCATCTGCGGGTTGAATATTGCCTCGCCCAGCTCAACGCCCAAGCGTATATCCAGCGGCTCGCCGTGGCGCGCGCGCATATACTCGTAGCGCCGCACAGTCTCATAGGCCGCCGTCGGCATGACCGGCACGGGGAGAAAGTTCACCCAGTCCACCATGTCCATGTGGTTCGTGAAGCACATCTGCTGCATACCCGCCGCCGCTTCCGCCAGCGCCATTTCGTACATGCTCGCGTCCGAGTCCAGAGAAATATCGGAGTGAACGTGATAGTCTGCCAAAAACATAGTCAAACCTCTTCAAAAAATTTAATGTCAGAACGGCCACCTCGGCAGCCATTTCAGGAAATACGCTCCGTACTGCGCCGGTATCCACGCGCCGCTGAGTACGGGATAGAACATGACAAAGAGCGCCGTACACGCCGCTGTGAAGCCGAAAACCGGCCTCCGCCAGCGCGGAAGATAGTCCCGCATTTCCGCAAACACCCTGCCGATTGCCAGCACAAGGAACACCATCGAGGGGAAGTAGTGGTACTCGTAGGTCGTGCGCGTGACGAACACCCACGGCACGAGCTGCGCCAGATAGCCGACGAGGATGAAAAGCGCCCGCTTGTCCCGCCGCGCGGCGACGAGATAGACCATGAACAGCATGGCCGCCAGCCCCATCCAGCACACGAGCGGGTTCAAAAACGCGCCGAAGGACGAGCGCATATCGCCGTCGTATTCAAGATAATACAAAATCGGCCTTATGTCCAGCACCCACTCGTACCAGCGCGAGGAGTAGGGGTGCGTGGAGGAAATTCCGCTGTGGTAGGAGAACATATATTTGTTGTTATCTGTTACAATGTCCAAATACTCGCGCGAGAAAAACATGCTCGGCGCGCTGAGACCGCTGGACGTGCCGTAAGGCCAATAGCTGACATAATAGATGCCGAGCGGCACCGCGACAAAAAAGACAAGGCACCAGAGAATATTTTGCACGGCCTCTTTTGCCCCGCACCCGCGCCGCGTGCGGAAAATGCGGTCAAGCAGCCACAGCACGGCCAGCCCAGCGCCGGCGTAGATGCACGTCCACTTGCAGGCGCAGCCAATGCCGAAGCTGATTCCGCTGAGAGCCAGCGGCAGCCGCCAGCCGCGGCGCGCCGAGTCCTTGTCCGTGCGCAGATAGATGTACATGAACAGGTACATCAGCAGTATGAAGAACACGGCGTAGGTGTCGATTGTGGCAATGCGCGTCTGCACAAAGTGCATGAAGTCAAAGGCGAATATCACCGTGCAGCAGGCGGGAACCGCCGTGCCGCCGAAAAGCCGCTTGAGCAGCAGATAAATGACCGGCAGCATCGCCGCGCCGAAGAGCGTTCCCGAAAAGCGCCAGCCGAAGGGCGTCATGCCGAATAATTTTATTCCGGCGGCTATAATCAGCTTGCCCAGCGGCGGGTGGGTTATTTCATAGGGGTAGACGTTCTGCACGTTTTCGTACGCCGTGCGCGCGTGGTATATCTCGTCAAAATATGTGCTGTTGAGGTAGCCGGGACTTTCGGGTATCGTGTCCTGCTCGTCAAAGAGCGCCGCCGTGCCTCCGCTGTAGGTGAGACTGTCGGACGAGATTAGCCCGCCCTCGGCGTCGTAAAGAGCCAATTCACCCAGCCAGAGGCACGAGTCCGCCGTAATGCGCAGGTAGCGCACCGGCTCCTGCTCCTCGTTCAGCTCCGCTTCAATCCACTTGAAAAGGTCGGCGTAGGACTGCTCCATTTCCGGCTGGTCAACCCAGTTCTCGCCGTCAGAGCTAAATTCCAGACGGTAAGCGCCGGTGTGCAGGCCGGTGTAGTACATAATGCCGCCGAGCGTTGTCGGCTCGCTGAGCTCTATAAGCGCATATTGTCCCCGCGCCGTGAATTTGCAGAAGCTCTGCGGCGCGGCGGTGTCGCCAAGACCCGTGAAGGCTGTCGCCGTGTAGCACACGGTTATTATGCCCAGCGCAAGGGCGTCGCGGCGGCAAAAGTGCCTGCCCGCCGCCCGCACGGGGCCGTGTATATCGTATCCCGCTTCCAGAGCGCGGACAAAGCACGCAGATATGACAAATATGAAAAAAATTGCTGCAACAGCAAACACACCCGCGACAGTCACCGCCATACCTCCGAGATACGCTGATAACAATATTGTATCACCTTTTCCCGCCATTGTCTACTGTGCGGATTTGTCTTTTGCCGAGCAAAACGCCGCGGCGGCCTTCGCCCTGTAGCCGGACGACGGCCGCCTGAAAAGCAATGCGGAGACAGCGCAAAGCGAGCCTGCGCGCCGTCAAAGCCGCTCGCTCTTGAAGCGCTCCGCGCTTGCCAGCTGCTCCTCCGCCGCGCGCAGCGTCAAATCCGTCACGGCGTCGCCGCCGTGCAGCCGCGCCAGCTCGGCCACGCGCTCGGCTCTGTCCAGCTCCGTGACCTCCGTGCGCGTGCGTCCGCCAGCCTCGCTCTTGGATATGCGGAAGTGGGTGTCCGCCAAGGCCGCAATCTGCGGCAGGTGCGTCACGCATATAACCTGCCTTTTCGCAGCAATAGAGGCCATTTTTTCGCCCACGCGCTGGGCGGCAATGCCGGAGACGCCGGTATCTATCTCGTCGAATATCAGTGTGCCGACGGGGTCGCTTTCGGCAAAGACGCTCTTCATGGCCAGCATTATGCGGCTGAGCTCGCCGCCGCTGGCTATGGCCGCAATTTTCCCCAGCGGCTCGCCCGCGTTGGCGGACATCATAAAGCTCACGCTGTCCAGTCCGTGCGCGCCGAAACGCGGCAAAGGAGTTATGTCAACCTCGAACCGCACCGAGGGCATACTGAGGTATTTCAGCTCGGCGGCAATCCTCTCGCCCAAGCGCTTGGCGGCGTCGCGGCGGCGCTCGGTCAGCTCCGCTCCGCGCTGCAAGAGCCGCTTTTCGCACTCGGCAAGCTGCTTTTTTAGCTTGATTAAGGCGTCGCCGGAGTATTCCAGCGTGTCCAGCCGCTCGCGGCTTGCTTCAAGAGTTTCCAGCAGGCCGTTTTCGTCGGCGACGGAATATTTTTTTGTCAGGCGGCGCAGCAGCGCAAGGCGGTTTTCCAGCGCGTCATACTCGTCAGGCGAGAAGTCCAGCCCGCGGAGGGTGTCGCCAATGCGCTCGGCGGCGTCGGTGAGCATAAAGCCCGCGTCCGCTATCTCCTGCGCGGCCTCGGCCAAGTCGGGAGCCAGACCGGCGGCGTACTTTGCCAAACTTCCGGCGTCGGAGGCCAGACCCACGGCGTTCGGCTCGCTTTCGTAGAGCGCCTCGTATGCGCCGCGGAGCGCCTCCGTGAGCTTTTCCGCGTTGCGCATGAGCTCTCGGCGGGCGTTCAGCTCGTCCTGCTCGCCCGGGTGTATGTCCGCGCGCTCCAGCTCGTCAATGCTGCGCTTCAAGTCCTCGGTCAGGCGTTCGCGCTCCAGTTCGTCCATCGTCAGCGCATCTATCTGCGATTTAATCCCCGTGTACTCGTCATACACGGCGGAGTAGGCCGCGAGCGCGTCGCCGTAACCGCCGAAGGAGTCCAGATAGCCGAGGTGGCGGCTCTCGTCCAACAGGCGAAGTCCGTCGTTCTGGCCGTGAATGTCCAGCAGCAGCGAGCCGAGGGAGCGCAGCTGTCCCACCGTGACCGGCGCGCCGTTGACGCGGCAGGCGCTCTTGCCGTCAGCGCTTATGCGCCGCTGTAATATCAGCTCCTCGTCGTCAGTCTCAAGGCCGTTTTCCTCCAGCCACTGCTCCGCGCCGGAGCCGGTGAACACCGCGCTGACAAAGGCCTTTTCCGCGCCGGAGCGCACTATTTCGCGGCTTGTGCGCCCGCCGAGCACGGCCTGAATGGAGTCAATCACTATGCTCTTGCCCGCGCCGGTTTCGCCGGTCATCACGTTGAGCCCGCGCCCGAAGGCAATGTCCGCGCGCTCTATGACCGCTATATTTTCAATATGGAGTTGGTCAAGCATAATTCCCGCCTCTCAATTTCGGGGTTTTACAGCATACTTTCAATTTCCTTGCAGAAGTGCTCCGCGCTCTGGTTGTCGCGCATCGCCAAAAACGCCGTGTCGTCCCCCGCGAGGCTGCCGACAAGGTTGCGAATGTGCATACTGTCAATCGCGGAGCACGCGGCGTCGGCCAGACCGGGGAGAGTTTTTATAACAATAATGTTCTGCGCCACGGCGTAGCTGACAACGCTCTCGCGGAATATTTTTTTCAGCCGCAGCTCGTAGTCCGAAACGCCGTCCTTGCCGCCCGCGGCGTAGCGGTAAGTGCCGGCAGGAGTCAGCTCCTTCACAAGGTGCAGGTCGCGTATATCGCGCGAGAGCGTGGCCTGAGTGGACTGTATGCCCTCGTCCTGCAGCGCGCTCATCAGCTGGTTCTGGGTTTCAATATCGAATTTTTCAATTATTTCAAGTATTTTTTCCTGTCGTGCCGACTTCATTTTTTCTCCCCCAATTTTTCGTACACCACATCGTAAAACGCCTGAGAGCTTACGTGTGCGAACATTGTCTGGTACTCGCTCTTGCGAATGCGTATAATG
The DNA here is from genome assembly GCA_021202845.1 of Oscillospiraceae bacterium. Lineage (GTDB taxonomy): Bacteria > Bacillota > Clostridia > Oscillospirales > Oscillospiraceae > JAJQCF01. Next base: position 75,872 of record JAJQCF010000021.1, read on the forward strand.
TCCCCGGGCTGCGGCTCCAAGTTCTCCCCGCCGTCAACCGAGAGGAAGCGGCGCTTCACGCTGGAAGCGCTGCCGTCGATTTTAATCTCCACCAGCCTGTCGGGAGCCAGCACAAAGCTGCGGGCGGCCAGCGCGTGGGCGCATATGGGCGTGAGGATTATGTTCTCGGTCGTCGGCTCCACGAGCGGCCCGCCGGCGGACATGGAGTAGGCCGTGGAGCCGGTGGGCGTGGCGCAGATTATGCCGTCGCCGATAAACTGCAAAATTTTTCTGCCGTCCCCGCAGGCGGTAATCTCCATTGTCTGCGTAACGCCGCGCAGCACCACGTCGTTCAGGGCGTAGTCGGAGTAGATTATCTCCCCAGCGCGCTCGGCCTCTATTTCCAGCATCATGCGCGGGCTGGGCGTGTAGCTGCCCTCGGCGGCGGTTATGAGCCGCGGCAGCTCGCGGCTTTTCAGCTCCGCCAGAAAGCCAACGCTGCCTAAGTTCACACCGATGACGGGTACGCGGTGACCGATGAGACGGCGGGCGGTGTGCAGTATCGTGCCGTCGCCGCCCAGTGATACGGCCATGCTCGCGCCGTCCACAACGTCCTCCAGCGCGGAAAATTCCAGCCCGCGGATGTTCCACTCGCCCTCCCCGGGAAATTCGGGGCAGACGGCCACGGAAAAGCCCGCGTCGGTGAGCAGACGTTTGGCCTGCGCTGTGTATTCCAGCCCCGTGTCCCTGAAGGGATTGGGGCAGAGGATTATCAGGCGTTTTTTTGATTTAGCACTCATTTGCGCTTAGCTCCTTGAACTCAGTGTGCGAGGCGCTGACGACCTGCGCGGCGTCCGGCCGCGGCGCGCCGTGCTCGCCTTTTTTCAAATGACAGAGGTATTCGATGTTGCCCTCGGGGCCGCGTATGGGGGAGTAGTCCAGACCCATGACCGTGAAGCCCGCTCCGGCAGCGAAATCCAAAAATCCTTCCACGACCTCAAGGTGCGTGGCGGAGTCGCGTACAACGCCCTTTTTGCCGACCTTCTCGCGCCCCGCCTCAAACTGCGGCTTTATGAGGCAGACAATGTCGCCGTTTTCACGCAAAAGCTCGCTCACCGCCGGTATGACAAGGCGGACGGAGATGAACGCGAGGTCCATAACGGCTATGTCCGGCGCTTCGGGTATCTGTTCGCGCGTGAGATAGCGCGCGTTCGTGCGCTCAAGGTTCACAACGCGCGGGTCGTTGCGCACCTTCCACGCCAACTGGCCGTAGCCCACGTCCACGGCGTAAACCCGCGCCGCGCCGCCCTGCAGCAGCACGTCGGTGAAGCCGCCGGTGGAAGCGCCGCAGTCCAAGCACACGAGCCCCGTGGGGTCAACGTCAAAGACCTTCAGCGCTTTTTCTAACTTCAGCCCGCCGCGGGAGACATATTTAAGCGTCTGGCCGCGCAGCTCGATATTTTTTTCGGGGTCAATCATTGTCCCGGGCTTGTCCGCGCGCTGGCCGTCCACGAACACAAGTCCGGCCATTATGCTGGTCTTTGCTCTCTCGCGGCTGGGAGCCAGTCCGCGGTCAAAAACAAGCTGGTCAAGTCTCTGCTTTTTCATGCCGCACCTCCTGCAAGAGAGGCGACGGCGGCGGCTATGGACTGCGCGTCTATGCCGCAGGCGCGGCGGAGCGCGTCAACGCTGCCGTGCTGCACCACGCCGGAGCCGAGGTTGAGCATTTTCAGGCGCATGGCAGCGCCCCTTTCCGCAAGCGCGGCGGCAAGAGACTGCCCCACGCAGCCCGCGGCGGCGCAGTCCTCCGCGACTACGGCGGCGGGAATTGCGGCCAGCTCGCTGTCCAGACGGAAATCAGGCTCCGTCAGGCGGTTGAGCTTGAGCACGGCGGCGCGTATGCCCTTTTGCTCCAGCATTTCAGCCGCCGCCAGCGCCTCGTTTATCATAATGCCGTAGCTGATTATCACAGCGTCGACGCCGGCGCGCAGCAGCGCGGAGGGAGCGGCGGAAGTGTCGTCGGTGAAAGCGCCCTCGCTCCCGCGCGGGTAGCGCAGAGCAACGGGACCGTCGGCGTCCAGCGCCGCGCCCAGCATGGAGCGCAGCTCGACGTAGTTAGAGGGCGAGAGGAGCGTCATGCCGGGGACAAGACGCAGGTAGCCCACGTCAAAAGCGCCTTGGTGGGTCATGCCGTCCGCGCCGACCAGCCCCGCGCGGTCAACTCCGAACACCACATGGGCGCGCGCAAGGCCGACGTCGTGAATGAGCATATCGAGCCCGCGCTGCAAGAAGCTGGAGTAAACGGCAAACACGGGCTTCAGCCCGTTCAGCGCCATGCCCGCGCACATGGAAACGGCGTGCTCCTCCTCGATGCCGACGTCGAAAAAGCGTTCGGGGTATTTTTCGGCAAACGCCGTGAGGCCGGTGCCGCTCTCCATTGCCGCGGTTATGGCGGCAACGGCGCCGTCACGCTCCGCCGCGGCGCACATCGCCTCACCGAAGGCGGCGGAAAAGTCGCGCTTGGGCGCGGCCTGCTCTATGCCCTTTTGCACGTCGAACGGGCCGACGCCGTGGTAAAGCTCCGGGTCGCGCTCCGCAGGGGCGTAGCCCTTGCCCTTTGTTGTCACAACGTGCAGCAGCACCGGCATTTTCAGCGCCTTGGCGTCCCGCAGGACGTGCTCGAGCAGGCGCTCGTTGTGGCCGTCCACGGGGCCGAGATAGTAAAAGCCCATTTGCTCGAACATATTGTCGGGGATAACTATGTGCTTAATCCACTCCTTTACGGAGTGCGTAACCGCGTAAAGCGGCTTCACGCGGCCTATCACCCGTCGGTAAAAGCGCTTGAAGCGCAGGTAGGAGGGGCGGGCGCGGATAAGCGACAGCAGCTTCGCCATGCCGCCGACGTTGGAGCTTATGGACATACAGTTGTCGTTCAGTATGACAACAATGCTCTCACCGGACTGTCCGCAGTCGGACAGCCCCTCGTAGGCGACGCCGCCCGTGAGCGCACCGTCGCCGATGACGGCGCATATGTCGCAGTCGGCGCCCCGCAGAGTCCTTGCGCGCGCCATGCCGAGCGCGTTGGACACGGAAACGCTGGCGTGGCCGCAGACGCAGGGGTCGTCGCCGCTCTCAAACGGGGTGGGGAAGCCGGAGAGCCCGCCGAACTGCCGCAGAGTGCCGAAGCGGTCGAGGCGGCCGGTGAGCATTTTGTGGGCGTAGCACTGGTGACCCACGTCGAATATGACGCGGTCGGAGGCCGTGTCGTACACCCTGTGTATGGCGACGGTCAGCTCGACCGCGCCGAGGCCGGAGGCCAGATGGCCGCCGGTTTTTGAAACATTTTCTATTATGGCCTGACGAAGCTCGCCGCACAGCGCCTGCGTCTGGGCGGCGGTGAGAGCCTTGACGTCGGCCGAGGATTTTATATTTTCCAAAATCATATCTATTCGCCTTAAATGAATATTCAATATTGCCGCTCTATTAGATAATAACAAAAAGCTCCCGAAATTACAAGATGGCTCCTGCAATTTCGGGACGGAAATTTTCAAATAAATTTGTGCATATGCACAAAACTGATGAATATGTAGGCCGGAGCGCGAATTATTTTTCCGCCGAGACATTAAACGGCAGCTCCACGGGTTCGCCGTTTTCGCCCTGCTGCAGCTGCACAACCTGCTGCTCGGCCTTGTCCAGCATATCTCCGCACTGCTTTATGAGCTTGGTGCCCTCGGTGAAGAGGGTCATGGACTCGTCCAGCGCCGCCTCGCCGCTCTCAAGGCTCCTCACAATTTCGTCAAGGCGTTCAAGCGCCTGCTCAAACGTCAGCTTTTTTCCCGCCATGTGTTTTCCCTCCTTTGGCTTCCGCAAAAATTTCTTCCACGCGGCACTTCAGCGCGCCGTCGGTGAGCGTCAGGTCAATCATCTCGCCGCGCTCCGCCTCGGCAGCGCTGCGCAGCACCGTGCCGTCGGGCTTGGCGGCCACGGCGTAACCGCGCGACAGCACCCGCAGGGGACTGAGCGCGTCCAGCGCGGCGGCAAGGCGCACCTGCTCGCGCCGCAGCGCGCCGAGGCGCTTTTCCTGCGCGGCAATGAGGCGCGAGCGCTGGCGGTCGGCGTCCATACGCTTTTGGTCGATGTAGGCCGTCGGCTTTTTCAGCGCGCCGCGGTTTTGCAGCGCCGTCAGCTCGCGCCGCAGAGTGCCGAGCTTTTTTTGCAGCGCCTGATTTATGCGCTCCTCCGTGTCCAGCAGCCCCTCGCGCAGCTCCGCTTGGTCTGGTACGGCCAGCTCCGCGCCGTTGGAGGGCGTGGCCGCGCGCAGGTCGGCTACATAGTCGGCAATGGTTACGTCAGGCTCGTGTCCCACGGCGGATATAACGGGTATTTTCGAGGCGTATATGGCGCGGGCCACGCGCTCGTCGTTGAAGCACCACAAGTCTTCTATGCTGCCGCCGCCGCGTCCCGTTATTATGAGGTCGGCAACGGCGTGGCGGTTGGCGTAGCTCAGAGCCTCGGCAATTTCCGCCGGAGCCTCCGCGCCCTGAACCCGCACGGGCAGTATGATGAGCTTTGCCAGCGGCCAGCGGTGTCCCGCGACCCTGATTATGTCGCGCACCGCCGCGCCCGCGGGGCTGGTTATGACGGCGATGCGCGCGGGGAAGCGCGGTATGGGCTTCTTTGCCGCCGCGTCGAAAAGTCCCTCGGCCTGCAAGCGCGCTTTAAGCTGCTCGTAGGCAATGTTGAGGTCGCCCGCGCCCAGAGGCCGCAGCGCCTCGCAGTAGAGCTGGTAGGCTCCGTCGCGCGGGTACACGCCGACGCGCCCGAACGCCGCCGCACTCATGCCGTTTTCGGGGCGGAAGCGCAGCCGCGAGGCGTAGGAGCGGAACATCACACACCTCACGCTGCTCTCGGCGTCCTTGAGCGTGAAGTAGTGGTGGCCGGAGGGGTAGGACTTGTAATTGCTTATCTCTCCGGCGACGCAGACGCTTTGCAGCGCGGGGTCAAGCTCCAGCAGCATTTTCACGCGGCTGTTGAGCTCGGTGACGGTGAATACTGTCTGCTCGTTCATTCCGCGCTCTGCGCCTCGCCGCGGGCAAATGCGCCCAAAACGCCGTTGACAAAGCCCGCGGCTCCGTCCTCGCCGTACTCCTTGGCCAAATCCACGGCCTCGTTGACGGCGACGCCCGTAGGCACGTCGTCCATGAACATTATTTCGCACATGGCGCAGCGCAGAATTGCTGACACTGCGGCGGATATGCGCTCTAAGCGCCAGCCGGTGGCACAGCGGGCTATGTGCCCGTCCAGCTCTTCGCGGTGCTCTGTTGCGCTTTTCAAAACCGCGGTGATATAGTCCAGCTGCTTTTGCGCCGGCATTTCGCAGAATGTGTCGCCCTCGGCGGTCAGCGAGGCGTAGTGCTCCGGCTCAAAAAATGTTTCCAGCGTCTCCTCGGGGCTCTTGCCGGTCATTTCCGAGGAATAGAGAAGCTGCACGGCCAGCGCGCGGGCTGTTTTTCTTGTCATTTGTCAATCCCTCCTGTGGGGGCTTTATTTATCGAATACAACGCCGGTGATGTGAACGTTCACCGTCGGGCGGATGCCGGTCATGGCTTCAACGGCGGAGACGACGGCCTCCTGCACCTTGGCGGCCACGGCCGCTATGCCGGAGCCGTAATGCAGCATGACGAGCGCGTCGATGGTGATGGCGCTGTCCGCAAAGTCAATTTTAATGCCCTTGGAAACGCTTCGCTTGCCGACGAAGTCCTGAATGTCGCTGCCTGCGGTGTTGCTAAGTCCGGCAACTCCCTCCACCTCGGAAATGGCGGCGGCGGAAATGACCGCCACGACCTCCTCGGAGATGTTCACGCTGCCGTCGCTCTGCGGCAGGGTAATATAATTTTCAGACATATATGTCCCTCCTGCGCCGCGCAGACAGTGGGGCGCGGCTTGGTTAGTGCAGCTATTTTACCACACATTTTTCTTAAATGGAACAGCTGAGAGAAATTTTTCGCGCGAAAGCTGACGATATTTATTGTATGTAGACTTATAGTATTCAAATGAATTATAATTATAGGAGAGGAGGATTGCAGCGATGGATATTATAAAAGTGTTTGGGACAAATTTGAAGAAGTATCGCACATCAATGGGTATATCTCAGGAAGCATTTGCTGGAAAATGCGGTATGCACCGCACTTATATTAGTGCTATTGAGTGCTATCGTCGAAGCATTTCTCTTGAAAATATACAACGCATTGCAGACGCGCTTGAAATTGAAACCTATAAATTGTTCTTGGAGGAACATGATGAGTGAAAAAATGAACTACACAATCAAAAATGAAAACATTGAAATCTACAATGAAAGCGAAACATATGTGTTCCCTAAATACACATCTCAGTTAATAAACTGGGCAAATCAGAATGCCCAAGGCACTCGTCCTGTCGTTGTTGGGCAAATGTCGGAATTGTTTCCTGAGTTTATGAAATCAGGTATGGAAATCACCATAGAAAACTGGCATAAATGGTACACAGAAAAATATCCTGATGCTTTTGATAAGGCAACAGATAAAATTTATGCTCAGGTACAAAATCTCAGAAACGCGATTCCGCTGATTGACCGTGAAATGGTAAAAAACTGGGTTGAAGATTTGGTTATCAACAAGACATTCAATGGACTGTATGTTCAAAAAGCAATTCTAACTTTTTTGGCTGAAAAGCGTGGAACAGCGTATAGGCTTGCCACACCAGCAGAAGAATCTGTAGGTATTGATGGATATGTTGGTGACATTCCGTACTCTGTAAAGCCGGATACATACAAAACTATGGGACGGCTCTCTGAGACGATTAACGTAAAGATGATATATTACACTAAGACCAAAAATGGATTAAAAATTGAAGTTGAAGACTGAAGATAGGAGCTGCCAATAACGCAGCCCCTATTTTTATTTTGGCATAGATGCGTTAAATTTTGCCCGACAAGAATACTCGGTATCATTATCTACATTAACAAAACCCGTTCTAATCAAATGGTTATTTATGAAGGTTTTATTGTCGAGGTATACATAGCATTGCAAGGTGTTGTCCCTATCGTACTTTTCAGCATCATATTTCAAAAAAACTCGACGCTTGTTAAATTTTTCTTGAAGAAAAGTCACTGCTTCATTTTGGAAAGCAGGATTGCATTTTACACCTATTAACCGGACAATTGACCCATTTGAAAGCTCAATCTTTTCAGGTGAAATGACTTGTTTAACCCCGAATAACTCGCGTTTTTTGGTATCAGAATTGTCTATCTTTGACCCATATTGTAGTTTCTTCACATCAACTTTTTTGTCCATTTTATGAGGGTCATGAAAGATATACGGAAGCTGGTCAAATGATGATATATTACCAACTATATCATCATCAAAAGTTATGACTGCATCATCGTCCAATCGAATTTGATTTGCGCCTAATTTTTCCCGTATAACAGGCTCAAACTCTTTGTTAATTTCATATCCTATGGAATTTCTACCTAAATTTTTGGCGGCAAGAGATGTTGTGCCGCTCCCTGCAAAAGGATCAAATACAGTTTCTCCGGCAAAGGAGAACATTTTAATTAAGCGCTTTGGCAATTCTTCGGGAAACATGGCAATATGCCCCATTTGTTTGACACCATTAAAATGCCAATGAGAAGAAAAATATTGTCCCCATTCCTCTTTTGTCATAGCAGACTGTTCTTTTTGCTGTAGTGTAGGCTTAGGTGCATTACCAAGTTTCTTGAACAGCAGAATAAATTCATAATCAATTTTTAAAATACCATTTCGAGGATAAGGAAAACTGCCCATAATTGCGCCGCCGCCGGAAGTGTTCATCGTTGTGGCTTTCTGCCAGATAATTGCTCCCATATAGTCCATGCCCAAAGATTCACAAAAACGGATAATCTCTGTACGAATTGGAATTACTTTGTATCTGCCATAATAAACCGAACGAGCAAACTGGTCCCCGATATTAATACACAATCTGCATCCATCTGATAAAACGCGATTGCACTCTTTCCAAACAAGATTGAGATTGTTTATATATTCTTCGTAGCTGTCATTGAAGCCAATCTGTTCATCTGCTCCGTAATCTTTTAATTGCCAATAGGGAGGTGAGGTGATAATTAATTGTACTGATTTATCTTTAATTTGATTTAGCGAACGGCTGTCACCAAAAATTATTTTATGTTCTGTCATAAGAGTATCCTTTCTTATTTGATGAGTTCTCCGTTAGCTAAAACAAAGTAATGCTCATACGTTACATTCAATGCTTCTGCAATTTGATTTAACTCGTTTTGAGTTACTGTATTTCTTTTTAATTTGGCGTTGAAGTTTTGAGGTGTTTGGTTTATTCTTCGCGCAAGCTCTGACTGACTTATGCCGGTCCTTACACATAAAACCCTTATTTGTTCCGAAGTAGTCATTTCTATTCCTCCACAACTATCTGTAATTGATATTATACATCGTTTGATTTATAATATCAAACAAATAGTTGCAGAAAATTAGAGAAATTTTTCACGCGGCAGTCATACAAGCCCCTCGCGGCGCAGTTGCGCGAGTATGCGGGTGATTAGGCCGGTGCGCTGGAAGGGGGTCATCAGGTAATAGCCGTCCACGGCGGGGGCAATGCGGCGGGCAATCTCCGCGGAGATTTTTACGGCCAGCTCCTCCGCCTCGGCTCTGTCCAAGCCCTCGTACATCTCCGTTAGACGGGGGTCTACGTTTATGCCGTTAATTTCGCTGTCCATAAAGCGGGCGTTGCGGGCGCTGACGATGGGGATGATGCCGCCTAAAATATAGGCGCTCGGCAGCTCGCGCTTTGCGCGGCGGAGATTTTCAAACGCCTCGTGCGTCAGTACGGGCTGGGTGAGAAAGCCGACCATGCCGCGCTCCAACTTCTCCTTGGCCAGACGCAGCTGGATGTCAAAATTCCTCGCGTTTACGTTCAGCGCGCCGAAGATGTGGAACGGCGCGGCCAGCGACTGTTCGCCCAGCGAGGCGACGAAGGCCGCTAACTTGCGCGAGTTGAACTGGTAGACGCTCTTGACCTCGTCGCGCTCCGCCGTGGGCACGGGGTCGCCGGTGACAAGCAGCACGTTGCGCACGCCCTCGGCGCTCAGTCCCAGCAGCAGCGCCTTGGAGGCGTTGAGGTTGCGGTCGCGGCAGGTCATGTGCGGCAGCGGCTCCATGCCCAGCTCGCGGTAAACCTTGCAGGCCAATAGGCTGGAGTCCATGCGCGCCCGCGCGATGGGGCAGTCGGCAATGGTGAGCAAATCTACCCCCGCGCTTTGCAGCTCCCGCGCGCCGCGCATGAATTTTTCTATGGAGGCGTCGGCGGGCGAGTCCAGCTCCACCGCCGTCACGCGCTCACCGCGCGTCAGCTTTTGCCAAAATGGGCTTTCCGGCGGCTCGGCGGGCTTTTCCAGCGCGATGCGGGCGCTGGCGGGGGCTGGTCTGCTGCCGCTGAGCGCCTGCCGCGCGCGCTCGATGTGCGCGGGGGTGGTGCCGCAGCAGCCGCCCAGTATGGCCGCGCCCTCCGCCGCCATTTCCGCCAGCTGCGCGGCGAAGTAGGCGGGGTCGCCGTCGTAGAACGTGCGGCTGCCGCGGACAACGGGATAACCGGCGTTGGGCATGAGCGAGAGAGGCAAGCCGCCGCTATCCAGCGTGCGCGCCAGCTCCAGCATATGCCGCGCGCCGCAGACGCAGTTGAAGCCCACGGCGTCCGCCGCGCCGCTTTTGCGCATTTCGGCCAAAAGCTCCGAGGCAAACTCGCCCTCGCGCGTGAAGCCGTCTGGCTGGACGGCAAAGGATACCATTATAAACGCCTCGGGGCGGCGCGCGCGGATATGCTCCGCGGCCTCGGCCAGACCGCGCGCGGAGGACTGGGTTTCAAACAGGAAGTTTACCGCGCCCTCGTCCAAAAAGCGGTCGGCGAGCCAGCAGTATTCGTCTGCCGCGCTGCCGCCGTCAAGACCGCCGACGGGGCCTATGTCGGCAAAGGCGAAGGCTCCCGCGCTCTCGGCCTCGCGCTGCGCAATCTGCCAGCCGGCGCTGATGACGCGGCGGACAAGCGCTTCGTCCCCGTTCATGGTGGGGCGGTTGGCGGCAAAGGTGTTAGACTTTATCGCCTGCGCGCCCGCGCTGAGGTATTCGCGGTGTATCTCCGCCACGGTCTCCGGCTCGTTCAGGTTCGCCAGCTCGCAGCTGCCGCCGTGAGCGCGCACCTTTTGCGAAAAATATGTACCCATAGCCCCGTCGAACAGCAGCGGAGCGGTTTTCAGCATCTCTCGAATGTCCATATTACCCGAGAACCTCCTTGGCGATGTCTGCGGACGCCTTGGCATCGCGTGCGTAGTAGTCCGCGCCTATCTGCTCGGCGTACTCCGGCGTCAGCACCGCGCCGCCGACCATGACCTTGCAGGGGTGTCCGCTTGCGCGCAGAGCCTGAATAGTGCGGCGCATGGAGTCCACCGTGGTCGTCATCAGCGCGGAGAGGCCGACGAGCGAGACGTTTTCCCGCACCGCGGCGTCCACAACGCTCTGCACCGGCACGTCGCGCCCCAAGTCCAACACCTGATAGCCGTAGTTTTCCAGCACAACGCGGACGATGTTCTTGCCGATGTCGTGTATGTCGCCCTCGACGGTGGCGAGAATAATTTTGCCCTTGGAAACGCTCTCCCCGCCGCGCGAGGCGATGCGCGTTTTTATGAGGTCAAATCCAGCGCAGGCGGCGTTGGCGGCGTTGATGAGCTGGGGCAGGAAAATCTCCTGCTTTTCGTACTTTTCGCCCACCACGTCCAGCGCGGGAATGAGCCTTTCGTTTATGACCTCTAATTCGGTCATCGTCTCCAGCAGCGCGGCGGTGAGCTGTGCCGTCTCCTGCTTCAGCCCCTTTAATATCGCGGCCTCAAGCGTCATTTCGCTGCTCGGCGCGGCAGTCGGCGCGCTTGGCGCGGAGGCGAAGCGCTCTATATAGCGCGCGCAGTCCCTGTCCTCGCCGCTGAGGGCGCGGAAGGCGAATACGGCGTCCATGATTTCACTTTGATTGGGGTTCACAATTGGCAAATCGAGACCGCAGAGCATGGCTTGGGTCAGGAAGCTGACCGTGACGTGCGCGCGCGTCGGCAGGCCGAAGGAGATATTGCTGACGCCGAGGACACAGTGCAGACCAAGCCGCTCGTGGACAGTGCGCACGGCGCGCAGCGTCTCCGCCGCCTGCTCCTGCTGTGCGGAAATTGTCAGCGTCAGGCAGTCTATAAGCACGTCCTCGCGCGGTATGCCGTGCGCCGCCGCCGCGTCCAATATGCGCTCCGCCAGTGCAACGCGCGCGTCCGCTGTCTGCGGTATGCCGCTTTTGTCCATAGTCAGCCCCACAACCGCCGCGCCGTACTTCTTCACCAGCGGCAGCACGCGCTCCAAGTTTTCCGCCTCCGCGTTGACGGAGTTGACAATCGCCCGTCCCGCGCACTCACGCAGTCCGGCCTCTATTGCGGCGGGGTCGGAGGAGTCAATCTGCAGCGGCAAGTCCACAACGCTCTGCACGGCGCGCACCACCTGCGTCATCATCTCCGCCTCGTCTATGCCCGGCAGACCGACGTTTATGTCTAAAATGTCCGCGCCCGCGTCTGCCTGCTCTATGGCGCGCTCCATTATATAATTCAGGTCGCGTTCGCGCAGAGCCTGCTGAAAGCGCTTTTTGCCCGTGGGGTTTATGCGCTCGCCTATGACGCGCACGCCCTTCAGCTCCGTCATGTGCGAGGCGGAGCAGACGCCGCGGCGGAGCGCGGGGCGCGCGGCGGCGTTTTCGTCCGGCGCGAGTGTGCTTAGCGCGCGGATGAACTCCGGCGTCGTGCCGCAGCAGCCGCCCAATATAGTGACGCCCAGAGCGGGGAAGCGCGACATCTGGCGGGCGAACATCTCTGCGTCCATGCTGTAGGCTCCCGTGGCGGGGTCGGGCAGTCCGGCGTTGGGTTTGACGATGACAGGCTTGTCCGTCCACGCGAGCATCTCCTGTATGAGCGGGTAAATCTCGTCGGGGCCGAGCGAGCAGTTTATGCCCAGCGCGTCCGCGCCCAGACCGCCCAGCGTAACGGCCATAGACGCCACCGTTGTGCCGGTGAACGTCCTGCCGCTCGCTTCAAAGCTCATTGTCACCCACACGGGCAGACTTGTCTGCTCTTTGGCGGCCAGCACGGCGGCGCGCGCCTCGGCCAAGTCCGTCATTGTCTCGAACACGACCAAGTCCGCGCCCGCGCGCTCTCCCGCGCGCAGCATTTCGGTAAACAGCGCGTACGCCTCGTCAAACGAGAGCGTGCCCAGCGGCTCCATCAGCTCGCCGATAGGCCCTATGTCCAGCGCGACCTTCGCCCTGTCTCCCGCGGCGGCGCGCGCTGTGGCTATGTTGGCGGAAATGACCTCCTCCACGCTGTGCCCCAGTCCGGCCAGCTTGTGCGCGTTGGCGCCGAAGGTGTTGGCGTATATAATGTCGCTGCCCGCTTCCACATAGGCGCGGTGTATTTGCTCCACAATGTCGGGGTGCTCCATGCCGAACAGCTCCGGGCGTTCGCCCAGCTTCAAGCCCGCGGCCTGAATCATGGTGCCGGTCGCGCCGTCCAGCAGAGTCAGCTTTTTGTTGTCATTCATGGCATTTAGCGCCTTCCTTTCGATAGGGGCAGGTTGCGGACAGACTGCATTTTCCGCAGCCGTGCCGCTGCAGGGGCTGGGGAGTATCCGCAATGCCCATGATTGCGGTCACGGACTTCCGCGGTATGAGAATCTGCGTCTCCGTCACGGTCAGGCCGATGCGCCGCTGGGCGTTCAGCGCCTCGCACAGCGCGCTCTGGCAGTCCAAAGGCAAATCGCCGTACCCGGGGCTGAAGCGGTCGGTAAGGTAAAGCCCTTCGCCGTGCAGCGCCAGACGCAAGTCCGCGTCGAAGTTTTCGCAGACGCTCTCCACGGCGGCGCTGGCGCAGGCGTCCATAATAACGGCGTCGCCCATGTCGCTCACCCCGCTGCGCATAAGCAGCCGCTCCACTCCGCCGCCCAGCGTGACGGCCAGCAGCACCGCCTCGCGGCAGGGCGCAAGCAGCGCGCGTATGTCCCCGCCGCCCAGAGGCAGACCGCGAATCTCGCCGCCCTCGAGCGGCAGCCGCCGGTAGACGAGCCTCGGCCGCGCGGCCTCGGTCACGCGGCGCATACACTCCGTCAGCTGCCCGACCAGCTCCGCGGGACACTCCCGCCCGTGAAAGCCGAGGTAAGTCAATATTTCGTCCCTGTCCGGCTCACCCAACCGCGCCTGCACGCTCCGCACCCCCGATAACTCAATATTCAGATTATATTCGCAGCCGGAGCATCTGTCAATGAAAACCCATTGATTTTGCGGAATTACGAGCCGCGAAAAATGCGGTGGCTTTAGCACATTAGTTTGAACGCAGAGGGCGCGGATTTCGGGATTTTGCTGTTTATGTATACTATATAGAGTGGTAAACAAAACCGCAAAAGGCGCTGCGGCGGGGCTTATGAACCCGCGGAGCATGGCGGCCGAGCAATTTTTGCTGACAAAATTTCAAAAATCTCTTGCAATTTTTGAGGGAGTGTAGTACACTTAAAAAACAGATTGTGCGACTGAGCTGCAATAGCCGTTTAACTGTGAAATTGCGAAAAACAGACTTTGTCCCGCGGGGGGGGGTAATGAAAGTGAAGAGGGCGGACGCGGCAGGCGTGCAACAGGTCAGACGAACAAGGTGCTTGGCCTGATTTTTATGCTCGGGTTCCCCGCCGGAGCTGAATGAAAGGAGATGAGGTTAGTCTGCAGTGACAGAGCGACCTCAAAAAATAAAGCAAAAAGCAAAAAAAGCAAATTAAGGAGGAATCAAAACAAATGCGAAAACGAATTTTAGCAATAGTAATGGCTGTATGCATGATGCTGTCGGTCTTGCCGACGTCGGCGTTTGCAGATGATGAGCAAACCGAAGAGAGCAGCGGCATTGTATACGGCACTTACGAAGACGGAACGTGGACTGAAGATAGTGACAGTACCGGAACTGCGGAGCACGAAAATTATACGCTGTCCAAGACCGCAGTGGCGACGGAAAATCCGAACGAGTTTGAGATTACTCTTACCGTTACAACGACCACCACGTCCACGACCACGGCTGCGGCTGCGGCGGCTACCGTTTTGGTAATCGACGTCTCGGGGTCTATGAATTATTGTGCGGAATGCGGCGGCAACGGCAGTCATGCTACGGACTGCAGCAAAAATACAAACACCACAGGAAACCGTGGCAGTAACGTTAACAGTGATGAAACCCGCATCTATGCCGCGAAGCAGGCGGCCATCAGCTTCCTGCAGTCTTACAGCGGACTGGAATTTAACGAGAGCGGCACACTGACATCAACAACTGATTTGAGCCTTGGCCGATATGTTTCACTTGTCGCTTTCAGCAGCGGCGTCACGGCTAATGCATGGGTTGATGTTTCCACCATATCAGGGTACAACGCCGTTTTGTCGCAGATAAATGCGTTGAGTGCAGACGGCGGAACTAACCTGCATGCCGGACTTTTGCAGGCGGATTACCAGCTGACGCTTGATACGGTGAAAGACATTGCAAGCACCCAGAAAAATGTTATTGTTTTGACTGACGGTGCGCCGACATTTTATCTTACTTCATCTTCTTCTGGTATGGGCAGTACTGCCATAACAATAGGCGGAACAACGTACTATCGAGCGGGTACCGGCAGCAGTACCACTACGAATGTAACTACAGCCACAACAGCTGCCGCGACGACGCTTAAAAAGAGCGCGAGCGTATACACCGTTTGTTTCGGCGTTGCGAATGATACGCTTTACAGTAATAGCACCGACACGACAACAATTGGCGAATACCTGTCCGGCTCAATAGCTACGGCGGCTACTTCGGATAAGACGTACGCTTACAACGCTTCCAATGCCGATGAGCTGTATGCTGCTTTCGCGGCCATTACGGAGATCATTACAGGGGAACTGGCGACTATGACCGTCACTGACCCGATGGGTTCAAACGTAAGTAATGTTGTTCTGGACAGCAGCAGCACCGATGCTACACTGGAGGACGGAACTATTACATGGACTCTGTCCAGCGCGACCGTGGTGGAAACCACGGATGGCAACACTACTACATACACCTATACCTATACATATACGTACACGGTGACGGTGGACACAAGCAGCATATCTGATGGCAGTGAGACCTTCCCGCTTAATGATGCAACTTATTTAACGGTCGGTGATGTGGAATATCATTTCCCCGTGCCGGCGGTTGACGGCAGTGTGCTGTATTACACGGTTACGTACGAGGACGGCGAATATGGTTCACTGAGCAACTATGAAAGCTTAGAGGGCGCGGACGAAGCGACAGCGGAGGCCGTAGTATACAATAACCTTGCATATGGTTCTGCTACACCTGCGGCTCCTGAGGTAACTGCGGCTGAGGGTTATTACTTCACCGGCTGGGCCCCGACAGTAACGAATACCGTCACGGGGTCTGTGACTTATGTAGCACAGTATGCCGAAAAGACTGCGCTGACGATTACGATTGCGGACAGGAATGTGGAGTACACCGGCAGCGCGCAATCCGGTTATGGCTATGAGACCAGCGGTGACGGCGTTTCCACAGTCACCGGACTGAAGGACGGCCACAGCATATCTACAGTTACCGGCTATACTGAGGCCACCGGTACGGCTGTTAACACTTACGAAGGTTCTTGGGATGACAATTACAGTGTTGTGATTGTCGATGAAAATGGCAAGGACGTTACTGAGCAGTATACGATTGCGGTTAATCCGGGCAAGCTGACAATAACTAACAACACAACGGATTTGGCTGTTACTGCTGATAATGTAACTGTTGTTTACGACGGCGAGTCCCATGGCGTAACCGGAACGGCAACGGTTGATGGTACGGCAACAACGGCAGCAACCATCACGTATGTGTACACCGACAGCGAGGGCAATGTGCTTGACAGTGAGCCGGTGGATGCCGGCACTTACACTGTGACCGTGACTGCGTCCCTTGCCGGATATTCGGATGCTACAACTACAGCGACGGTGACAATCACAAAGAGACCTGTAATCTTCACCGGCGAGTCTGCTGAAAAGGTTTATAACGGACAGGAGCAAGAAATCACTGGCATTACCGTCAGTGAGACCGGAGAAGGCACCGGACTTGTCATCGGCGACAGCTATAGCGAACTGAGCTACAGCGCCAAGGGAACTAATGCCGGCGAGTATAATGGTGCATTCAGCGGCACTGTAGTAATAAAGAATGCAGCCGGCGATGACGTCACTGCAAACTATGATATTACCCAGACCCCGGGCGTGCTGACGATTACAAAAATCACGGCAGAGATAGTAGTAACCGCAAACAGCGCAACCAAGACCTATGACGGCACTGCTCTGGAAGACAGCGGCTACACCAGCACTGGCACGGGAATTCTGATGGATGGCGATGAACTGGTCGTCGAAGTAAGCGGCAGCCAGACTGACGTCGGAAGCAGCGCGAACAAAGTTACCAGCGTAAAGGTAA
>JAJQCF010000012.1 GCA_021202845.1 Oscillospiraceae bacterium
TTCGGCTTTTTATTGCTTGTTTGTCTGCTTTTTGTTGCCTGTTCTTCTAAAACCTCTCTTTCTGATAAAATTGTTAAAATCAATTTGTTGGATAATAACTATCCGATAAAAGAGATTAATCTGGATGATATTGCAGACGTTTCTTATATCCATTTTGAGTCTGATAAAGATGAATATTTATTTGGTGGATGGTTATTTTGTCTTTCTTCCAAAACAGTCATATTTGCTCACCGGTCGGGAGATATTCACTTTTTTCCCGGAGTGGAAAATTTATTTCTAAGTTTAATCGTAAAGGAAATGGTCCGGAAGAATACACAAACCTTATGGGTGGAGCTGTATATGATGATAAAAAGGATGAATTATTTATAGTAGCACGGGTAATTATTTATCAAATTAAAGTGTATGATCATTTGGGAAATTTTAAACGGGTATTAGATTTTCCGGAAGAATCCAGGATATGGAATCTGGCCGACTGGGATGAAAATTCTTTGTTGCTATATGATGCCTATCGTGAAAAGATAATGGTAGATTTAGCGTACGACGGGAAATCGTTATCCAAAGAAATAGAGTGTGAAGATTGTTATTCGTCTTCTTTTATTCGTGTATCTAAAGAAGACGGAACTTTAATTGAATCTATTCCTATAGTGGAAGATTATTCTTATATAGTGGGAAAGGAAAGCAATGGCATGTTTATAAGTAAACCTTTACAGTCTCTTGTTAAATATAACGACGGATATTTGCTTTGTAGCCGGCAAACGGATACAATTTATTATTATACGAAAGATGCTTCGTTAACACCGGTATGGGTTACTACTCCACCAGCTAAAGACATGGTAACAAAGGATATGGTGAATGGTTTTGTTGAAGCGGGCAAATATCAGTTTTTTGAAAAAATAATATTGGAAGGAGATGATTTACCTATTCCTACCCTTTATTTGGTAAGAGATAAAGAAACCGATAATACATACACTCAGAAAATAGTTTTCGACGAATATAAAGGGTATAATTTCACCGTTACACAATTGACCGTAAGCCGTACATCCGAAGCTAAAATAGGTTGTTTATTTCTTGACACCAGTGACCTAAAAGAAGCCTATAATGAAAATCGTTTGAGTGGACAACTAAAGGAGTTGGTGAAGGATATGAACGAAGAAGATAATCCAAATTAAATGGTATTACATTTCATATAAAAAAGTAAAGACTTTAGCGTGTTATCGGAGTTATCAGTTTTCCGGCTTTAAATTAACCGGAATAATTAAGTAGTTTGTCAATTCCATAGAATATATGGCGTGTGGCAATACTGATGGTTATCATGGTCAATCCGGCTATATAAAATGGAATATAGGTATTGTTGGTTATTATTCGAAAACAAATCCATAGATGACCTGGCCAACCGGAAGGGTACACATACAAATACATATTACAAATGAGAGGACTTTTCCTGTTAATTCCGTAGGAGTTAGTAGCTGTACATAACTAAGTATCTGGATTTGAAATACTGTTGATAACGTTACCAGTAAGCCGCATGCGGCAATCAGAAGAATGTAAGTTCCCATCGATCCGTGTAGAAAATGAAGTGCAAACCCGGCTGAAAGGACAGTTAATCCGGAATCTGCAAAAATAAAGATACCTGTTTGGGGCTGTAATTTTTTTGAAAATATTCCGGCTATTACTCCCCCTAATATGGCTCCGGCAGCAATTACTCCCTGTGCATATCCATACAAACGGTTGGCGGTATCCGGTTCGAAGCCCATGCGTTGCGTAATTAATACCGGGACCGCAATTAACATTAAAGAGGTTAGAAATAATCCCATTGCAGAACATAGGAGCGACACTTTCCATAAAACCGGTGTCTCATTAAACATGAAATGGAAACTTTCTTTAAGGTCACTAAAACCGGTAATGAATATATTTCCTTTTGCCTGCTGTTTTTCATAGGGTATACGGATAAACATCTCCATAATTGCAGATATAAAATAACATCCGGTGCTGACATATAATACAGGAGTTAATCCGAAGATGGAATATAATATTCCCCCAATTACTGGTCCCATCATACCGGAGAGGGAAGTGACCGTATTAACAACGGAATTTCCCTGTATTAAATACTCCGGTTTTACCAAAACCGGTATGCTTGCCTGAACTGCCGGCTGATAGGCTCCCTGTATACCATATAAAATCATCATGGTTATACCAATTAACGGTCCAATATATACTCTACCTTCCAGTGTATAAAACAGGAAAATCAGTATAGCTGTGCATAAATCCAGTATTACCATGATATGCTTTTTATTAAGGCGGTCGGCAAGTATCCCTCCTATGGGATATAATAAAAGCATGGGAATAAAGGCAAGGGCTGAAATGGTTCCGAACAATGCGGACGAAGCTGTTTGGTTTAAAAGGTAAAGTGGTAACGCATACCTTATTATCTGATTTCCGAATATGGAAATGATCTGGCCTGTAACGACCAGAATAAAGTCTTTTGAGAATCCGGTTGGTTTCATTTTCTGATTGTTTAATTTATATATCATTTACTTGTCGTTAAGTTGATAACCCAAAATTACTCGACATTATAGGAGTAAAATAGCTATATTTGACACAAAAATAGTCGTAAAAGACATCTTATGAATAAATGTAAGCAGCAAACAGTACCGGCTATCCTGAAGATACTTGCTCATTTATTAGGGGCAGAAATAAAAGATCACCGATTTGAAATTCCCGAAAAGTATGGCAGGGGATTTTGTGCCGGATTTGTTTTTAATGAACATATCCGGATGATAATCAGCAACTATGAATTAAATGGCGATATCCCTGTGGA